>DATFOK010000051.1:0-51722 GCA_035265665.1 Solirubrobacterales bacterium | reverse complement strand
GTACGACGTTCTTTTTCTGGACCGGACGCATGCGCAGAAGGTGCTGGCGAGTGGCCTCGATCACGATGCGGCCTGCGAGTTCGCTCGGGCGGAATCTCACCGGCGAGGCGTAGGACGCATGTTCCTCGCGGGGTCCGAACTCGGGCCCACGGGCGAGGTCATCGTGATCGTCGATTCGGCCCAGCGCGCGGCCTAGCGACCAGTTCGACCAGCCCGCATCCGCTGCGGGGTCTACACCGGCTGCCTGGACACTCGGACCCTTGCGTCGCGTCGGGCGGACGGACTAGGGTCCTCACGACCCGTCGCCTAGGTCGATGCGACGCTCGATTAGTCCTGGGCAGGGCGGAATGGAATCGATGCCAACGGAAAGGGATATGGGATGAAGAAGCTGCGACGACGCCCCAGTTCGACGATGATCGTTGCGGTGATCGCGCTTGTGGTGGCGCTCGGCGGCACCGCGGTGGCCGCGAAGAAGCTCGGCCTGAACGCGCTGTCACCCAGCGCCAAGAAGAAGACTGTCGGTGTGGGCAAGCTGACCTACGTGACCGCGGAGCAGGTGTACACCGGCAACAATCCTGCGGAGGGATACGTGCTTACGGCTACGTGTCCGGGCGGAACGCATGTATTGGGTGGCGGCACCAAGGTGGCGTCGGGCTATCCCCCCAACTTCACCTTCTCCCTGATCGAGGACTATCCGAACACGAGCGGGTTCACGGCAAGGTTCTATGCCGGGGACACGGGCGTTACGGACAGGGTCGCGGTGACCGCGAGTTGTGGTGTCTCGCAGGCCGTCACCGGTTCACCGCCGGCGCCGTAGTCAGGAGCTCATCGGGTCGAAGGGGCCGGCGCAAGCGGGCCCTTCGCTTCAAAAGACCGGCAGCTCGGTGTAGGAGCCGAAGACCTGCTGAAGGGCCGCCACCATCTCCCCTTCGGAGACCCGGGCACGCGCGCAGTCGAGGATCGGCGGCATCAGGTTGGCGTCGGTCGCCGCGGCGGCCCGCAGCTCGGCGAGCGTCCGCTCGACCTCGGCCGAGTCTCGGCGCGCCTTGGTCGCCTCCACCCTCCCCTTCTGCTTGCGCTCGAGCTCGGGGTCGATTCGCAGGATCGGGGTCTGGTCCTCGTCCTCGAGCACATAGTCGTTGACCCCGACAACGATCCGGTTGCGCTGGTCAACCTCCTGCTGATAGCGGAACGAGGCGTCTGCGATCTCCCGCTGGGGGAAGTTCTGCTTGATCGCCTCCACCATGCCGCCGAGCTCATCGATCCGGGCGAAGTACTCGTAGGCCGCCTGCTCCATCTCGTCGGTGAGCGTCTCGACGAAGTAGGAGCCGCCGAGAGGGTCGATCGTGTTCGTAACTCCGGTCTCGTGGGCAATCACCTGCTGGGTGCGGAGGGCGATCCGCACGGCCTCCTCGGTCGGCAGGGCGAGCGCCTCGTCGTAGGAGTTGGTGTGCAGCGACTGGGTGCCGCCGAGCACGCCGGCGAGAGCCTCGATCGCGGTGCGGATGATGTTGACCTGCGGCTGCTGGGCGGTCAGTGAGACGCCGGCGGTCTGGGTGTGGAAGCGCATCCGCCAGGAGGCCTCGCGCTTGGCCCCGTAGGTCTCGCGCATCTCGCGCGCCCAGATTCGCCGGGCGGCACGGTACTTGGCGATCTCCTCGAAGAAGTCGATGTGGGCGTTGAAGAAGAAGCTGAGCCGCGGCGCGAAGGCGTCGACGTCGAGGCCCCGCTCGATCGCCTGCTCGACGTAGGTGAAGCCGTCCTTGAGCGTGAAGGCGAGCTCCTGCTGGGCGGTCGAGCCAGCCTCGCGTATGTGGTAGCCGGAGATCGAGATCGGGTGCCAGCGTGGCATGTGGGTGGTGCACCACTCGATCATGTCGCCGACCAGCCGCATCGCCGGCTCAATCGGGAAGCACCACTCCTTCTGGGCGATGTACTCCTTGAGGATGTCCGTCTGAATCGTGCCGCCGAGGAGCTCCGGAGAAACGCCCTGCTCCTCGGCCGTCGCCACGTAGAAGGCGAGCAGGATCGCCGCGGGGGCGTTGATCGTCATGGAGGTGGTGACCTTGCCGAGGTCGATCCCGGCGAAGAGGGTCTCCATGTCGTCGAGGGTGTCGATCGCGACCCCCTCCACCCCGACCTCGCCGAGCGAGCGCTGGGCGCCGGAGTCGAGCCCCATCAGGGTGGGCATGTCGAAGGCGGTCGAGAGGCCGGTCTGGCCGTGTTGCAGCAGGTAGTGGAAGCGCTCGTTGGTCTCCTCGGCGGTGCCGAAGCCGGCGAACTGGCGCATCGTCCAGAGCCGGCCGCGGTACATCGACGGGTAGACGCCGCGCGTGTAGGGGAACTCGCCGGGGTAGCCGACGTCCCGCTCTGTGTCGGAGCCCTCGCGGTCCTCCTCTGTGTAGAGAGGCTTGATCTCGTGGCCCGAGATCGTCTCGAAGAGCGCCTCGCGCTCCTCCAGGCGCGAGTAGACCTCCGACAGCCACTCGTGTGCGCGTCGCCGCGCCTCGGGCTCAACCGCCATGCGGAAAGTCTAGGGCGAAGGTCAGTTCACGCCCGGGTGCCCCTCGCGAGCGGCAAGCAGCGCGGCGTCCGCTCGGCCCACCAGGTCGCCCAGGCTATCCTCCGGCCGCAGCTCGGCCATCCCGACCGAGAGGGCCTCCCCAACGCGATCTGCCGCGACCGAGTCCCTGATCGCCGTAAAACGCCGCTTGGCCTGCCCCAGGTCGACACCCGAGAGCGCGCAGACGAACTCGTCGCCGCCGTAGCGCACGATCGGCTCGGACGAACGCCCGTTCGCACGAATAGCGGAAACGACGTCGCGCAGGAGCGCGTCACCCGCGGCATGACCCTCACGCTTGTTGAGATCCCTCAGCGAGTCGACGTCCACCAAGGCCAACACGAGCCTGCCGTCACCGAGCCGGGCACGATCGATCTCGTCCTGGAGTGCCACCTCGCCCGCTCCCCTCCGTAGGGCGCCGGTGAGCGCGTCCATGTGGGCGCGCCGCAGCTCGTCGAGGACCTCGGCACGTTCCGCGGCGGCCCGCGCACGGTCGCGCCCCGCGTGCCGGCGCTCCTCGGCCGCCCTCGCCCGGTCAGCCGCCGCTCGCGCGCGCGTCTCCGCCGCCAGTGTGAGGGCGGCTTGGAGAGAAGAGCTTCGCAACGCGATCTGTCGCTCGAGTGCGACCGCCTCCAGGTCGCGTTGTTCGGCAGCCCGGTCCCGGGCGTTGGCGGTCAGATCGCGCTGGCGGGCGCTCTCGTCGCGTCCCGCCGCATTACGGGCGCGCTCGTCCGCCGTCAGTGACCGATCTGACGAGGCCTGGTCGCGCTCCAGCTTCCCGGCTTCCCGACCGGCGCGGCTCGCCTCATGCGCCCTGCGTGAGGCTTCGTCCGAATGCAGCGCCAGTTCTCGATCGGACGACGCCTGGTCGCGGTCCGCGGCGAGCTGGTCGCCGTCGGATGCCAGTTGGTCACGTTCGGAGAGGTCGCGCTCCACATCGGAGAGGCTCTGATCCGCATCGGACGCGGTCTGATCCGCATCGGACGCCGACTGATCTTCGGCGGCTCTCTTCTGCTCCTCGGCGAACCTGGCAAGCCACCGCTGCTCCTCCTCCAGCCGGGCCCTGTCGTCGTCCCAATCGGTACCGCTGGATCCTGTGTGCGTCACGGTTGCTCCCATCCCGCGCCGTCGTCCGCCCGGGAGACGTCCGACGGCAAACTTGATGCCCCTCCAGTGTCGCACCTTTCCCGCGCCCCCGCCCGTGGTGCGAGGGCTAGCGACGGACCGACCTCGAGACCAGTCCCCGGCTATCGCTCCGGCGTCGCGAGGCAAGGGCGCCGACGCCACCGGCGGCAGCCGCAAGCGCGGTGGCCCCGGCGATCGCCAGCTTTCGCCCGAGCCTCTCGAAGCGCATAACCTGCCAGCCCTCCTGGCGGGCGATCTCGAGCAGCGGGCCGTCCGGATTGACGACGACGGCGTGGCCGACGGCCCGCAGCATCGGCAGGTCGCTGACCGAGTCGGAATAGGCATAGGACCCCGCCAGGTGGATGTCGTGCTTGTCGGCGAACTGCCGCATCGCCTCGACCTTGCCGTTGCCGTAGACGAATGGCCCGTCCATCTCCCCGGTGTACTTCCCGTCCGAGCCGACCGCCCACCGCGTGCCTATCCCGCCCTCCATGCCGAGCACGGCGGCCAGCGTCTTCACGAGGTCGTTGCCCGCGGCGCTGACGATGAACGTGGCGCGGCCCTCGTCCTGGTGGCTGTGGACCTCGTCCAGCATCTGCGGGTAGATCCGCGGCAGGATCCCGGCGAGGACCTCCGGCCCCATCCGCTCGATGTCGCGCTCGGGAATCTCGGCGAAGATTCGCTTCGCGACCTCCACGACGGCACTGGTCTGCTCATCGGAGGAGCCGCGGAGCCGGTAGCGCAGGTGGTCAAGCCCCCATCTGGCGAGCTGGCGCCGAGGGACGAAGCCCTTGCGGTTCGCGACCCGCGCGAACACCATGCCGCTCGACCCCGCCATCAGGGTCTTGTCCAGGTCGAAGAAGGCGGCGCCCTTGCCCTCGGATGACTTCTCGGCCATGGGGAGGCAGCCTAGCCATGCCCCTTGTCGGCTAGTAGGTGCGGCGGAAGACCCGCTTGAGCGGGGGGCGGCGGTAGTTGACCTGCGCCATCCCGGCCTGCACGACGCCGAGGGTGAGCGCCGAGGCAAGCTGGATGCGACTGAGCGCCGACAGGGCTCGCTTCATCCGAGCGGCCGCCGGCGATGCATGCCCGCTGGTGTGGTCGCCATCTCGCATCGGCACGGCGCCGTCATCGGCCATCTCATAGAAGCGCATCCCGACGGCGGCCGAGGCGAGGCCGGTCACCGCTATCACGCCGGTGAGGACGTCCTTGGCGGTCGCGATTCGGCGCTCTCGCTCCGTGAGCTTGTTCGGCTGCGCCTCGAACGCGCGTGCTCCGAGCCAGCCGGAGCCGATCCCAAGGAGGGCGATCCCGTTGACGACGCCGTAGCGCCGCCACGCCTCGTTCGTCACCTGGCCCCGCTCGCGCTCGTCGCTCACCTCGCGGAGCGCTGGATGCCAGCCGACCTGCGCGAACAGGTTCGACCCAACGATGGTGCCGAGACCCACGTCGTGCCAGGCACGCCCGATCGCGCTCAGCGTGTCGCTCTCGAAATGGACCCGCATGCCGAGGGACTGCCCTCCGGCCTGCGGGCCGAAACTACCCCCCGTTCACCTCGACGACGATCGCGTCGCCTTGGCCGCCGCCGGAGCAGATGGCCGCGCAGCCGAGGCCGCCGCCGCGGCGCTTCAGCTCGTGCACGAGGGCGCCGACGATGCGGGCGCCGGAGGCGCCGATCGGATGACCCAGGGCGATAGCGCCGCCGTTCACGTTCACCTTCTCGTCGTCGATCTCGAGCATCCGCATCGAGTTGATCGCGACCGAGGCGAAGGCCTCATTGATCTCCCAGAGGTCGACGTCAGCTGGCTTCTTGCCGATCTTCTCGAGCGCCTGCAGCGCGGCCCGGGCCGGGGTCTTGGCGAGGTAGGGGAAGTCGTCGGCGACCTGGCCGTAGCTGAGTACCGTCGCAATCGGCGACTTGCCGTTCTCCTTCGCCCACTCCTCCGAAGAGACGACGACCGCGCCGGCGCCGTCGTTGACGCCCGGTGAGTTGCCGGCGGTGTGGGTGGCGTCGTCGCCACCGACGGCCTTCAGCTTGGCGAGCACCTCGAGCGTCGTGTCGGGCCGGATCCCCTCGTCGGCGGCGACCTCGTTCTCGCCCTTCTTCGACTTGACCGTCACGGTGACGATCTCCTCCGCGAGCTTGCCGTCCTCGGTCGCCTTGTGGGCGAGCTGGTGCGAGCGCTCCGCGAAGCGGTCCATGTCGGGGCGGGTGATCTCGAGCTCGTTCGAGACCTCGCTCGCCTCGTTGATCATCTGCTTGTCCGTGAAGGGGTTGGTCAGGCCGTCGTGGGTCATCGCGTCGATCGCCGTGACATCCCCCATCCGGAACCCGAAGCGAGCGCCCGGGAGCAGGTAGGGCGCCTGGCTCATCGACTCCATGCCGCCGGTGACGGCGATGTCGAGGTCACCAGCGCGCACGGCCTGGTCGGCGATTCCGATCGAGCGCATGCCCGAGGCGCAGACCTTGTTGATGGTCTCCGAGGGGACCTCGCGGGGAATGCCGGCATTGATCTGGGCCTGGCGCGAGGGGATCTGCCCCTGGCCCGCCTGCAGCACCTGGCCGTAGACGACGCCCTCGATCTCGTCGGGCGCAACCTCGGCGCGCTCGAGCGCCTCCGTGATCGCGGTGCCGCCCAGGTCGGTGGCGTCCAGAGAGGAGAGCCCGCCGCCCATCTTCCCGAAGGGGGTCCTGGCGGTGGAGAGGATGACCGTCTTCGACATCTGCGCCTTTCGTCTGGGCCGGCGAGGGTCCCGCGCGGCTGGTTCCGGGTGCGCCAGCAATGCTAGTCACTCCCCCCAGGCGGGCCCGGTTTCGAGTCGCGTGGCCGGGTAGAAGCCAGAGGTCGTGCGGGCCGTCTTCATCAACTGCACTCTGAAGCCCTCACCGGAGAGATCCAACTCCGAGGCGCTGGGGCGAGTCGTCGCCGACGCCCTGGAGGCGGAGGACGTCGGGGTGGAATTCCTGCGGGCGGTCGACCACGAGATCAAGCCCGGCGTCGAGTCGGACATGGGCGACGGGGACGAGTGGCCGCAGATCAGGGAGAAGATCCTAGGCGCCGAGATCCTGGTGATCGCCACGCCCACCTGGCTCGGCAGGCCGTCGAGCGTGGCCCAGCGGGTCCTGGAGCGGATGGACGCGATGCTCTCGGAGACCGACGACGAGGCCCGCCCCGTGGCGTACAACCGGGTGGCGGGCGTGATCGTCACTGGCAACGAGGACGGGGCTCACCACGTGATCAGCGAGATCTCGGGCGCGCTGGCGGACATCGGGTTCACGATTCCGGGGCAGGCCTGGACGTACTGGAACCGCGGTCCCGGGCCCGGCAAGGACTACCTCGACGCCAAGGAGGGCCACCCCTGGTCGAAGAGCACCGGTGAGGCGGCGGCCTCGAACCTCCTCGCCGCCGCGCGAGCGCTCGAGGCGAACCCGATCTCCGCTCCCCCGGGCTCCTGAGTCCGACGAGGGGGCGCCACTATTGTTCGCCGCCGTGCGCGTCGAGGTCGCAGACCAGCCGCTTTCCGAGGTCAAGGCCGACTTCCTCGCGGTTCTGATCTTCGCGGGCGACGAGCTACCCGAGCCGCTCGCCGGCGCGCCCGGCTCCGAGGACGTCAAGGCCACCTACAAGAGGGCGACCCTGGTGCACCCGCGCACCCCTCGACGCGCGCTCGTCGTCGGCCTCGGTGGCCGCGACGACTTCGAGCCAGAGCGGGCGCGAGTCGCAGCGGCGATCGCCGCCCGCACGGCGGCCTCGATGGACGCGTCCTCGCTCGCGCTGAAGGGTCCGGACGGCGACGACGCGGCGGTCGCGGCGACCGCCATGGTTGAGGGAGCGATCCTCGCCTCCTACCGCTTCGACCGCTTCAAGAGCAAGGAGGACGAGGGCGAGGGAGATTCGAAGCCGCTCGAGGACCTCACCATGGTCGGCGACGGGGGGCTGGCGGAAGCGGTGGAGGCCGCCCGGATCGGCGCCGAGGCCGAGAACTTCGCCCGCGAGCTCCAGGATCTGCCCTCCAACGTGGTCACACCGAGCTACCTCGCCGGTCGCGCGAACGCGATCGCCGAGGAGCACGGCTCGGTCACCTGCGAGGTGCTCGGCCGGGACGAGATCAAGGAGAAGGGTATGGGCGGGCTCGTCGCCGTGTCGCAGGGGACGGCGGAGGAGCCCCGGCTGATCGTGCTGCGCTACCAGGGGGGCAGTGGGGAGACTCTCGGCCTAGTCGGCAAGGGCGTCACCTTCGACTCGGGTGGCATCTCGATCAAACCGGCCGCCTCGATGCACGAGATGAAGATGGACATGTCCGGCGCCGCGGCGGTGCTCGAGACGGTCTCCGCGCTGGCCAAGCTCGAGGTGCCGATCGACGTCCTCGCGGTGATCCCGTCGACCGAGAACATGCCGAGCGGCACCGCCGTCAAGCCCGGCGACATCATCACCCAGCTGAACGGCAAGACCGTTGAGATCAACAACACCGACGCGGAGGGTCGCCTGATCCTCGCCGACGCCCTCGCCTACGCGGTGGAGCTGGGTGCGGATCGGATCGTCGACCTCGCCACCCTCACCGGTGCCGTCCTGGTCGCGCTGGGCTCGACCTACGCCGGAATGATCTCGAACGACGACGCGCTCGCCACCGAGGTTGAGGCGGCCGCGGCGCGCACGGGCGAGCTCGCCTGGCGGCTTCCCCTCCACCCCGAGTACAAGGACCTGACCAAGGGGACGGCCGCCGACCTCACCAACGCCTCCGCGAAGCGCAAGGCCTCGACGATCTACGCGGGCTCGTTCCTTGAGGAGTTCGTGGACGGGAAGCCCTGGGTCCACCTCGACATCGCAGGCACCGCCTGGGACGTGGGGCGGGAGTACGTCGGCAAGGGGCCGACGGGGTACGGCGTTCGCTTGCTCGTTGAGTTGGCCCGCTCGCTGTCAGACGGCAAGTAGCCGCAGCAGCTGGCGGCCCAGCGCCCTGTTGCCCTCAATCCTCACCCGACCATCGGCGAGCCGCCTCAGCGCCTTTCGACCGCGGGGCTGGCGCGGATCCGGGACACCGTGCAGTCGCCCGCGCAGGGTCGGCACCGTCGCGAAGTGGACGATGTCGGGGAGGCGGCCCTCGATCACCAGGTCCGGGTTGCGCGAGTCGCCGTCCTCCACCACGACGCTGCGCGGCCTGAAGGTGATCCGCAGCGCCGAGAACTCCTCGGCGAACCGGAAGACGACCCGGCCGCGCATCTGCGCAGCCAGCGCGGGCTCCCGCGCGATCCCGCGCTCGATCAGCCCGAAGATGCTGGGCGCGACGCCGTCCTCGACCATCCGGCCGAGGCGGACCCTGTGGACCCTGCCGTTCCGGCTCACGGCCCGATCGTAGGATCTCGCGCATGCGGTTGGTGACTCCGCAACTGAGG
This sequence comes from Solirubrobacterales bacterium, assembly GCA_035265665.1. Classification (GTDB taxonomy): domain Bacteria; phylum Actinomycetota; class Thermoleophilia; order Solirubrobacterales; family 70-9; genus DASUPK01. The sequence continues at coordinate 42,642 of DATFOK010000051.1, read as the reverse complement.
CTGATGCTCGACGTCTTCGCCGGACTCGCCCTGATCGCAGGGGCGCTTCTCTTCTTCGGGGCGACCCGCACCGACGCCTGGTGGTCCTGGACGATCCAGCCGCCGCTCACGGCCGCCACCCTCGGCGCCTTCTACTGGGCGGCGTTGGTGCTCATCCTGAGCGCGGCCCGCTCCAAGACCTGGACCGGGGCCCGGCCGGCCGTCTACCCGGTCGCCGTGATCGCGCTGCTGCTGCTCGTCATCACGCTGATCCACCTCGACCGCTTCGACCTGGACAGCCTCTTCGGCGTCTTCTGGGTCGTCACGTATGTCCTGGTCCCGGTGCTGCTCGGCTGGGCGATCGCCGATCAGCTTCGGAGCGCCGGCGAGGACCGGCGCGGGGCGAAACGACTGCCGAGAGCGCTCCGCCGGGCGTTGGTCGTCGAGGGCGTGGTGATGGTGTTAACCGGCGCTCTGCTTCTGATCGCGCCCGGCGCCGCCGACGACATCTGGCCCTGGGCGCTCAGCCCGCTCACCTCGCGCGCGATCGGCTCGTTTCTGTTCGGGGTGGGCTTGGCGGCTCTGATCGCGATCCGCGATGACGATCCGCTCAGCTTCCGCGGCGCCGCGCTCGCCTACACCGCGCTCGGGCTGCTCGAGCTGCTCGCTCTGAACCTCCACATCCCGGATCTCGGCGACCGGCCCCTGGCGACGGCGCTCTACGCGGCGTTCTGGATCGCGGTCGTCGTGACCGGCGGCTACGGGTTGAGGACGGCGAGAGCCTCGTCGCGGTCGTAGAACGCCTCGACGCGGATCCCGCGACCGCCGGAGACCGTCCACACGTGCGCGTAGCGGGCGTCCACGTCGGCGGCGGAGCCCCGGCCAGTCGCCTCCAGATGGATCATCACCAGCACCCGGTCGCCCTCCTGGCGGACCTCCTCGACGGACTGGTGGAAGCGCTCCCAGGAGTCGAGAAAGTGGGTGAGGAAGGCGCGGATCGCCTCGCGACCCCGGTAGACGCCGGTATCGGGCAGGACCTCGCTCTCGTGCCACTCGGCGTCCTCGGCTAGCGCCTCCATCGCCGTGTCGATGTCGCTCTCGTTGAGCGCCTCGTAGGAAGCGACGATGGCGTCCTTGGCATCCGTGCCGGACATCGCCCCGAAAGCTATCCCGCCCGCCATCAGTCGAGGATCAGGCAGGTGCTGGTTCCCGTGGCGAGCAGCTTGCCTGTGTCCTCGGCGATCAGCCTCGCCTCCGAGGTGGCGTTCCTCCGTCCCCGGTGCACGACCTCGGCCTCGGCGCGAACGACGCCGATGTCGCGGGTGATCGGCCGCAGGTACTTCACCTCGAGGGTCTGGCTCGTGTAGCCGACGCCCGCCGGGCAGGTCGTGTGGACTGCGCAGCCGAGCACCGAGTCGAGGATCGTCGCCGCGTAGCCGCCGTGGACCACGCCGATCGGGTTGTAGTGCTCCTCGCCGGGCTCGCCCTCGAAGACGGCCCGTCCCTCCTCGAGCTCCGCGATCGAGAAGTTCATGACGACCGCGATCGGAGGCGGCGGGATCTCTCCCGCCTGAATCGCGCGAACGTATTCGAGCCCCGACATCCGCGCGCCCGCCGCAGCCGATACCGCCGGGTCCTGCCAGGTGACCGTCCGGCTGCGGGTGGTCTCGGGCGACCGCCGAGCGAAGGCCTCGGCGGCGTCCGTTGCCCTCTCCGCGCCTCGGCCCGGCGCGATCGTCAACGCCGCCCCCGGCCCGCCATCAAACGGGTCGCGCCGAGCGAGCTCGGCACGCCCTCGTATTACGCTTGCGCCCACCGTCGTCGCGGCTCTCGCGGGCCGGGTAGCGGAGGTCGGCGAGGATCTCCTCGGAGCTGATCCGGACCTGCTCGGGATGGAATTCGAAGCGGAGTGCTCTCATCTCGGACTCCTTGCTCGGGTTGGTTGCTTCACGCAACCGCTTGAGAGCGACCCTAACAGCGTAAGTTGCGTGATGCAACTGAGTGTGCGAAGATCACACACATGCTTGGCAATGAGTACGAGGGACAGATCTGCTCCATCGCACGGAGCCTCGAGCTGGTCGGCGAGCGCTGGACCCTGCTCGTGGTGCGCGAGATCTTCCACGGCCGGCGCAAGTTCTCAGAGATGCAGCGTTCGCTCGGTGTCGCGCGCAACGTCCTCACCGCCCGCCTCCAGCGAATGGTCGACGAGGGCATCGTGGAGCGCAGGCCCTACAGCGAGCGTCCCGAGCGCTACGAGTACTTCCTCACCGAGAAGGGGCTCGACCTCTGGCCGGTGATGATCGCCCTGATGCAGTGGGGCGACAAGTATGAGCAGCAGCCCGAGGGGCGTCCCTCCATCGTGGTCCACAAGGGCGAGTGCGGCGGCGAGATCGACGACGGCCGCATCTGCACCAAGTGCGGCAAGAAGCTCACGGTGCGCGAGGCAACGGCGATCGAGGGGCCCGGGATGAAGGCCTCGCTCGAGCGCATCAAAGCGGCCGCCTAGCCGCGCTTTCCTAGACTCCCCGCCCCGTGGACTTCGAGCTGACCGACGAGCAGCGGCTGCTGCGCGACACCGTTCGCGACTTCGCTCGCCAGGAGGTGGCGCCGGTCGCGGAGGAGCTCGACCGGACGAAGTCGTTCCCCTACGAGTTGGTGGCGAAGATGGGCGAGCTCGGGCTGATGGGCATCCCCTTCCCGGAGGAGTACGGCGGCGGCGGCGCAGACACGCTGGCCTACGCGCTGGCCGTCGAGGAGCTGAGCAGGATCGACTCGTCGGTCACGATCACGATGGCCGCCCACACCTCGCTCGGCACGATGCCGATCCACCTCTGGGGCACCGACCAGCAGAAGGGCGACTGGCTGCCGCAGCTCTGCAGCGGGCAGAAGCTGGCGGCCTTCGGGCTCACCGAGCCGGAGGCCGGCTCCGACGCCGGGAACACCCAGACCCGCGCCGCCCTGGAGGGCGGTGAGTGGGTGGTGAACGGCGCCAAGCAGTTCATCACCAACTCCGGGACCGAGATCTCGGGCTGCGTGACGATCACCGCGGTCACCGGCCAGAGCAACGGGACGAAGGAGATCTCCAACATCATCGTCCCCAACGGGACACCCGGCTACGAGGCCGGCGAGCCCTACCGGAAGATGGGCTGGAACGCCTCCGACACCAGGCCCCTCACCTTCGACGACTGCCGCGTCCCCGAGGACAACCTGCTCGGCCGCCGGGGCGAGGGTTTCAAGCAGTTCCTCCAGATCCTCGACGGCGGCCGCATCGGGGTCGCCGCGATGGGCGTCGGCCTTGCGCAGGGCGCGCTCGACGAGGCGATCTCATACGCGAAGGAGCGCCGCGCGTTCGGTCAGCCGATCTCGCACTTCCAGGCGATCCAGGCCAAGATCGCCGACATCTCCGCGCAGATCGAGGCCGCCCGCCTGCTCGTCTACCGATCGGCCGTCCTCAAGGACCGGGGCGAGCCCTTCACCCTGACCGCCGCCCAGGCGAAGCTGATCACCGGGCGGCTTGCGGTGCGGGCGACGGAGGAGGCGGTGCAGATCCATGGCGGCTACGGCTACATCGAGGAGTACCCCGTCTGCCGCTTCTACCGCGACGCCAAGATCCTCACCATCGGTGAGGGCACCGACGAGGTGCAGCAGATGGTGATCGCCCGCCAGCTCGGCTGCTAGCTAAGGTCTCGGCCATGGAGGCAGGCACACAGACCCTGGTTTGCCCGAAGTGCGGCAGCGAGATGCGCAGTTACGAGCGAAACGGCGTGCTCGTCGATCAGTGCACCGGATGCAAGGGGATCTTCCCTCGACCGCGGTGAGCTCGAGCGCCTCGTCGACGCCGAAGGGGCGCACTACGAGCGCGAGTACGCGAATGACTTCGAGGAGCGCGAGCGTCCGCGCAAGAAGAGCAAGAAGCGCAGCTACCTCGAGAACCTGATGGAAGGCGGCGGGGACTAGTCCTCGACTTCGGCCGGGAGCGCGCTGATCTCATCGGCGTCCCGGTCGGCCACCTCGGCCACCCTCCCCCACCCCTCGCCGATGCCCCAGTGGGCGGCGAGCTCGAGCTCCTGCGCGGCGGTCAGCGACGAGTCCGGCTTGAAGCGGGGCGCCTCGTGGATCGAGTCGTGCTCATATCCGGTCCAGAGACGCTCCGCCGCCTCGGCGACGTGCTCGACCGGAATCGCCGTGCAGCCGGCGAGCGGGCCGAGCTTGATGAGCAACCAGCGCGGCTCGCCGTCCTCGGCGTCGAGGTGGATGCCGGCCACCCGGCCAAGCGTCCGCCCGCCTAGACCGTCGATCGGCATCTCGAGCCACTCGATCGCCTCAGCGAGGCTCGTTCCGGTCTCAGTCATCCTCGCGCTCGAGCAGCTCCTTGGCGGCGCTCGCAGGATCGAGCTCCCGCTTCACCACCCGGTCGAGCAGCTCGCGGACCGAGGCGTCGTCGGCGACCGCAGCCTCGAGCTGTCGCCGCATCCGCGACGCGGCCAGCTCCAGCACCTCGTTGCGCAGGTTCCTGGCCCTCCGCTCGTCGAGCGTTCCCTCGACCTCGATGTGCTCGCGATGCTCGGTGATCTTCTCGGCGAGCTCGGTGACCCCCTCCCCCTTCGCCGCCTCGGTCTTCACGATCGGCACCCGCCACGAGGTGGAGGGGCCGAGCGAGAGCACGCCGCGGATCTCGCGGATCATCGTGTCGGTCATCGGGTGGTCGGACTTGTTGACGACGATGACGTCCGGGATCTCCATCACGCCCGCCTTCAGCGCCTGGATCGAGTCGCCCGACCCGGGCATCAGGACCAGCACGATCGTGTCGCCGTGGTCCACGATGTCGATCTCGGCCTGCCCGACGCCGACCGTCTCGATGAAGACGTCGTCCTTGCCAGAGGCGTCCATCAACAGCGCCGCCTGCAGGGTCGCCTCGGAGAGACCGCCGAGGGCGCCGCGGCTCGCCATCGAGCGGATGAAGACGCTCGGATCCAGGAAGTGATCCGAGAGCCGGATCCGGTCGCCGAGCAGTGCGCCCCGGGTGAAGGGACTGGACGGGTCGATCGAGAGCACGGCGACCTCGCGGTCCGCCTTGCGCATCTCGGCCGTCAGCGCCCCGATCAGCGTGCTCTTTCCCACGCCCGGTGGCCCGGTGAGCCCGACGATGCGAGCGCGACCGGTCCGCGGGAAGACCTCACGCACGAGCTCCCAACCCTGGGGGTCGTCGTTCTCGATCAGCGTGATCGCGCGGGCGAGGGCGCGCTTGTCGCCGGCGACCAGCCGCTCGGCGAGGCTCTGCTCGGTCTTCTGCCCCACTCGCGGCAGTCTAGGTCCGGCCGAACCTAGACTCCGCGCCCGTGCTCCGAGCGCTCCGGTTCTACCGCAGCAAAGGCATGCTCAACCTCCGCTATGCGCGCCTACTGTGGCGCTACCTGTGGCGGCGGTTCCTGACCCCGGCCGGCTGGCGCTGGGAGACCGATGGGCCAGTCTTCTTCGGCAAGGACCTCCAGCTTCAGATCGCCAGGGGAGCGGCCCTGAAGTTCGGGCGCTTCTCCTGGATCGGCGACGGGACCAAGATCCGCTGCCACGCGGGCGTCGTCGAGATCGGGCCCAAGACCGTCTTCGGGCAGGAGTGCACGATCTCGGCATACAAGCGAGTGCGGATCGGGGAGCAGTGCGTGATCGCGGACCGGGCCATGTTCATCGACTTCGACCACGGCGTGGTAGAGGTCGAGCGCCCGATCCGGGTGCAGGGCATCTACAAGCGCGAGTGCGTGATCGGCTCGAACGTCTGGGTGGGCTACGGCGCCTGCTTCTTGCGCGGCGTGCGCGTGGGCGACAACTCGATCGTCGGCACGAACTCCGTCGTCACCCGCGATGTGCCGGCGAACGCGGTGGTCGGGGGCGTGCCGGCGAAGGTGATCCGTATGCGCGATGCGCCTAAGGAGCTGCGCTGGCCGGACCCGATCGAGCCCGAGGCTGGTCAGGAACCGCCTCCACAAAATCACTGACCTGCTTATATTCCGCCGGCGGGCAGGGAGCCAGGCTCGGTTCAAGGATGAGGCCCAGGGGGACACAACGGTGGGGGCGAGAGGCGCATTACCAGGCGCCTCGTCGGCACGCTGGTCGCTGCAGCCGCGCTGCTGGTGATCGTCCCGACATCGGCCCAGGCGATCACCGTATCGGGGACCGCCGCGCCTACTGACACGACCGCCGGCGCGCACAGCAACGTCAACATCCACATGAACTTCAGCGGCGGCCAGGTCAAGGACCTGACCGTCGGGCTGCCGCCCGGTCTGATCGGGGATCCCAACGCAACGCCGCTGTGCACGGTCGCGCAGCTCAACGCCGACGACTGCCCCGATAACACGAGAGTCGGCAGCGTGACTGCGAACGCCACAGTGACCGTCGTGGTGTTGCCAGTGACCGTCGACGTCAGCGGAGACCTCTACAACCTGACGCCCCAGCCCGGCGAGCCCGCTCGCTTCGGGATCGTCCTGCGGCCGCTCGCCCTCCCAGATCCGCTCCCGCCCGTCCTGCCAAACATCATCTTGCAGTCGGGTGTCCAACTCAGGCCCGATTTCGGCCTCAACACGGTCATCAACAACATCCCCAACTCGACCTCGGGGCTTCCGACCACCATCAACTCGCAGGACATCACGCTGTTCGGCACGGCTCCGGGGACCGGAAGGCCATTCACGCGCAACCCGACGTCCTGCGGCGAGCACACCACCAATTTCGCCGCCGTTCCCTACTCGGGCTCCACTGCCAGCGGAACCGCGAACTTCACCACCACGGGGTGCGAGAACCTCGACTTCTCGCCCTCGTTCACGGCCGAGGTCGGCGGCCCGGGACAGACCACCAACGGAGTCCCGACCACCGCCAGCACCGCGATCCTGCAGGACTTCGACGAGGCGGGCCTCCTCAGGGCCGTCGTCTGGGTGCCGCCCGACCTCAATCCGAACGCGACGATCTTCTTCGGCGCCCCTTGCGGTCAACCCGAGTTCATCGCCGGAACGTGTCCGCCGAACACGGTCGTGGGGCTGGCAACCGCCGCCTCACCGCTGCTTAGCCAGCCGCTGATCGGCAACGTGTCGCTGGTGTCGAGCGGCGGTCCCCTCCCCAACCTCGGCCTCGACCTGAAGGGTCAGCTGCACCTGCTCCTACAGGGGAGCATCGACATCAGCGCGGGTAACACGGTGACCTTCGGCGACGTGCCTCCCGGGCTTCCGGACATTCCGATCTCCCGCTTCCAACTCACATTCCGACCGTCACCGGGCCTGATCGGGACCGCTCGCGACATCTGCGTCCCGCCGCCGCCCACCTTCCACGCCGACTTCACCGGCTACAACGGCGCGACTACCTCGGTGGACGCCCCCGCGACCGTCCTCGGCTGCGGCCCCACCACTCCGACGAAGGCCAAGAAGTGCAAGAAGGCCAAGAAGAAGAAGGGCAAGAAGCGGGCCGCCGAGGCCAAGAAGAAAAAGAAGAAGAAGTCCTGCAAGAAGAAAAAAAAGCGCAAGAAGAAGAGCTAGAGCAGAACCGCTACAGCCTCTTTCCTGATGCGAACAGCAGGACACCGGCGAGGAGCGCCACCGCCCCGGTGACCCAGAAGATGACGCCGCCCGAGGCGACCGCAGCGGCGATCAGGGCGATGCCGACGACCACCAGCGGCAGGCCGAAGGAGATCGGGACGCTGACATTGAGACCCGGCCCGAAGTCGGGCGCCCGGCGCTTCGGCCGGGCCCTCCGCGAGGGATAGACCTCGCGCCGGCCTTCGGGCAGCCGGGTCATCCGCCGCGCGCCGGCGCAGCGCTCGCGATGAGCTCCGCGTAGACCTCGCCGGTCCGCTCGGCGACATCGCCCCAATCGAAGCGGCGCAGGTGCTCGAAGGCCTCTGCGGTCAGCCTCCGGCAGAGCTTGGCGTCGTCCAGCACCCGCACGGTCATCTCCGCGAGCGAGACCGGGTCGCGGGCGCGGAACCGCAGGCCGACCTCGTCGTGGGGAACGACCTCGCGCAGTCCGCCGGTATCCGCGACGATGCAGGGGCAGCTAGACGCCATCGCCTCGAGCGCGACCAGGCCGAACGGCTCGTAGATCGAGGGGACCACGCAGACGTCGGCGATCCGGTAGAGCGAGTGCAGGACATCGTCGCCGATCCAGCCGACGAAGGTGCCGTGCTCCATCAGCCCGAGCTCCTCGGCCTGGCGGCGGAGCTCCAGCTCATGGGTGCCCGAGCCGGCGACGACGAAGCGAGTGTTGGGTAGGCGGTCGATGATCTCGGGGAGGGCCTCGAGAGCGACCTGGAAGCCCTTCTCGTAGACGAGCCGGCCGACCAGCAGGACCAGGGACTCGTCGGGCTCGGCGAACTCCCCGCGCAGCTGCCTGAGCTGCTCGTCCTGATGCGGCTGTAAGTCCTCGGGGTCGATCCCGTTCGGGATCACCTCGATGGAGGACCCAGGCACGCCGAAGACGTCGACGATCTGCTCGCGCATGAAGGTGGAGCAGGCGATCACCCGCTCGGAGCGGTTGGTGATCCAGCGCTCGACCCCGTGGATGTAGGACTGCGGGTGCTTGTCGACCCAGCCCTGGTGGCGGCCGTGCTCCGTGGCGTGGATCGTCGTGACGAGCGGGGCGTCGAAGCGGCGGGCGAGATGGTCGCAGGCGTTGGCGACCAGCCAGTCGTGACCGTGCACGACATCGAAGTCGTGGCGGTCGCCGAGCTCAACCCCCGCCGCCAGCATGTCCGAGTTCATCCGCTCGACCCAGGCGACGAACTCGTTGAGTTCGGCGGGCCGCGTCGGCTCCATGACGCGGTGCACGTGGACCCCGGCCATCATCTCCTCGGAGGGGGATTCCTCGCCTCCGCGGGTGAGGACGTGGACCTCGATGTCCCGCTCGACCAGCGCCTCGGAGAGCTTGCGCACGTGGCGTGCCAAGCCGCCCTCGATGAGCGGAGGGTACTCCCAGGACAAGATCAGGATTCGGGTCATCAGGGCTCGAGCAGCGGCGCCAGACTGAGGTCCGGGGCGAGATTTCGGACGCGGGGATCGACTGCTCCGCCTGAGTGTATGGCTTGCAGCAGGGCCTCAGCGTGGGCGGTGGCGCGCGCGTAGGGGTAGTCGCCGGCCTGGCCGCGGTGGTCCATGAAGGCCCAGTCGCTCGACTGAAGCGCGAGCAGCTCGCGGGCGGCACGCAGGGCCGCCGGGCCGTCGAGCGCGCGCGCCGCGAGGGCCCTGAGCAGGCGCAGCTCACTGCGGCGGGTGGCCCAGACGAGATCGGAGACCGAGGGGGAGTCCCAGGTCTCGAGGCTCTTCCCCTCGCCCCAGCTGGCCTCCCTGGCGGGGCGGTCCTCCGGCTCGTGCTCCCGCACCGCCTGCGGGAGCGTGAGGAGGCGGACGCCGTCGAGCTCGGCCCCCTTGATCACCCCGCGCAGCCAGAGCGGCCCCTCCGCCCACCAGTGCCCGAGCAGCTCCGTATCGATCGCGAACACGCAGAGGCCGCGGCGGCCGGTCTCCGCACGGTGTCGCTCGAGCCGGTCGCGCACGGCCGCGAGAAAGGAGGCGGCGTGCTCGGTAGCCCGCTTCGCGGCAGCGGCGGGGTCATAGGGCGCACCGGAGATCGACCAGAGTCGCATGCCGTTCCGCGAGAGACGGTGGTACTCGAGGTAGGCGCCATCGGAGGGATAGCCCGCCTGCGACCAGACCAGGCGGACCGTCGTCCAGTCGATCGTGAAGCCGGTCGGGCCTCCTGGCAGCCGGATCGGCCGCAGCGGCGCGGTCCCTCGCTCATGCGAGCTCTGGTCGAGGCAGGTGAAGGACAGGCCGCGCTCGGCCAGTACCGCCTCGAGGCCCGCGACGTAGGCGCACTCCGGCAGCCAGAAGCCCTGCGGATCGCCAAAGCGCCGCTGGTGCGATCGAAGCCCGGCGTCCACCTGCAGCCGACGGCCGGCGAGCGTCGCGAGCTTGGGCAGGACCGCGTGGGTGGCCGCGGAGGGCACGAGCGCGATCCTGCCCCTGCGGTGCGCCTCCTGGAAGGCGCGGAGCGGGTTCCCGCCCAGCCGGTTGAGGCGCTTCATCGCGCGGGTGTACTGGTCGGCCTCCGCCTTGGCCGCCGGCCGTAGGGCGGCCCCGGCGTCGGCGACGTCGCGGTCGGCGGCGTCAACCCGGTGGCGGCGCAGGAAGGTGAGCATCCTCTCCCCCACGCCGTCGGCCTCGAGCTGGTCGGCGAGGACGGGCGTCACCGTCATCGTCAGCCGGTCGGCTGTGTCGAGGACCGGCAGGTGCGAGCGCGCGAACGCGTCGAAGAGCCACTCCTCGCCGAAGGGATAGGTGCCGAACCCCTCGACGTAGGGCATGTGGGAGTGGAGGACGATGGCGAGATCGCCGACGGTCCGGCCGGCCATCAGGAGCTGCAGATCGCCAGGAAGTCCAGCGCGCGGTCGAGGTAGCCGGCCCGCAGGCGGAAGTCGCTCGCCCGGATCGCGGGGATGAAGCGCTCGTAGAACGGCTTGGTGATCCGCAGCGCCGGGTGGACGCGGTCCCAGCCGAGGCGGATCGCGATCTCATGGGCCCGCAGCTTGCCGGCGTGGTGGAGCCCGAGGATCTCCACGCCCTCGAAGTGGCTCTCGAGCAGCTCCCGGTACTCGCCGGCGTCGTACTCGCGCAGGTGCCAGGGGTTGTCCGACTTCTCCGCCCCGGGCGGCGCGAGCGTGAGCCGGTTGGGCGTCGAGATGTACGCGACCGGCGCCAGTTCGGCGATCTGAGCCAAGAGGCGATCGGGCTCGTGGATGTGCTCGATCGTCTGCAGGAAGACGGCGACGTCCACGGGCTCGCCGAACTCCTCGACCAGCTCGCGCCGGAAGCTCAGGTTGGGTCGCACGTAGCGAGCCCGCGCGTGCACGTAGGCCTCCGGGTTTGCATCGACGCCGATCACCGCCGCCGCCCGCTTGGCCAGCAGGTCCGAGCCGTAGCCCTCTCCGCAGGCGAGATCCACCACTCGCAGGCCCGCGACGCGCTCGCCGATCCACTCGTACACGGCGACGTGGCGTCGATACCAGTAGTTCTCCTCCGGGACATCGGGCAGCGTCCGCTCGCCGGTGAGCTCGAGGGGCGGCACGCCCTCGGGCTGGTCCTCCTGCAGGTAGGTGCGATCTGCGTCGCCCACGGGCTGACGTTAGCCTGCGCGGCCCTAAGATCCTCTGCCGTGCCGAGCCCCGAGCGGATCAAGGAGGTCAACGAGCGCTACCACGATGCTGCCGCCTCCTCCTACGACTCCAAGTGGGGGATCGACTTCGGGGCGGTGGGGCAGGAGCAGGTGACGGGCAAGCTCCGCAAGGCGATTTGCCGCTTGCCGGATGAGCCGTTCGGGGACGCGCTCGAGATCGGTGCGGGGACCGGCTACTTCTCCCTCAACCTCGTGCAGGCCGGCCTGATCAAGCGGGCCACCGCCACCGACATCTCCCCCGGGATGCTGGCGACCCTCGAGGAGAACGCGTCGCGGCTCGGCCTCGAGGTGAAGACGGCTGCGGCCGAGGCGGAGACGCTCCCCTTCCCCGACGAGAGCTTCGACCTGATCTTCGGGCACGCGGTGCTGCATCACATCCCTGACCTGGAGCGGGCGTTCTCGGAGTTCGCGCGCGTGCTCCGGTCCGGGGGCACGGTGGCCTTCTGCGGGGAGCCATCCCGCTACGGCGACTTCCTCGCGGCGATCCCGAAGCGGACGGCGCTGCTGGCGGCGCCGCTTTGGCGCCGGGCGATGCGCGCCTCGCAGCGTCATGAGTATCCCGACGCCGAGTCGAACGGGCACTCGCTCGAGGGTGAGGTCGATGTCCACGCGTTCTCGCCAGGCGAACTACGCCGCTTCTGCGCGACCGCGGGTCTGATCGACGCCAGGGTCCGCGGGGAGGAGCTGCTCGCCTCGATTCATGGCTGGACGGTGCGAACGTTGGAGGCGACTGCCGAGCCCGACGAGGTGCCGTGGCGGTGGCGCAACTTCGCCTTCCGCAGCTACCTGGCACTGCAGCGGCTCGACAATCAGGTGCTGGAGCCGCACCTGCCGCCGGAGCTCTTTTACAACCTGCTGGTGGCGGCCAGTAAGCCCGAGGACGCCTAGCCGCGCCCGCCGCGCTCCTCCTCGACCAGCCGGTCGGCCCACGGGATCGCCTCGAGACGCCCGTCGGGGATCGGCTCGCCGCTGATCACCGATTTGCCGTAAGTGCCGTCCTCCAGCCGCGCCTCGGCGCGCTCGATCGCCTCAAGGGTCTGCTCGGCGTCCTCCCGCAGGGCGCTGTCGGTGCCGGCCTGCACCAACTCGTCGGCCTGATCGCCCGTGTCCTCGGGCTCGTCGGAGGACCCGCCGCCGTGCTCGGTGAGCTCTCGCTCGATCCGCGCACGCTCGTCGGCGAGCCGCTGCCGTGCTCGTTCCGGATCCACGGGGAGTGATGCTACTTCCGGAGCAGCTCGCGAAGGGCGCCGGCGACACCCGCCGGGTCGTCCCTGAGCTGGCGCCACGTGAAGCGGACGACCTCGTAGCCGAGCAGCTTGAGCTTCAGGTCGCGGGCCCGGTCGTTCTCGAACGCGCCGCGACCCCCATGAGCCTCGTATCCGTCCACCTCGACGATCAGGCGATGCTCGAGCCACGCGAAATCCACAACGATGTCGCCGACGCGGGCGTTCACATCCGGCTGGGGAAGGCGGTGGCGACGACAATGGGCAAGGAAACGCGCCTCCAGCTCGCTTCGGGTGCGGTCCGTCGCGAGCGAATCCTCGAGCGGAAGGTCGAGGAACTCCGCCTGCCGCAGCGCGGCGGCGAACTGCAACTGGGGAAGTGTGCGGCGTAGGTCCCTCAAGGTCCGGGTCGGAGTGGTCACAGGGATCCCGAGACGCCGTGTGACCTGCCTGGTGTCGAGTGTCCTGGAGCGGTGGATCACGATGCCTCGGCGCCGACGACCCGCCTCGGTCGGGACCGTCACGTGGGCATGGACATCAACACCGGCTGGGGAAGAAGGGCGGCGACTTCGCAGCATGCCCCAGAGCTCGCCTGCGCTCGTGTGGCTGAGGACTGCGCCCTCCCCGCAGGCCAGCACCGCCGCCATCCATCGCCCTGCCTTACTCAAGCCTCTGTGGCCGACAGCGAAGACTCCGTGGTGAACGCGGTGAAGGCGGCCGGCGTGCACTCGTCGCAGGCGGCCACGCTCGTGAATGCCGGCCGCGTCGAGTTGCGGAATGGAGACGACGCCGTGTTGACGCGCCGCCAGGCGAGCAATCACGGCGTCCGGATCGCTATTGGCGCGTTGCCCACCCACGTAGGTGGGTAAGTCGCCAACACCCCAGATCTCCCCCCTTCATTGCGCTTTTTCGTCCCTCCGCTACCCGAACGTGAACGCGTAGCCCGTAACGCCCGGGTCGAATCGCAGCGTCAGCCGGTGCTCGCCGACCGCCGGCAGGTCGACCAGGCGGTAGAGGCGCTGGGCGCGGATCGTCGCCTGTCCACTCCGGAGGTCCGCCCCGGCGAGTCTGTCCGGGATCGGCCTGCCGTCGAGCAGGACCTGGACGTGTCGGGCGCGGTCGGGCGAACCCAGGACGAGGAAGACCCGGCGCGCGTTGAACTCGAGGTCGATCCCAGCCCCGGCGCCGGAGGTCGCGTCCTCCTCGGTGACGCCCCAAAGGCCGGAGTAGGCGAACCGGTTGGTCGGAAGCGTCGCGGGCGGAGCGCCGAAGTCCTGATTACCCGGATGGATCATTCCGTTCACCCAACTCCGGGCGCGCGCGGCGCCCAGGTAGGTCTCCGGCGTGGTGGCATCCGCCGACGGCGCCTGTCCCGTCGCCCGGGCCCCCGATCCGAGATTCTCATGCCCCGCCTCCTCGAGCAGCGTGCGGATCGCTCGCTCGGTCTCGTCGTAGCTCCCCTCGCCGAAGTGGGCATCCCGGACGTCCCCCTGCGCGTCCACGAGGTACTTGGAGGGCCAGTACTGATTGCCCCAGGCGGACCAGGTCGCCAGGTCGTTGTCCTGCACGACGGGATAGGTGAGGTGGTTCTGCCGAATCGCGTCCCGGACGTTGTCCGCGTCCTTCTCGAACGGGAACTCCGGCGAGTGCACCCCGACGACGGTGAAACCGTCGCGCCCGTAGCGCTGCTGCCACGCCTCCAGGTAGGGCAGGGTGCGGATGCAGTTGATGCAGGTGTAGGTCCAGAAGTCGATCAGGACGACCTTGCCGCGCAGGTCGCTCAGCGAGAGCGACTCGCCACCCGGCGTGTTGAACCACTCCTGAGTCCCGGTGAAGTCGGGGGCCTGCCCGTAACTAGCGAGGCTGACCGGCTCGTCGAGCTGTGACGGGTCCACGATCGGCTTGCCCGTCTGCCGCACCTTCGCCAGGTCGGCCGCGACGACGTCGCTCTTCTCCAGCTCGCCCGTCGGGTTGACCAGGAAGTCAGGCAGGTCGCTCGCAATCGCCGTTTGGAAGCGGGTGTCGAGGTTGGCGGTCATCGCCACCGCCACCAGGACCATCACGGCGCCGAGCGCCATCTGGACCCGTCCGCGCACGGGCGCCAGCCGCTCCGACAGCCGCCGTCCACCGAGGAGCAGCAGATAGAGGACGATCGCCGAGCCGACGGCGTAGGAGAGCGCGACCGCGAGCCGACCGGCTGTGAAGTCCTGGGCGGCGGAGACGACGATCACCCCGGCCAGGATCGGCCCCGCGCAGGGCGCATAGACCAGGCCCAGGCTGGCGCCGACGACCAGCCCGGAGCCGAAGCCGTCGCCGCCGAAACGAGCCGGACCGGGCGCGAGCCGGCTGGCGAACGCCTCCACCCGGTCCCCGATCGGCGGCACCAGCAAGCACAACCCGAAGGCGAAGAGGACCACGATGGCTAGGTCCCGCGTGACCCCGTTCGGCAAGCCGAGCGCGTCGATCACGTAGACCAACCCCACCGTGGCGAAGGTGAACGAGAGGGCCAGCCCGGTGACGACACCGAGTGGGCGGCGCCTGCCCCCGGTCACCCCCGCCGACAGCACCGCGGGCAGGATCGGCAGTACGCATGGCGAGAGGGCGGTGCCCGCCCCGGCCACGAGCGCGAACAGCATCAGCAATGCCATCTCGGTCCAGACTTGGAGATCCACCCAACGTTACGGGCGGCGATTGCGAGGGGATTAACTCCCGGATCCGTCCTCGGCCCGCCGCACGCGGTGTACGGGCACCTCTCCCTCGATCCCCTTGAAGCGCCGCTTTCCCGCGAAGGAGAAGTCGAAGGGCCACCCGTTCGTCTTCGCGATCGAGTCCTTCACCGTCTGGTCGGCGACGACGCTGTCCGGCCGCGCGAAGTTGGTGATCCGCGCGGCCAGGTTCACCGGCCGCCCGTACCAGTCGCCCCCGCGCCCGAGCGCCTGCCCGCGGGCGACGCCGGCCCGCAGCGGAGGGATCTCCTCCGTGCCCGCGGACTCGACCAGGCCGAGGATGGCGTCGAGGAGCGGCTGCGACTCCCGCGAGGCGAACATCGCGGCGTCGCCGATCATCTTCACGAGGCGCACCGGGGGCCGTGCCGCCTCGGCGGCGAGCTCGAAGAGGCGGCCGCTGAGGTCGCCGATCTGCTCGATGTCGAGGGACTCGCCGAGGCGGGTGAAGCCGACCAGGTCGGCGAACGCGATCGTCATCTCGTCGGTGCCCGACACCCTGCCCTCGGCGAGCTCCTGCTCGTTCACGACGGCCTGCCGAATCGCCTCGCGGAGCTGGATGCGGTACGCATGGAGCAGCGTCTCGCCGAGGCGTGGCGCCAACGCCTTGGCGGCCTCCGCATAGCGGAGGGCGAGCTCGCGCTCGTCGACCCCGGGCTCCGTGAACACCTGGCCGACCAGGTCCCGATTGGCATCCGCCAGATTCGCCATCGAGATGCCGATGATCCGGGAGGTCTCGAGAAGCCCTTCCTCGGGCAGTCCCGCCTCGAGGAAGGACTTCGCCCGCTTCGCCGCCTCCAGGTCCGCTTCCGAGTAGACGGGCTCGTCGTCCTCCGGGATCGGCGCGCCGAGCGCCTGCAGGAGGCGCCCGAGGAACTGCGGGGCCAGTCCCGCCTTCTCCGCTATCTCGGTCGCCGTGTAGCGCTCGGCGCCCTCGTCGAAGACGCGCTCGACGGGAAGCAGAACGAGTCGGTGCTCCTCAACGGCACGTTTCAGCTCCTCGAGGGAGACCCCCTGGTCGGCGAGTTCCTCGAGCAGCGCCAGGCGTGCCTCGCGCGGCTTCCCCTTGAGATCGCCGAGCAGGCCCTCGGCCTCGAAATCGATGCCGGCATGCATAAACGGGTTGCTCCTCGCTTCGCTGCGGAGCACCCTCGCATATCTAAGATGGGCCGGGATGGCGGGCCTCGAGCTTCCGATTTTCGAGCTGCCGCTTGTCCTGCTCCCGGGCGAGCAGGTTCCGCTTCACATCTTCGAGGACCGCTACAAGCGGATGATCGGGACCTCCATGGAGCAGGAGGAACCGTTCGGGATCGTCCTCCGCGACGACGAGGGCGCGCGCTCGGTCGGCTGTACCGCCCGCGTCGATGACGTGCTGGAGCGCTTCGACGACGGGCGGATGAACATCGTGGTCAGCGGCGAGGCTCCCTTCAAAGTGCTCGACCGATTCGAGTCACCCGAGTACCCGACCGGCGAGGTCGAGCTGATTCCCGAGGAGGACGTTCCGCCCATCGACGAGGAGGCGGCGAGTGCGGCGCGCGAGGCCTTCGCCGAGCTGGCGGAGCGCGCCACCGGCGAGCGGCCCGATCCGGAGGAGCTCGGTGACGCCTCGGCCTACGCGATCGCCGCCCGGATCGAGCTGCCAGCCGGGACCAAGCAGCAGCTGCTCGAGATGCGCGATGAGGACGAGCGCATGGCCCTGCTCGCCAACGCGCTGGGGGCCGTCGGCAAGGCGCTGGAGCGCGCCGAGGAGGCGGCCGAGCGGGCGAGCGGGAACGGCAAGGTCCACTTCCCGGGCCTGCCCGAATAGCTACGCCATCACGACGGCGCCGCCGCGGCGTGGGTCTCCCCCACCGCTGAGCTCACCACTCTCGGGGTCGCGGGCGACCGCCTGAGCGCCGCCGAAATAGAGGTTCTCGCGCTTCCAGCGCACCACGGGAACCCCGAGCCGCTCCAGGTCAGCGAGCCCCTCCTCGTCCACCCCGGGCTCGGCCTGCACCGTGCCGGCCTCAAAGTGGAGGCGCCCGGCGCGGACCGCATCGCCCGCGTCCATGCCCTCCTCCAGCGCCCTGACCACCGTCTGCACGATTGCCGAGCGGATCCGGTTCGATCCCGCGCTGCCCAGGCCAAGCACGATCTCGCCGTCGCGGAGGGCGAGCGTCGGCGACATCATCGAGCTCACCCGGCGGCCCGGCGGGATGCGGTGGAAGCCCTGCGGGTTCAGATCCTCCTCGCCCAGCATGTTGTTTACGTGGACACCGGTGCCCCGGACGACGACCCCGGAACCCGTCCCGTTCGAGCAGGTCACCGACGCGCAGTTCCCGTCCGCATCGAGCACCGCGAGGTGGGTTGTCGACCCCAGCCTGTCCGCGGGCCCGCCGGCTCCGCCCTGGCCGCCGATCCAGTCGCCGGCATTGATTCGCTGGGTGACCTCGTCGAGGTCGATCGCCAGGAAGCGCTCCACGTAGGACTCGTCGTGGAGGCCCTCGTGAAAGTCGCCGGTGCGGCGCGCGTTGGCGGCCTCGGTGGCGGCGACGATCTGCTCCACTCCGCTTCGGTTGCCGAGGCGCTCCAGGACGCCCAGCGAGAAGCCGATCAGAATCCCTCCCGACGACGGCGGCGGGTTGGTGAGCACCTCGTAGCCGCGAAACCGCGCCTCCACCGGCTGCCGCTCGATCGGCTCATAGGCCGCCATGTCGTCCATGCCCAGCGTGCCTCCGCGTTCGCGCACCCACTCACAGACCCGCTGAGCGATGTCCCCGCAGTAGAAGGGTTCGGCGCCCTCCGCCGCGTAACGCTCGAGCGCCTCCGACATCTCCGGATAGCGGAACAGATCGCCCTCGACCAGCCGCCTGCCCTCGGGCGCGTAGAGGGCAGCCGCCTCGGGAGTGGAGGTGATGATCGGGTCGAGGATCTCGTGGAAGTAGGCCGGTGCTTCGGTGAGTCGGACTCCCCTCCGCCCGAGCTCGATGCCGGGCTCGGCGAGTCGCGCCAACGGGACCGAGCCGAACCGCCGATGGACGTGCTCGAGCCCCGCCGGGTTGCCGGGCACGCCGCAGGAGGCGGCGCCGCAGTTGAAGATCTGCGGCGTCTCGTCGAAGTAGACCGGGATCGGGATCAGCTCCGCCCGGCGCTCCGCTCCGTCGGCACCGCCCGCCGCGACGAAGAAGTCGGTCAGGCTGTCCTCGCCGTTCTCGTGGACCATCATGAAGCCGCCGGCGCCGAAGCCCGTGAGCTGGCTCTCGGTGACGAACGAGGTGAGCACCGCGCAGATCGCGGCGTCGACGGCGTTGCCGCCCTCGCGTAATACCTGTGCGCCCGCCTCCGCGGTCAGCGGATGGCCCGCGGCTACGACTCCCCGAGCGGCTGCCATGGCCGCAGCGTAAGCGCCCGATCCCCCAGAACGAGACCGGCCGGCTTTCGCCGGCCGGTTCCTCCCCTCCCCAGGATCTCCCTACGTCCTGCCCAGACGTTCCTACGAACTTCGAAGGCTTGCTTGGCGCCTCACGACGTGTTCAGTCTGCCCGGCAGCACAGGGATGGACATCGGCGACATTCCGTACAAGGAATCCGGGATTTTCCGAAGATCTACTCGTCCGGATCGAACTCAGGCACGTCGAGTACCCGGTTCTCGATCGAGCGCGGCTCGGTTGGGCGGCGGTCGAGACCACCGCGGCCGTCGCCTTCGCCATAGAGCTCGTCGGCGCTGCTGTAGCGGACGTTGGGCATCGCGCGCCAGTCCGCCAGCGGATCCGAGTTGCGCTCCGACCGCGGCGCGGGGTCCCGGTCGAGGTTGCGGGGCACGCGCTGCTCGCCGCGCCGACCGCGTCGGTGACGGGTGGCGAAGGCCGAATCGAAGCGGGTGGCGATCACCGTGATCCAGACCTCTTCGCTCATGTCCTCGTCCACGCTGGCGCCGAAGATGATCTCGGCCTCCGGGTGGGCGGCCTGCCTGACCACCTCGGCGGCCTCGCTCGCCTCGATCAGGGACAGATCCGGTCCGCCGGTGATCGAGAGCAGCATCGAGCGCGCGCCCTCGACGGAGGTCTCGAGCAGCGGCGAGGCGACGGCCTTCTCGGCGGCCAGCGTCGCCCGGTGCTCGCCGACCCCCATGCCGATGCCGAGGATCGCGTCGCCGGCGTCGAGCATGGTGGTGCGCACATCCGCGAAGTCGAGGTTGATCAGGCCGGGAAGCATGACCAGGTCGGAGATGCCCTGCACGGCCTGGCGCAGGACGTCGTCGGCGACCCGGAAGGCATCGGTGATCGTGGTGCGCCGCTCGAGGATGGTGAGCAGCCGCTCGTTCGGCACGACGATCATCGTGTCGACCTCCTTGCCGAGCGCGGCGATTCCCTCCTCGGCCTGCGCGGCGCGCCGCGCGCCCTCGAAGGCGAACGGCTTGGTGACCGCGGCAACCGTCAGCGCGCCGATGTCCCGTGCCAGCTTGGCGACCACCGGGGCGGCGCCGGTGCCTGTGCCACCGCCGGCACCGGAGGCCAGAAAGACCATGTCGGAGCCCTTGAGCATCTCCTTGATCTTGTCCTGCTCGTCGAAGGCGGCCTTGTAGCCGACCCGCGGGTCGGAGCCGGCGCCGAGACCGCGGGTCATCTCGCCGCCGATGTGCAGCGTCAGGTCCGCGTTCGAGGTCTGCAGGGACTGAAGGTCGGTGTTGATCGCCAGGAACTCGACGCCCGGCAGCTCGGCCTCGACCATTCGGTTGACGGCGTTGACGCCGGCGCCTCCGACGCCGACCACCCGCAGGACGGCCTGGTGGGTGCGCGGCACGACCGGCTGGCGTGCTGCCGGCTGATCCGTAGAAGGCTCATCGCGGCCGTAGCGGGGGCGCACCTCGAGGCCGGGACCGCCCATCAGGCGCTCGAGGCCCTCGTGGTGGATCTCGATCTCGGGCTCGTCCACGGTTCCCTCCGCGACCGGCTCGGGCGGGGTCGGCTCCGGCACCGGCTCGGGGCCCGGGACGGGCTCCGGCACGGGGTCGGGGGTCGGCTCGGGAATGGGCTCCGGCGTGGGCTCCGGAACCGGCTCCGGCCTGGGGGTCTCCTGGATCGGCGCCTCGACCGCGACGCCGCCATTGGTCTTAGCCGTCACCTTGACCTCCTCGGGCGAGACGGACTCCTCGGTCGAGCGGAAGAGATCGGCGAGCGGGCCCTCGCGCATGCTGGCGCGCTTCTTATTCCGAGCCATGGGTGAGAACCTCCTTGGCGAGCTCGCGGTAGGCGCCCGCGGCCTTGCCGTTCGGGTCGTACTTGATGACCGAGCTGCCGCGAACGGGCGCCTCGGCGAACTTGATCGCCTTTCGGATCCGCGACTTGAAGACGAGGTCGCCGAAGTTCTCCTCGAGGATCTCCACCGCCTCCTTGGCGTGGACGGTCCGCGAGTCGAGCATCGTCGGCAGGATCCCCTCGATCTCGACGCCCGGGTTGAGGTTCTCCCGGATCATCTGAAGGGTGTTCTGAAGCTGCACAAGGCCGCGCATTGAGAGGTACTCGCACTGCACCGGCACGATCACCTTGTCGGCGGCGGTGAGCGCGTTCACGGTGAGCAGCCCGAGGCTCGGCGGCGTATCGATGCAGACGAAGTCGTAGTCCTCCTTGACGGCCTCGAGCCCCTTCTGGAGTGAGCGCTCGCGGCCGATCTGCGTGCTCATCGCGATCTCGGCGCCGGCCAGATCGATCGAGGCGACCGCGACATCGATCTCGCGCTCGACGATCACCTCGCGAATCGGGATCCGGTGGACGAGCACGTCGAACATGCTGCGCTCGACCTTGTCCGGGTCGATCCCCTGGCTCATGGTCAGGTTGCCCTGCGGGTCCATGTCGACTGCCAGGACGCGGTGACCGGACTCCTTGAAGGCGACCGCCAGGTTGAGCGCGGTGGTGGTCTTGGCCACGCCGCCCTTCTGATTCGCGAAGGCGATCACCTTCGCGGGGCCCTCGTTCTTGGGCTGCTCGGGATTGCCCTTGGCCTCGTCCTTGGGCTGCTGGCTACCGGCCTCGCCCTTCGGGTCCTCGCCCTCGCCCGGATTCGCCTCGTCCGTGCCTGAATCGGCCTCGTCGGGCTTGTCGGGTTGGGGAACCAGGAGGTCCTCCGGCCGCATGCGACCGCCCTCGGCGGCCTCTTCCAGCGCGTCGTTCTTCTTGAAGATTCCCATCGCTTGCGGCTATTTCGGAGCTTGTGCTCGGTTTCCTTCCCATGGTTGGAAGAATCCGCGCTCGTGCCTGAGCTGCTCGACAAGCGCCTGGTCTTCGTGACCGGCAAGGGCGGGGTCGGCAAGTCCACGATCTCGATCGCCCTGGGCCTCGCCGCCGCCTCCCGCGGCAAGCGCACCATCGTCTGCGAGGTGGGCGGCCAGGAGACCGCCTCCCGCGTGTTCAGGCGCGCCGAGATCGGTTTCCACGAGGTCGAGGTCTCGGACAACCTCTGGGCGATCTCGATCGACCCGGACCAGTCCCTGCGCGAGTACCTGTTGCTCCAGCTCAAGGTCAGAGCGATGCGCGACATGCTGGTCCGCTCCCGGGTCTTCAACTACCTGGCGGCGGCGACGCCCGGGCTCAAGGAGCTGGTCACGATCGGGAAGATCTGGGAGCTCGCCCAGCCCAACCGCAAGGTAAAGAAGGCCGCGGAGTACGACCTGGTGATCGTCGACGCTCCGGCCACCGGCCACGGGATCGGCTTCCTGCAGACGCCGCGGACCTTCGCCGGCATCGCCCGGGTCGGCCCCGTCCACGCGCAGGCCGAGGCGCTCGATCGGTTCATCACCAATCACGACACGACCGGCGTCGCGATCGTGTCGCTACCCGAGGAGATGCCCGTCAACGAGTCGGCCTCCCTGGAGGCGTCGCTGACCTCGGAGATCGGGATGGCGGTCGACCGGGTCTACATGAACGCGCTCTACCCGGAGCGATTCTCGACCGGCGACGCGAGCGAGCTGGAGGACGCGCTCGAGCGGGCCGAGGGGTCGGCGCGGTCGGCCGTGCGCGCGGCGCTCTCGGAGCACCGCCGCTGCCGCTCGCAGCGCGAACAGCTCCAGCGGCTGAAGGCGGCCGTCGCCTCCCCGGTCAAGACGCTGCCCTTCATCTTCAAGCCGGCGCTCGACGTGCCCTCGCTCCAGCGCCTCGCCGGCGCCCTCGTCTGATGGCCACCGTCACCGACATCACAGACGGCCGCGGGATCTGCATCTGCGCGGGCTCAGGCGGGGTGGGCAAGACCACCACCTCGGCCGCGCTCGCAGCGGGGCTCGCCGCGCGGGGCCAGAAGGTCGCCGTGCTCACCATCGACCCCGCAAAGCGGCTGGCGGACTCCCTGGGCCTCGAGGAGCTCGGGAACACGCCCAAGATGGTCGACCCGGCCCTCTTCGAGCCGTGCGGGGTCGAGATGAGGGGTGAGCTCTGGGCGATGATGCTCGACGCCAAGGCGACCTTCGACGAGCTCGTCCGCAAGCACGCTCCGGATGCGGAGACGCGGGACCGGATCCTCGAGAACCGCATCTACCGGCAGCTCTCCAACGCGCTCGCCGGCTCCCAGGAGTACATGGCGATGGAGAAGCTCTTCGAGATCCATCAGGAGGGCCGCTACGACTTCCTCGTGCTCGACACCCCGCCCTCACGGAACGCCCTCGACTTCCTCGATGCGCCCAAGCGGCTCACCCAGTTCATCGAGGGGCGCGGCATGCAGATGTTCATGAAGCCCACCGGGGTTGCCGCCAAGGTCGTCGGCCGCGGCAGCTCGATGGCCTTCAGCGTGCTCAAGCGCGTCACCGGCCTCGACCTGATCTCCGATCTCTCCGAGTTCTTCCAGGCCTTCAGCGGCATGGTCGACGGCTTCCGCGAGCGCGCCAAGCGGGTCTCTGAGCTGCTCGCCGACCCGGCCACCACCTTCGTCGTCGTCTGCGGCCCGCAGGGGGAGCCGATCGAGGAAGCCGTGTACTTCCACCGCAAGCTCGTGGAGGCCCAGCTGCCGGTGGGCGGGGTGATCGTCAACAAGGTCCACTACGAGACCGAGGCCGATCTGACGAGCGGCGAGGTGCAAGCCGACCTCAGCGAACTGCTCGACGAGGGCCTCGCCGAACGCGTCGCGCGGAACTTCGCGGACTACCAGGCCCTCGCCGAGCGGGACGCGCGCAACGTCGAGCACCTCCAGCGCGAGCTCCAGCCCAAGGCCGTGATCCGCATCCCGTACCTCGACGAGGACGTCCACGACCTCGAGGCGCTGCTCAAGATCGACCGCTACCTGTTTGCCTCAGAGGAGCAGCGCGAGGAGCTGGCGGCGTCCGGCGCGGCGTGAGCCGGAGCTAGTTGGACTTCTTGCGCTCGTAGCGCAGCTCGCCGACTTCCCAGTCGGTCGCATCTGGGACCGGGAAGAGGTAGCGGACGCGGTCGGTGGACGGTTCGCGTTCGGCGTCGTGCTTCTGCTTGCGACGGGGACTGGCGAAGGCCGGCCACTCCGGCTCGCCGTCGCCGGCCGAGAACCAATCCGCTCGATCCCCGAAGTCGGGTGGCGGGGGCGATGCGCGATGGTCGCTCTCAGCGGCCATGATCTCTGGTAGTTCGACCTCGTCGACGACGATCCTCGTCGTCGGTTGCCGATCCTCCCCGCCCCTGCGGACGGACAAATCGCCGATTTCGTTCGTCTCCGACGCATCTTTCTCTCGTGTGCCCATATCGCCCTCGGCCTCCTCAACCTCCGTTTCCTCGCGGTGCACCTCGATCTCGGCGTCGCCGAGGTTGGCGTCGGAGATGGCGGCGAGGTCGAGCGTCTCGTCCGGCCTCGGATCCGGCAGGCGCCATTCGGCGGTCTCCTGGACCCCGGGGCTGTCGACATGGATCGCGGAGAGCCCCTCGGAGAGCAGGATCTCGTCGGCGGCCACCCGCAGGTCGCCGCCCAGCTCGCCCATCGCCATGCCCTTGAGCAGGCGGCGCAGAAGCTCCTCCACCTCCGCGATCACGTCGAGAGGTGAGGCGCCGGCGACGGGCTTGTAGCGGCCGCCGCTCATCAGCTTGCGCTCGATCGCCAGGGCGCGCTCGACCGTGACGCGGCCCTGCTCGCGCTCGAACGGCTCGCAGGCGAGGGCGGCCACCCGCGCGGAGAGCGAGGTCCGAGCCGGACCGCCCCCCTCGAGCAGGCCGCGCAGGGCGAGCAGGTAGTCGCTCAGCGCCTCGATCAGCGAGGAGCGCTCGGCGCCGAGTTCGAAGCGGGATGCGGCCCAGTCGAGTGAGGGAACCCTCGTGGTGCGCTCGGCCAGCATGCGCGCGAAGCGCTCCAGCTCGGGCGCCTCGTTTCCGGTCAGCCGGTAGCCGCCCTGCCGCGGGCGCCCGACGCCGGTGCCAAAGCGCTCCCAACCGCCCGAGCGCTTGGCCCAGCCGTGTGAGTGCAGCCCCACCGCGCCGGGCCGGAACAGGCGCATGGTGCGCAGGGCGCGGCGCAGGTCGTCCGCCACCGCTGCCGCGGGCGCGACCGTCGCCAGCCCGCAGCTCACGCGTGCCATGAAGCCGGGCTTCCCGCGCCCGCCGGCGCGGGTCGCGTCGAGTGCATCGACCGGCTCGTCCTCGATCCGATCGGCGCGCACGATCCGTACCCCATCAAGCTCGATTTTGTCCACGGGCATGTGGAAGCCGACCAGCGGCACGATCACCTCACCGGCAGGCGTCGCCTCGTCGGAGTCGGAGGCGATCATCGAAAGAACGGCGTCGATGGCGCCGCGCAGCCGGTCGCCGGCGACCTCGAACTCGGTCTTGCCGTCCCAGAGCCCGATCAGGAAGCCGATCGCGGCCTCCTCCCCGGCGATCTCCCGCACTTCGAGGAAGGCCTCGAGCCGCCGGAGCTCCGCCAGGTGGTTCTCGATGAACTGGCCGGTGAGGGGCGCGTAGGAGAACATCGGCAACGGTCCGTCGTCGGAGGGCTCGAGGTCGAAAGGCATCTCCGCCCCGCTCGCCAGCAACTCCTCCAACAGATCGGCCGCCTCTACGGCGAGGCGGCGCAGCGCCTCCTCGAGGCGCTCGGTGGTGCTCTCAAGCGTGGTCACGCAGGCTCGATTGCCCGCGGGCGCGCGGCTTCCTGCCGGTGACAGAGGACTTGCAGCAGAACCCAAAATCGGGCAATGAGGGAGGCGGGCCGAACGCTGGCTGTCTCAATCACGGTTTCGTGCAGTTCGCCCCCCTATATGGGGGTCAATCGATCGAAACCCTCCCGAACTGGCCGGGAGGATCGCTCCTCCCCCCTTCATTGCCGGTTTTCGGGTTCGGCCCTAGACGGCGGCTGCGGCCGGCTCGCGCTCCTCGAGCGGGAGCCAGCGACGGCCGTAGGAGCGCATGTCCTCGATCAGCGGCACGAGGGCGCGGCCCTTGTCCGTGAGCTGATAGGTCACGCGCGGCGGCACCTCGGGGAAGGTGCGGCGCTCGACGATCCCCTCCTCCTCCAGCGCTCTCAGGCGCAGCGAGAGGGTGCGCGGGCTGATGCCCTCGAGCGAGCGCTCCAGCTCACAGAAACGGAGAGAGGAATCCGCCAGGTCACGGATGATTAGAAGGGTCCATTTGCCGGAGATGACTTCCGCAGTCCGGCAGACGGGACATTCACGGTCCATCGCCTAGGCAGGATAGCGGCAAAGCTTTACTTTGTGAAGCGCTGACCCCGGGGCCGGCCTAGTTGGCCGGCGGCTTCTTCGTGACGACCCGATTGATCTTGTTGACCTTCACCCGATAGGTCTTGCCGTCGACCGAATAGACCATGTCCTCGACCTCGCCGGGCCGGAGCATCAGCAGGCTGCAGTCGGTCGGACTCGGGGCGCATGTCCCGGGTCCCGTGGTCTGCGTGACGGACTTCGAGATCGAGAAGAAGGATCGCTTGCCGTCGACGCTGCTGCCCAGATAGATCATCACCGGCGCGACCTGATCGGGAAGCGCAGTAAACGCCTTGATCTTCTTGTGGCGTGTCAGGGGCTGCGTCACGTCGCCCACCGACAGGTCGGCGACTGAGTAGAAGTAATAGGGATGCGTTTTCGTGCTGCCGGAAGTGGAGCCCGAGGAGCCGGAGCTCACAGAGCTCCCGGAGCTCGGCGCGCTGCCCGATGAAGCACTTGGCGCGGCTGTGCTCGCCGCTCCCGAGCCGGACGAGACCGGCACCGTCGATTGAAGCTGGGACTGGGCGGCGGCCGATGGGGCGAACTGCTGATGGAACGGATCCTTGGCGGTCATGTCGCTGAGTCGCTTCTTGTAGTCCCTGAGCCCGGGGGGCGCGTAGGACACGACGGCTTGCTCGATCTCCGGGGGCTTGCTCGCTGTGACGGCGGTTGGCTGCACGGTGCCGCTTGAGGAAGAACCCCCTCCGCGGGAGATCAGAATCGGGACGACAACCATGGCTACCGCAACCAAGATGACCACTGGGAGCAGACCACGGCTGCGCAGGTCGTAGACCACGTCGCCGAAGAACTTCTGGATCTTCCAGGCCTTCATGGCGACACCGTCGCGCTGGTCGGCTGGGTCTCGGGCTGCGTCAGCGAAGACCCTGGAGCGCTGGGGCTGGCGCCTGCCGGCGTGCCCTGATCGCCTGGGGTGAGATAGCTCGTCACCGACAGACTGACCTGGAGCTGCGGGTTCGGGGACGATGGACCGGCCCCGTTAGTGTCGGATACCTCGAGCGAGAAACCGTTGACGGTGAGCAGCCGGCCGTCAGCGGACACCTGGCCGGCGTCTCCGGTGCGAACGAGGTCGTCAACTCCGCTGAGGAAGTTCGCGACGTCGAAGTACGAGCCCGCGAACGTCAGGTCATAGGGCATGACCGGTAGACCCGCCGCACCTACGGTGGCGCCAAGCGGCAGATTCGCGGCGGTGGCTTCGGTTGCCAAAGTCGCGGTCGTCGCTCCGGCGCTTGCCGTAGACGTTTCGCTCGGGGTCGTGCTCGTCGATCCGCCGGTCGAGGTCCCTGACGAGTCGCCACTTGGCGGCGTTGTCGCGGTGCTCGGAGCCGAGGACCCGCTGGGGGCGGCCGTCCCGCCCGAACCGGCCGATAGCGCCAGGCCATTGAACTCCACGCCGGTCCGCTGGGCGAGGGTGTTGAGCTGGACCAGTAGAGAGGGAGTGTCCGCGTTCGAAGGCACGGCCTTCCCGAGCACGACCAGGCGGCCGTAGTAGCTGGGGAAGTGCTGGCGGGCGTCCTCGCCGAACTGCGCGAGCTGCTTTTGCTCATCAACCTGCGCCTGGAGCTCGGTGATCTCCTTGCTCAGTGAGGATGCCTTCTCCCTCTTGGGGGAGAGGACCTTGAAATAGAACCCCGCGAGAACGACCGCGACGATCACGCCCATGACGACGGCCTTGTCCGAGCCCTTCACGTCAGCCTCCTGGGATCAGGGTTGACTTGGCCGCGTTCGCCTTGCTGGTCTGGGCCTGGGCGGAGGCCTTCGCCACAGCCTGCTCGGACTGGGCGGCGGCGACCTCGCCGCTCCCGCCGGACGGCGCAACCGCCGTGGGCACCGAAGGAGCGCTCGTCGCTGTCGGTGGAACAGAAACCGCGTCAAAGGCGACGACGATTTGGAACTTGGCCGTCCTCGGACCAGCCTGGCAGTCTGTCGAGGTGGCGCCGCCCGAGGAGGAGCTCGAGCCGCCGGCGGAATCGATGTTCGAGGACTCCAGCCCGACGCGAGTGACGCCGTCGATGTCCTCAAGCGCGGCCACGAAGCCGGCCACCGCGTCCTGGCCCGGAGCGCAACCGGAGATGTCGAGAGCGGGCCCCTGGATGGCGCCCCGCAGGTCGCCGCCGCCCGTGGCTCCGCCGGAGGTCTGAAGGTCGGGGCTCGCGCTCCCGGCGACGGAAGTCAGCGAGACGTCAAGCGGCAGAACCAGGGAGAGCTCTTGTAGGACGCGCGACCAGTCGAAGCGGCTCTGGGCCAGGCTCGTGATCGTCGTGAGCCGGGACTCCTGCACCGCGCGGAAGTTGGTGAAGGCGGAAAGGCTGTTCGCGCGTGCGGTTGCCTGAACGAGTTCCCGCTCCAGGCTCGCCTTCTGATCCTGACGATCGCTGATCTGCTTGCTCGTCAGCGCGACTGCCACGATGCCGAGGAGCAGCAGAACGAGCCCTCCAGTCAAGACGTAGACAAGGTGCCCGGTCCGGAGGGGGGCCTCGTCGCCGCGACGCTCGTCGGCGGGGATGAGATTGACGGGACGCATCAGTCGTCGATCGCCAGTCCGTAGGAGACGGTCAAACGAGCGGCGTCCTCCGGGTCGAGACCCCGCAGCGCGGCGGGCACCATCACCTCGATACCGAGCCCAAGGCCGGCCTGCACGCGCTCGGGCAGTCCGGGAACGCTCCCACCGGGCCCGCAGAGCACCACCCGCTCGATGGACGCGGCGCCCTCCTGCGCGCTGTAGAAGTCGAGCGACAGCCGCAGCTCGTCGACGAGCTTCGTAGCTCCCTGCTCGAGGGCGTCGCGGGTCCCTTGTGCATGCTCATCGCCCTCGAACGAGTCGATGGGCTCCTCGAGGCCGACGTCGAGCACGGAGTCGCGGGCATCCTCCAGCGACACCTCGGCACGCTCCGCAACGCGCTGGGCGATGCTCTCCATGCCAAACGGCGCGACCCTGGTGAAGAGACACTGCCCACCCCTGGCCACCGCAAGGTTGGTGATGTCCCCGAGGTAGCAGTAGAGGACGGTCGTCTGGATCTGCGCGTCCTCATCTCCGCCGACCTCGGCCGGCGGCGTCGGGCCGGCGTCGAGGGCGCGAATCATTCCGAAGGCCGAGAGGTCGATTCCCACGGGCTTCAAGCCGGCCTTGCGAAGAGCAGCGAGGAGCGACACGACCATGTCACGCCGGGCGGCGACGGCGATCACCTCCATCTGGCGATCGCCTTCCGGACTCTTGCCCCTGGAAACGACGCGATGATCGAGCACCGCTTGGTCGAGCGGCATCGGGATCTGGTCCTGCGCGCGGAACCGGACCGCGGTGTCGATCTCCTTCTCGTCCTCGATCAGGGGTAGCTGCAGGGTCCGCACGACCACGCGCTGGTTCGCGACCCCGAGCCGGACGTCCTTTCCGAGCTTGTGCTGGGCGAAGAGCGAGCGCAGCGCGTCCGACAAGGCCTCCGTGTCGACGACCTCGCCCTCATTGACGATTCCGGGATGAAGTGGCGCGATCGCCGTTCGGCCCACGGCCCGAGAGCCGTTGGTCTTGACCTCGGTTGCCGCGACGCTGCCGCTCTCGATGTCGAGGCCGACGACGGTCTGGGGCTTTTTGCTGGTGGTGAACATGTTGGGACGCGGGATAGCCGTTCAGGGCTGTCCAACTCTCCATCGGCCGCGTGACCGCGCCTCGCCATACCCAAGAGTGATGAACGTTGCGCAGTGCCCGGCAGCGAAGCGGGCTCAGTGCACGAAGTGGCTCAGATACGCGTCGATCAACTGGCTACCGGCGAGCAATCCCACGACTCCTCCGATCGCCAGAAACGGGCCGAATGGAATGGCGTGCTTGCGCGCCTCAGGGCCGTAGCGGAGCATCAGGGCAAAGCCGACGACGGCCCCGAGCGCAATCCCGACGAACAGCGCCGGCACTATCGAGGCTCCGAGGAAGAGGCCCATCACGGCCGCGAGCTTCACATCTCCCATGCCCATCCCGCGCGGATAGATGAGCGCCGTCAGGAGCAAGACACCTCCACCACCGGCGGCCGCGGCAGCGCGTTCGGGCAGGCTGCCGGGGTCCGTTGCCAACACGACGGAGACACCAAGGAGGGCACCGACGAGCAGGATCGTGTTCGGTATGACGCGGCGCTCGAGGTCGGTGAGGGTGATCGCCGCGAGCAAGGCAACGAAGACCAGACCAAGCGCGAGCTCGCCACCTTCGTCCCGCAGCACCACGGCGGTCGCGGCGAAGGCGATGCCGACCGCCAGTTCGATCAGCGGATAGCGCGCCGGGATGCGATCGCCGCAGCTCCGGCAGTGTCCCCCGAGGAGGACCCACGAGATCACGGGAACGTTGTCGTAGGCGGCGATCTGCGTCCCGCAGGACGGACATTCCGAGCGAGGGCCCACGATCGAGCGACCGCGTGGCAGGCGATGCGCCACCACTCCGACGAAGCTGCCGGTGATCATTCCTCCGATGAGCGCGATCGATGCAAGCGGGAGCATCAGCTTTGATGTCGGCCGTATCTCTCGGCCGCTTTAGTCGGTCTCAGGGACAGGAGGGCCAGCTGGCCACTCCGCAGGGCAAGAGCGAGGCCGACTTGACCTCGAGGCGGCTGTCATAACTCGGCTCGTCATAGAAGAATTGGAGGCCGCCGCCGTTGGTCCCCTGCCTCTCCACCTGAATCGCAAGTCCCAATTGACTGCCGGGCGTGAGCAACGCCAGGTCAAAGTGGAGCGGAATGGCCAGCTCCTCCCATTTCGGCTTCGGCCAGGGGCTCTTCGAGTACTGGAAGTACGTCAGACCGGACACGTCGAGGTTGGCGGCTGGAGTATCGACCGGCACCCCGAGGTCGTTGACGGCACGCTGGAAGAGCCAGATGCAAATTCGCCCGGAGTAAGGCGAGTTGCCGACTGCGCGTGTCCACAGGTTCAGCGTTCCCTCGCCATTGAGCTGGACGTTGAACCCGCTCGGAATCGGCGGCGATAGCCACTTGTGGATCTCCTGGTAGCGCTGCGGGTCGACGAGGTCGGCCCCTGCGGGGATATCGAGGAGGGGACAGCCGTTTGACGCCGGCCGCAGCAGCCGAAGCCCCTTGTCCTGCGAGGGGTTCGAGGAGAGGACATCCGTCGCGAAGTTGAAGAGAGGGTCCTCCGCCGAGAGCACTGGGGGATGGGCGACCATGAGGTCCGGAGCACCTGGTTGACATCCGCTGGCTGAGCAATTGTTGGCGTTCTTCAGACCCGTCGAGCAGATGCCCCGCGTGTTGTGGGTCAGGTGGTCGCCGGTGAGCGGCTGGCGGTCCGCGTTGTTGCAAGGCGAATCGGTCAACCAGAAGCTCCACGGCTTCGGATCGGAGGGCGGAGGCGGGACGGGGTTTTCCCTCTCCGGCGCCCGCGGATCGGCGATCACGGCCTGGAGTTCCTGGTAGTGGCGGGCACCGCCGGAGGCGGTCGCGTCCAGCTGAATGGCGACGATCACTCTCTTCTTGCAGTCCTCACAGGCACTGTCCGGCTCCCAGACGACGAAGCGACGGATGGTGCCGTGGACGTCACCGCTCGTGAACTGACTCACCGGTTGGAACCCACCGGGGTCGACGACGAACGAGCGGAACAGGCTTCCGGTCGGCTGAACGTTGTAGGTGCTTCCGGACACCCGGTAAGCGGGGTCGTTCAAATCGGTGGAATGCATTGGCGCCGCGGCGAGCGCGATCTGCTCATAGCCGGCGTTGTTCGCCAGCTGCTTGATCTTCTCGACCTCGGACTGGAGCCGATCGGAGACCACCTGGCTCTGCTCGGCCCGGTAGTTGGTGCGGGCGCCACTGGCCACCAGGTTGAGAACCGCGAGCGAGCTGACCGCCAGGATCAGCGCGGCGATCATCACCTCGGCGATGCTCATGCCGCCTTCGGAGTGCAGCCGCTTGCCGATCCGCTCGATCATGATGGGAAGACGAGAGCGACGCAGACCCGGGCGGACGAGTCACCTGAGTTACGCAGGGTGGCGCCGTCGGAAATGCTCACCCCTTCGTCGGCAACCGCCGGGATCGGGCAGTCCGCCGTGGGATCGGTCTGGTATGAGAAGACGTCGGAGGTCGCAAGGCCTGAGATCTGGGTTGAGCCGGGGCCCGGGGCCCCGGTTTCCGGATCCGATTCGACGCGCGTGCAGGCGCCGGCGGTGCAGGTGTAGGTCACGCGGCAGACCATGGCGCTGTCCGAGTAGCCGCCGCCGCAGCTCGAGCTGTGCACGAAGGTCCGGAAGGAGAGCGACTGCGCGCTCCAGCTGTCGCCCGCGCTTGTGTCGAGCGCCTGCCCCTGACGGAGCTCGCGCACCAGCCGCTCGGTCATCGTGCGACCGTCGCGGATCGCCGTACTCCGGGAGCTCTGCCCGGGCTGACTTCGAACGGCGGCGGTGAACACCATCGCGCCGGTGCCGACAACCAGCAAGCCGATGACGCTCGCCATCAACAGCTCGGTCAGAGTGAAGCCGGCTTCCTCGGCGAGGCGCCGTCGCGCCATCCTGATGAGCTCCCGCATTGTCAGCACCCCGCGTCGAAGGTGGGTGCGGTGGCGGGTGCCGCGCGGCACTCGATGAACTCGTCCGGCTGGTAGTAGGGGATCTGCGGCTGCAGGTTGAGGTCGTAATCACCCTTCACCCGGAGCTCGGCATTGCTGTCAAGGTGGATTGACTTCCCAGCCAAAGCGCCGCAATACGTGGAGTTGCTGTTCATGTCGATATCGCTGAGCGGCGCGTAAATGATCACGTTCTGCTCACAGGCGGCGTCGATGTCCGTGTTGCTCGAAAGGTGCAGCAGCGTCTGTCTCGTGGTGGAGCCCACGAAGAGCAACTCGACGGGGGTTCCATCGTTCGAACTGATGCGGCTGTTCGCGTTCATGTCGAGCTGGGCGGTGCCCGACGGATACCCACAGGACTCGGGCGAGTCGAAGTAGATGACGACCTTGTGATCCGTGCCCCCCGAGACGAGTAGTGCGGAATTGCTGCTCGTGGTGAGCTTGCAGAAGCTGTACTTGGAGCCGGTCAGCGTCACGTAGCTGTTGGTGCCGACGTCCAGGTGCCGGAGGCCGCAGGTGCCGGCGCTGCCGTTGGCGTTCACCCGGTTCCAGCAGGCCGTCGCCTGGTTACCGCTGACCGGGTCCTGACTGAAGAACCGGCCGTTGTCGTTGACGATGGGGACGTCACCGGGATTGATCGGTGGGAGCGAGACTTCTTGGTGCTCGTAATCGGTGATCGCGTCCAGGCAGTCGGGATCGGAGGTGTAATCGGTGTTCGGGCCCTGGTTCATGTTGTGACCGACCCCAACGCTGGCGCGCCCGCACTGCTTGGCATTGGCGTTCAGGCTGATGTCGCCGCCAGCCGCAGTGCCCGCATGGATGCTCGCGTTCGAGTCGAGGGTGATGTCTTCACCGGCCTTGACCTGGTACTCGCCGAACGCGTTGGTGCTGAACGATTTCGCCGAAGTCATCACTCGGCGTGTCGCGTCTCCCATTGCGCCTGTACCGACCACCCTGAGCTCGAGATTGCCCTGGTCGTCTTCCGGCAGGGTCGTGCCGGTGCCGACGTAGACCTGGTAGCTGTAGCTTCCGCCACTGGCGTCCTGGAGAGGTCCGACCTGGCACCAGCCGTTGACGGGCGAAACGCCGAGGGGACTGCAGAGATTGCCCGCCGCCGGGGTGAGGTGGTTGTAGCGCAGAAAGACCTCGTTCATCCCCGCCTCGGCGAGCTGCACCGCTGCCTTGGAATCCTGGTCGCGGACAGTTCCCCTTTGGGTGTTCGACGCGGTCACCACGCCGACGCTGACGACGGCGAATGCGGCGATCATCATCAGCAAGACCGTGGGAACGGCGAAGCCGCGCTCACTGCGGAGCCGGGCGGAAAATCGTCGGATGTCGCGTGCTTGCCTCGAGTTACTGGGGTTCATGCCTCGCCTCACCATTGGACCGGTCCCATCTGCAACCCATCGGCGGTCCCGCGCGCGCCGACATACCGAGGAGTGATGAAACGTGCTCCGAACTCGATCAAACGGCCAACCAACGCAAAAGGGCGGGCCCGAGGGCCCGCCCTTGCGAATCATGCTTGACGGCTCAGATCAGCCCTCAGCCCAAACCTGGCTGGTGGGACATCCGGCCTTGCCGCCCGGTGCCGGGCCGCACGTGAAGGTCAGCGCACTGCTGCCCTCGGTACGCGCGATGGTGAACGTGTTGCCGGTCTTCGGCGACGTGACCGTGAGGGTCCAACCCTTGTCGGTCGCACCAGTGGCCGCAGCGTTGGTCAGGTACGGCCTGGTCGTGCTGACCGCGTCGCTGAGCGACGGCTCGATCGCGACCAAATCGGCTGTGCCGACGCCGGTGTACACACCACCGTTGTCCGTGGCGTACGTCTCCATCGCCGTTTCAGCGGTACGCGCCTGCTCCTTCGCATTGGCGTCGTACGCCTTCTCCCGCTGGTTGAAGAACGCCGGGATGGCGATCGCGGCCAGCAGGCCGATGATGAGCATGACGACCAGCAGCTCGACGAGCGTGAAGCCCGACTCCTCGCTGGCCATCCTCTGACGGAGCTTCGACAGCATTTGAACCTCCTTGGTTCAGTTGCTGCCAGAGCCCCGTGCCTCCTGGGAGTCTCTTAACCCCGGTGGCAGCCCGGCTGGCTCTGAGATTTCTCTCAGAGCCCCGTTTGCTTTGCGTCCCCAGCTCGCGCTGGGTTTGCCTTTAACACCGAGGCCCTGGCTTTTGCTTTACGCCGCCTTCATCGACCCGGCGGCTGATGGCTTGAGCAAGTGACTGAAAAGTGCTTAGGAAAAAACAGTCGAACTTGCGTCCAGCGAAGACGGGATCGCAGCGCGGCCGTTACCGGATCTTGTCGTAGAGGGAGAAGATCGGCAGGTACATCGCGATCACGATCACGCCGACCATGCCCCCGACGAAGACGATCATCAGCGGCTCTAGCAGGGAGGTGAGCGCCTTCACCTTGGCGTCCACCTCGGTCTCGTAGAAGTCGGCGATCTTGGTCAGCATCTGTTCGAGCTGTCCCGTCTCCTCACCGACCGTGACCATGTGGCCCACCATCGGCGGGAAGAGGCTTTCGTTCTTTTCGATCGGATGGGCGATCGTGCCGCCGCTCCTGACGGAGTCGTAGACGTCGTCCATCGCCTGCTCGATCATGGCGTTGCCAGACGTCTGCCCGGTGATCTTGATCGACTGCAGTAGCGGCACGCCGGATGCCACGGTGCCGGCGAAGGTCCGTGACCAGCGGGCCAGGGCTGCCTTCTGGATCACGTCGCCGATGTGAACCGGGATCTTGAGCTTGGCCGCATCCCACTGTGGCCGTCCCCATTCGCTCTTCTTCCACTGGAAGAACCCGACGGTTCCGCCGATCAGCAGGGGGAGCCAGACGAACCAGGAGCCGGTGATGAAGTTGGAGAAGCTCATGATGGTCTGCGTCAGGAAGGGAAGGTCGGCGGATTCCCCAGGGGTGTCGTCGGCGATCTCCTTGAAGATCCCCGCGAACACGGGGACGATGAACGCGACGACCACCAGCAGGATCACGATGGCGAGCACGAAGACGAACGCCGGGTACATCATCGCCGAGCGGATCTGGCGCCGCAGCGCGTCGAGCTTTTCCAGCTGGAATGCCACCCTGTCGAGCGCCTCATCGAGGCGCCCCGAGCTCTCGCCCGAGCGAACCATCGCGCGGAACATCGGGTCGAAGATCTGAGGCCGACGCTCCATCGCGTCGGCCAGAGAGCTGCCGGCCTCCACGTCCTGCCGGATCCCGGTGATCGCGTCGCGCAGGCGCTCGTCCTCGGTCTGGTCCTCGAGTGTGTGGAGTGACCGCAGCATCGGCATGCCCGAGTCGATCAAGGTCGCGAACTGGCGGGAGAAGATCGCCATGTCCCGCGCCTTGATGCTGCGGAAGCGGTCGAAAACCTGCTCGAGCCGGAACGCCTCGTTCGTCTCCGAGACGTCGAGGACGATCAGGCCGCGCTCGCGTAGCTGTTCGGTGACCTGCCCCTTGCTGGCGGCGTCCATCTCCCCTCGGGAGGGGACGCCCGCCACGTCGACCGCCCTGAACGCGTAGGTGCTCACCTCAGCCTCCGTTCGTCATCGCGACAGCTGCGGCCGGATCGACGTCCATGCCGACGTTGCCAAGCAGGCGCTTCAGCTCCTCGGGCACCGAGGCCCGCTGCTCCGCGAGCTTCCGCGTGATCCGTCCCATCCGGACCAGCTGGGCGAGGTGCGCATCCATCGTCTGCATACCGAGGGCGCCCGACGTCTGGATCGCCGAGTAGATCTGGTGCGTCTTGCCCTCGCGGATCAGGTTGCGGACGGCCGGGGTCGGGACGAGCACCTCGCACGCGACCACGCGGCCCGAGCCATCGGCTGTCGGCAGCAGCTGCTGGGTGACGATTCCCTGGAGGGCGATCGAGAGCTGCATGCGGACCTGCGACTGCTGTTCGCCGGGAAAGATGTCGATGATGCGGTCGACCGTCTGAGCAGTCGACTGGGTATGCAGGGTGGCGAAGACGAGGTGGCCGGTCTCGGCGGCAGTCAGCGCCGTTCCCATCGTCTCCAGGTCGCGCATCTCGCCGACGAGGATCACATCCGGGTCCTCGCGCAGCGCAGACGTCAGGGCCAGGGAGAAGTCCTCTGCATCCGCGCCGATCTCCCGCTGGTTGACGATGCACTTCTTGTGGCCGTGCATGAACTCGATCGGATCCTCGATGGTGAGGATGTGCTCCTCCCGCTCGCGGTTGATGATGTCCAGCATCGCCGCCAGGGAGGTCGACTTGCCCGAGCCGGTCGGGCCTGTGACGAGGACGAAGCCGCGTGGCTTGCGGGTGAATTCCTCGAGGACGGCCGGCAGGCCGAGCTCGGCGAGCTCAGGAATCTGATGGGGAATCCGCCGAAACGCCGCGCTGATCGAGCCCCGCTGGAAGAAGCAGTTGACTCGAAACCGGGCGACCCCGGGGACGGCATACGCGAGGTCCAGCTGTTTGCGGGACTCGAAGCGCTTGCGCTGATCGTCATTCAACAGGCTGTAGACGGTGTCGCGCGTCTGCTGCGGGGTCAGCGGCTCGTACTCCTCGAGCGGAACGATCCGCCCCCGCACGCGGATCGCCGGGCAAAAGCCCGGGCTGAGGTGGACGTCCGAGGCGCGATCCTCGGCCATCTTGGTGAGAACCTCGGCGAAGTCGAAATCACGAATTGAGGCAGCTGCCGCTTCCATGTCCCTTACCAATCGTCCGATCGCCCTGCCTGCTTGACACCCAAAATTGAGGTCGCCCTGGACCTAAGAGGTGACTCGGGCGACCTCCTCGATGCTCGTCACACCGGCGCGGACCTTGGCCAAGCCGGCGTCGCGCAGGGTCGACATCCCCTCCTCGAGCGCGGCCTTGGCGATGTCGGCCTCCGACGCCGTGCTCACGACCATCTCCTTGATGCGCTCGGTGAGCACCATCACCGAATAGATGCCTATTCGGCCCCGGTAGCCGGACCCGTGGCATCGACCGCAACCCTCGGGCTCGTACGCCTCGAGATCGGTCCCCATCCGGAACCCCGCCTCCACCAGCGCGGTCTGAGGGATGACGGTGCGACGCTTGCAGTGCGGGCAGAGCAGGCGCGCCAGGCGCTGGGCGACGACGCAGTCAACGGCCGAAGATGTCAGAAAGGACTCGATCCCCATCTCCTGCAAGCGAGTGATTGCGCCCGGCGCGTCGTTCGTGTGCAGGGTGGTGAGCACCATATGTCCGGTGAGGGCGGCCTCGATGGCGATTCGCCCGGTCTCGGCGTCGCGGATCTCGCCGACCATGATCACGTCCGGATCAGCGCGGAGCACCGATCGCAAGCCCGTCGCGAAGGTGAGACCGGCCTTCCGGTTGACGCCGATCTGGTTGACGCCTTCGAGCTGATATTCGACCGGGTCCTCGATCGTGACGACGTGCTTGTTGACGCTGTTCAGGTCCTGGAGCGCCGCATAGAGAGTGGTCGACTTACCCGCGCCCGTGGGACCAGTGACGAGGACGGCCCCGTACGGCTGGCGGAATGAGCTCTCGAACCGGTGCCGCTCCTCCCCATCCATCCCGAGGGCGTCGAGGCTGCGGAGCGCCGCGGCCTCGTCCAGGATCCGGATCGATGCCCCCTCGCCGCGCTGTGTCGGCAACGTAGTAACGCGGAGGTCGATGCGGCGTTCCTCGATGTTCACCGCGACGCGGCCATCCTGCGGGATTCGCTTCTCGGCGATGTCGAGGTCGCTCATGATCTTGATACGGGAGATGACGCCGTTGACCATCCGCTTTGGGACCTTCGCCATCTCCTCCAGGACACCGTCGACGCGGAACCGGATTCGCATCTCGCCCCCGTGAGGCTCGAAGTGGATGTCGGATGCGCCCTCCGTGACCGCCTGGCCGAGGATGCTGTTGACGAGTTTGACGACGGGTGCGTCCTCAGCTGAGGCGCGCAGGTCCGTGATCTCAGCAGGGGCCTCCTCCTCGTATTCCTCGTCGATCGCCTCCGTGACCGTGCTTTCAAGCGTGCTCAGCTTCCCGATCAGCGCGTCGATGTCGTCCACGGGGGCAACCGCCACCCGGCAGTTCAGGTCCGTCGCCATCTGAACGTCGTCGAGGGCCAGCACGTTGGACGGATCCGCCATCGCGAGAAGCAGCGTTCCCTCGTCGATGAACGAGATCGGCACGGCCTGATGTCGGCGCGCGGACTTGACCGAGATGAGGTTGGTGGCCGCCATGTCGACCTTGAACACCGTCAGATCGACATAGTCGAGCCCGTAGCGCTCCGCCGTCGCGCGGGATAGACGCTCGCCGTCGATCACCCCCTGCTCGAGCAGGATTGCCTCCGGCGTGCGACCCGCAGTCCGAGCGGTGGCGATCGCCTGCTCGACCTGGTCGCGGGTCGCATACCCCAGGTCGACGATCGCGTCGGTGACGAAACCGCGGGAGTGGCCTCGGTGCGAGGGCGGGATCAGGCCGGAATGCCCCTCCTGTCGTTCCTGGGGTTGTGTCGCCTGAGCCGCCGCTGCCGATCCCTCACCGGGCCCCGGCACCGGCCGGAGGTACTCGGGTAGCTCCCGGGGAGTCATGTCCTACCTCGGGCTGTAGGGGAGGTTGTCCCTGCCGTTGTAGAGGGCGTCGTCCACAGCCTGGACGACGCTCTGAGAGTTGCGGAATCCGTAGCTGACCTGTGCCTCGGGTACTGAGCCGCTTTCCCGGCTGGGACGAATGACGACGAGTGCCGGCGCCTGGCTTACGCCCACCCCCTGGGTAATGCGGGAGTAGCGCGCGACTTCCTTTGCGCGGGTAACGAAGACGGAGACTCCGCCCTGGCCGGAAAGGGACTGGACGGACCCGCGAACGAGCCGATCGTCGATCCCCCCGCCCCTGATCACCAGGAGCACGATCGCATCGCCGCCCTTCCAGGCCTTGACGACTGGCGCCGGCAGTCCGGGGCCCGGGATCAGAGCGTCGGGAGTGACGGTCCCGGTGGAGGGAAGCGGAGCATAGGAAGCCGAACCGGCCGCGCCCCCCGGTACCGTCCCGTCAGGCGAGGCGGTCGTGGGACTGGTCGTCCCGGGCGCCACGGAGCCCGACGTAGCCGACGCTGCGGAGGAGGCGGCCGGCGATCCAGAGTCTTCCTTCTTCATGTTCATCATGAAGAACAGGCCCGCCACGACGACCAGCACGCCGATGACGGTGAGCTGGACCACTGGGTTGCTGTTGAGCGCCTCCCTCATTTGGCCTCTACTCGCACGGGCTCACCGTCGCCGTTCCCTGTGATCTGCTCGATCCCGCTCGCCCGCTGGCCCTTGGCAGCGAGCATCAGCTTGAAGTCATGCGGGCTCGACGCGGTCTCGAGGGCGACCTCCTCCGAGACGACTTCGTCGGTGACATAGCCGAGCAGCGCCTGATCGAACGTCTGCATGCCGTAGAAGTCACCCTCGGCGATCACCTCGCTGATCCGCCCCGTCTCCTCCGGGTTGAGGATCAGATCCTGAATCCGCCCGGTGACCATCATCACCTCGGAGACCGCGACCCGCCCCTCGCGGTCGATCCGCGGAACCAGCCGCTGCGAGATCGCGCCCTTCAGCGTTGAGGCGAGCATCACGCGGGCCTGCTGCTGGAGGTGCGGCGGGAAGAAGTCGATGATCCGGTTGATCGTCTCGGTCGCGTCGAGGGTGTGGAGCGTGGACAGGACGAGGTGACCGGTCTCGGCCGCGGAGAGCGCGGTGCGGACGGTCTCCTCGTCGCGCATCTCGCCGATCAGGATCACGTCGGGGTCCTGGCGCAGGACGCGCCTCATCGCCTGGGCGAAGCTCTTCGTGTCGGAGCCGACCTCCCGCTGGTTGACGATCGAGAGCTTGTCCCGGTGGAGGTACTCGATCGGGTCCTCCATCGTCACGATGTGACGGGCCCGGGTCGAGTTGATGTGGTCGATCATCGCCGCGAGTGTGGTCGACTTGCCCGAGCCCGTCGTGCCCGTCAGCAAGATGATTCCGCGCGGCTCCTCCG
The DNA here is from genome assembly GCA_035265665.1 of Solirubrobacterales bacterium. GTDB lineage: Bacteria > Actinomycetota > Thermoleophilia > Solirubrobacterales > 70-9 > DASUPK01. The sequence goes on along the minus strand of DATFOK010000051.1, from coordinate 2,358 downwards.
CCAGCCGGCGAACGACCTCGGGAAGCCCGAGGTCGTCGATCGTCCTGACCTGGAACGGGATGGCGCGCAGCGCGATCGAGACCGCGCCGCGCTGGCGAAAGGCGTTGACTCGGAACCGGGATACGCCCTTGAGCTCGTAGGAGAAGTCGGCCTCGCCGTTCTCCTCGAACTCGGCGAGTAGCTCGGGCCCGGCGATCTGTTGGAGGGCGTGCTCGGTGTCGCTCGGGCTGAGCGGCTCCGCGCCCTGCACCGCCCACAGGTCGCCGTGAACGCGCGCGACAGGCGGCGCGTCGGCCTTGATGTGCAGGTCGGAGCCTTCGTGCTCGACGACGTACGACAGCGCCTGATTGATGTCGAAACCCATCCCTCGCCCTATCGGGCATGGGCGGGCTCGGCTAGATCAGCAAAACTAGGGTGCTACGGGCGAAGCTCCTCGACCACCTCGTAGATCCCTTCGAGCGGCGTGTCGTGGACGTGCTTCCCGATCTCCTCCTGGCGATTCGCCTCGTCCTCCTCGCTCCCCCGGACGACTTCCAGGGAGTCGCGGTCGATCGGGAAGATGCCGAACGAGATCACCTCGTCCTCGTCCTTGATGTTGCGGGCGTGGTAGACGACCGCGCCCTCCGGCAAGTCGGATAGCTCCCGGTCCCCCTCTCCGCCGCCCCAGGCCTTGCGGAAATCGTCCCAGTGGCCGCCCTTCAGGCGGCGTCCGCTGAAGAACACAAGCATGCCTTCTCCTCTCCTCGCTGACGGGAGGAGCCTATGCGACGGGTGCCACCCGGAAAACCGGCAATGAAAGGGAGGCGGGACGAAAGGCCGGCAATGAAGGGCGGGCGGGACGAGAACCGGCAATTAAAGCGTGGGCCGGGGGCGAACCTGGTGTCCGTGCGGATTAGGTGTTGTGTGGCAACAGCGGAGGCGCACAGTCGAGAGAAAACTCGCCGAGCTGGCCGGCAGGTCACACGGAGTTGTGACGCGTGACGAACTCCTGCGTGCTGGCATCACCCCTGAAGAGATCCGCTCCCCGGCTCGCGAACGGAGCCCTCATCTCCATTCATCGCGGGGTGTTCCGGGTGGGGCACGCCGCGCCGAGCCTCGAAGCGCGCTACATGGCAGCGGTCAAGGCGTGCGGAGAGGGATCGCTGTTGTGCGCAAGCGCCGCCGCGCACCTGCTCGGCCTTCTGAGGCGCCCTCCTTCATTGCCCGAAGTTCTGACCGTCACGCAGCGCAGACCACGCGGGATCGTCACCTACCGCGTTCGGCGGCTGGACCCGAGGGACGCTACCGAGTGGCGGGGAGTTCCCGTCACGAACGTCCCGCGGACTCTTGTCGACCTCGCCGCAGTCCTCGATCCACCCGACCTCGCCCGCGCGTTTCACGAGGCGGTTGTGAAGCACCACATCAGACCCGACGCCGTAGAGCGAGTGCTCCGGCGCCGCCACAACTGGCCGGGCGGCCGCGAGCTGCGGCGCGTCATCTGGGGAGGCGAGCCGGTGAGCCTCAGCAAGCTCGAGTCCTCCTTCATGGCGGTGTTGCGCCGGGCGCGCCTACCGCTGCCGCGCACGAACATCCCAGTCGGCGCCCACTACGTCGACTGCCGCTGGCCGGAGCAGCGCCTGACGGTCGAACTCGACAGCTACCGCTACCACGGGACGCGGCACGCCTGGGAGCAGGACATCGATAGAGAGCGGGAGGCGCGAGTGCGCGGTGACGGGTTCCGCCGCTACACCTGGCGCGACGTTGCCGAGGATCCCGGGCCGATGCTCGCGGACCTGCGGGCCGTGCTGACGCGTCAGCTGGAGCTGCGCGCGAGCGCTGGCTAGGCGACTTCGCGGAGCTTCTGCGCTTCAGCCAGCGACTGCAGCTTCTTGAGCGACTGGTTCTCGATCTGCCGGATCCGCTCGCGGGTCACGTTGAAGGTGCGGCCGACCTCGTCCAGGGTCCGCGGGTGCTCGCCGCCGAGCCCGTAGCGGAGCTCGAGCACGCGGCGCTCGCGGTAGGAGAGGTTCTCGAGGGCCTCCTTCAGCGCCTCCTTGGTGAGCAGCTCGGCGGCGCGCTCAAAGGGGGACTCGGCGCGCTCATCGGCGATGAACTGGCCGAACTCCGACTCCTCCTCGTCGCCGACCGGCTTCTCGAGCGAGACCGGCGCCTGCGCCGAGCGCTTGATCGAGTCGACCTCCTCGGGCTCGATGCCGGTGACCTCTGCGATCTCCTCCGGGGTCGGCTCGCGGCCGAGCTCGGTGACCAGCTTGCGCTCCGCGCGGCCGATCTTGTTGAGCTTCTCGACGACGTGCACCGGGATGCGGATCGTCCGAGCCTTGTCGGCGAGCGCGCGGGCGATCGCCTGGCGGATCCACC
>DATFOK010000050.1:0-2768 GCA_035265665.1 Solirubrobacterales bacterium | reverse complement strand
CGGTCACCGTCGCGTGATCTCGGGCTAACGGTTCCCGAGGAGCGGGTCGGCCGAGACGCTGTCGTCCGGGTTCTCCAGCGGCGCGGCCGTGCCGTCGGAATCCACTCCGGGCTCCCCGGGGTGCGGCTCGAGCAGCGGATCGTCGGGGATCGGGTCGATCGCGGGGTTCTCGATGGGACTCCCCCCGCGGGCGGTGGGGTCGAGTCCCAGCGTCCCAGAGCCGATTGAATCGTCCTCCTCGAATCCCGTCTTGAGCTCCATCTCGCAGAGCCCCATTCCCCGCTCACCGGCGCGGAAACGCGACGGAGTGGCAAATTCGCACGCCCTCGGCTGGCCAGTTATTCGCCGCATTCCCCGGGTAAGAGGTGACTTTGTGCGTCCGAGATACAAACTGAGAAGTGGACCATGGCGACGCTGACTGATCGTGACAGCAAGCTCGTGCAGTACCGGAACGAGGCCTACGGCAAGGAGAAGGAGCTCGAGGCGGCCCTCGAGGCGCATATCGGGATGACGACTCGAGCGCCGTACAAGAAGCGGCTGAAGCAGCACCTTCGCGAGACGAAGGATCACGCACGCCGAGTGGAGCGCAGAATCAAGCAGCTGGGCGGAGATCCCCAGACCCTTCAGCGGCTCGCTGGCCAGGCGACGGCGGCGCTGAAGGGACCGCTTCATGCGCTGCGCGGCTCCGGCGAGGACGAGCGGCTGCTGAAGAACGCGAAGACGGAGTACTCCGAGGAGGCCGAGGAGATCGCGACCTACACCGCGATCGAGGCCTTCGCCGAGAGCGTGTCCGATCGCGACACAGCCAAGCTCGCCCGAGCGATCAAGCGCGAGGAGGAGAGGATGGCGAGTTACCTGGAGCGGCTGATCCCGCAGCTCACACGCGCGGTCGTCAGGGCCGAGGTTCCCAGCGATCAGCGCTCGAACGGGCGTAAGCCCCGCCGCCGCAGCTCGAGCCGCTCATCCGGCACGCGGTCGCGTTCCGGAAGCAACACTCGGTCTCGCTCCGGCGGCAGCGCGCGGTCGCGCTCGAGCCGGTCGCGCTCCTCGCGATAGCCTCGTCCGGCTCATGGACGGATGGTCGAGGCGGCCTAACCTCCAGGTGCATGCAGCCCGGAGGCGTCCGCCTCAATGTCGCGGATCTCGCTCGCGCACAGGAGTTCTATGAGGACGCGATCGGGCTTCGCCTGCTCGATCGCTCCGAGGGACTCGCACGGCTGGGCGCCGACGGCCTCACGGCGGTCGAGCTGAGGGCGCTCCCGGGGGCCGTACCCCGGCCGCCGCGGACGACCGGGCTGTTTCACCTCGCGATCCTCGTGCCGGGGCGCGCCCAGCTTGCCGGCGCCCTCACCCGAATCGCGAGCACGGGGTGGCGCCTCACGGGCGCGTCGGACCATCTCGTGAGCGAGGCGCTCTACCTGAACGATCCCGAGGGAAACGGGATCGAGATCTATCGCGATCGCCCCCGCTCCGAGTGGCGGCACGAGGATGGAGGGATCCAGATGTCGACCCTGCCGCTGGACCTTGACGGCCTGATCGCGGAGCTGCGCGACGACGAGCCCGGCACCGACGGGATGCCCGCGGGAACGCGCATCGGCCACGTTCACCTGAACGTCGCCAACCTCGATGAAGCGGAGGCCTTCTATTCCGGCACGCTCGGATTCGACGTGACCGTTCGCAGCTATCCCGGCGCCCTGTTTCTCTCCACCGGCGGCTACCACCACCACATCGGTGTGAACACCTGGGCGGGCCTCGGTGCGCCGGCGCCGCCGGAAGGGTCGCGCGGCCTCGAGTGGTTCGAGCTCGTCGTGGACGACCAGCGCGACCTGGTCGAGCTCGAGCGGCGCCTCCAGGCGGCGGGAGTGGAGTTGAAGCAGGTGCCCGAGGGGCTCATGACCAGGGATCCATCCGGCAACGGGCTGCTGGTCAGGACAGGTTCTCCGTGCGACGGGTAGCCACCCGTAGCGCCTCGCCGCCGACCAGCCGCTCGAGCCCGCCGACGACGGCCCACAGGGCCCGCAGCCGCAGAGCAGCCGACCGGTCGACCGGGCTGACGCGCGACTCGTTGCAGAGTGCCGCCCGTCCGTCGCCATCGGCCTCGACCCAGTCGGCGAGCACGACCCGGGCGGTGCCCGGCTCGCGCCACGCCAGGAAATCGTCGGGTCCATCGAGGCGCGGGTAGTCGCGACGCAGCGTCCACAAGCGCCCGCAGAGGCCCGACACCGACCACCCCTCCCCCTCGGCCAGCACGGTGAAGGGGTAGGAGCGGAAGAGCTCCCGAAACGACATGTCCGCGCTGGTGCCGGGAATGCGCCACCGGACCGCTCGCCCGAGGGTCGGGGCGTCCCCGACCCTCGCACCCTCGGCCGCGTGCCAGAGCTCGGCCGGCGTGGCGCGGGCGCTACAGCGATGACGGCCGCGCACCTGCGGGTCGGGCAGCCAGCTATCCAGGTCGATCATCCGAGCTGATTGCCAAATCTACCGGGGCGGCTATGCTCCCCTGCGGGGCAGGAGAGAGATGGATCTCACTAAGACCCGTACTAGGGCGGCGACCACCGGTTGGCTCGCTGCGCTGGTGCTGGCCGGCTGGCTTGCGACTACCGCCACCGCGGCGGCGCCAATGCCGTTCGGCCACGCCTGCCATCCGCAGAATCAGGTTCGGTTCTGCCCGACGGCGAGCTCGGCGCAGCGGGTTCCGACGTTCGACGGCATTCCGCTCGACGTCGACGTGACCCTGCCGGCGATGGGCAACGGCCCCTTCCCGACGA
>DATFOK010000049.1:0-11531 GCA_035265665.1 Solirubrobacterales bacterium | reverse complement strand
GAGTCGACAGGTTCGGCGATCCGCAGATGTGAGCAACCCTCTCACCCAAGGCTTGGGGGGTCAAGGGAACTGGATTCGGCGGCCCGATTGCTCGGCAGACACAACAGCAAGCGCGAGCTCAAACGCTTGAAACCAGAACTGGCGAAGGCCCTAGCCGCCCGGCGCGCGAGCGAGAAGCACACAGCTGAGGCTCGCGAGGATCCGTAATCGGCGCGGCAGCTGCCCCTCGCCCCCTACCATGGCCATCACAGCGTGGGTTCGAGAGAACCCGATCATGTCGCGGCGAGTGGCGGCCTCCGGGCCGCCCTCGTTGTCTCGGGGAACACCAAACCCGCAAATAGCGGCTTCTTTTGTTTATGCCAGCGAGGAGATGAGCAGGGCTGGATTGTCTCAGGTCGATAACGACAGGATCGAGATCCGCGATGCCAGTAGCGTCCCTCGGCCGCCGTCATATCCGGGCGGTCCGCTGACACGGGGCTCTCGGCACGGTGGGGGGCTCTGTCCAGGAAGGGAAACCTCGTAACCACGATGAGGCACAGCGCGTGCTCAGCGTGGCTCGTAGACGAACTACGACGCCCACGCCATGGCTCCGGAACCATCCGCATCCGCTAGCCCACAACAGCTTCAACTCGGGCTGCCGCTCGATCCGGTCCAGTTGGTGGCCGGCGTCGAGCCGCAGGCGCTCACCCGGTCGCGCCGCTCGGGCGATCGCCCGCTGCGGGGCGACCGGATCGGCTGAACACGAACCCCTTGTTGACGAATCCCTTCGCTTGCGGGAGCCGGCCGAGCTCCCACTCACGCTGCACCGAGAAGCCCAGCTCGCCAAGCTTCGCCTCGAGATCGGCATCGGCGATGCCCCACTGCCACACATGTGTCGCATCCCGATAAAGCCGCTGCTGCCCCTTGTGCCAGTCATCCAAGCGGTCGAACAGCTCGGCGTGGGTATTGATCGGCGGCACGGCCTCGAGGAACTGCTCGCGCCCGAGATCGATCAGACGGACCGTCGTCTCGCCGCGCTCCCACTGGGGATTGGCGATCACAAACGATGAGGTGACGGGTGCGTACAGATCGAGCAGTTGGTCCCAGGCGGGCGCCACCATGTGGTGGAGCACGTCGAACAGCAGGATCGCGTCCACTTCCCCGATCTCGCTCACCGTGCGCGGATCCGAGAAAGTACGGTCGAGCACGCGCATGCCGGGGCGCTCGGCGGCTAGCTCAATCGCGCTCAGCAGGTGAGCGCGAGCGCGGCGGGCGCGGGCATCGACAAGCGCTCCGTGCTGGACCGTGGGCTTGTCGATCGTGTAGAACGCCCACTCACCCAAGATGCCATCGAACTCCAGGCTCGCAAAGGATTCGATGCCAAGCTGCTCGACCGCGTAGTCGATCGCAACGGCTTTGCCGGGATGAGGCGCTTTCGGCTGCGCTCGGGCGGACGCCTGCATGGGCGCCGCCCCGCCAGAGGCTTGATGCGGGTTCCCCCCCGCACGCCGGGCGGTACCGGAACGCGCCTGGCGGCGCCCGCGGCCGATTCGCTCGCGCTTGGGGCTCGCTGGCGTAGCTCTGCTACGCGACGCCGGCCGCATCCTTGCCAGCCACGCCCGGGCGCTTGCCGGGCGGACGCGCCTCAAGCGCCTAGAGGTCCGACCGGCGCGCGCGGCCGCCTCGGTCTCATAGGCGCCCCGGACCTGGGAGTTCTGGCGGCTGCGGACTCCTTCCAGCTGCTGCCTTGCGAGCGTCAGCGCCTGCCGCGTGGCTTTGAGCTGATCCCTCGAGCCGTTGAGCTCCTGCCTCGTGCGGGCGAGCTGAGCTCTCATCGCCCGAGCTCGTAGCCATTGAGTTATGCCGCGTGCCTCCGCACAGGCGGCCTCGGCCTCGGCGCGAAGGGCGCGCTGATTCGGGTCCCCGCTGGGCTCTGGAAGGTGGTCGGCCCACTTCTCTCCCAGCCGGATGTAGGCGGCAATCCACTCCTCTGGATCGCTGATCTGCTCGAGCGAGTGGTGATGGATCACCCGGAAGTCGGCGGTGACGACCTTCTTCCCAGCCGTGCGGGCCTGCATGCAGATGTCGAAGTCGTAGCCGTGAAACTGCCCCAGGGACTCATCGAAGCAAAGCTCGCGCACGGCCCAGGGCGAGAGCACCATCGCCAACCCGTCGATCGCATCAACCTCCCCGGGAGCGAGGTGGGAGGGGCCGGCCTCGGGCCGCCACGACAGCGAGTCGAACTCACCCCCACCGAACTCCTCGTAGTGATGGCTGAACGCCGCCCAGGCGACCGTACCCTTCCACCAAGCGGGCTGGCGCACCCCAACCGCCCCAACGCAGCCGACGATCGCGACGTCGGGATCGCTCAACGACGCTCGCACCCTCGCGCAGAAGTCCGACTCGACTATCTCGACGTCCTGGTGAACGAGGACCAGCGCCTCGAGGCCATCGTGGACTCTCGCCTGTTCCAGCACCCGGTTGTAGTTGCGGAACAAAGAGCCGGTTGCCTGATCGGCGAAGACCAGCGAATCGGGCTCGGCCGCCCGGCGGATCCCCGGCCCGGCGAAGCGGTGATAGATCGTCGGCTCCGTGACCGCGACGCCGAAGGCAATCATGGCTCCTCCCGATCGGCCGACGCCAGCGGCACCTCGCCCGGTCGGGGCCAGCCGCCGTCGTGCAGCAGCTTGGCAGCGAACTCGTACAACTCGACATCGAATGCGTTGTCCTCGGCGATCCTGGCGCGGAAGCTCTCCGGAACCTCCACCGGGGCGGTGGTGTTCACCGTTTCGGGGTCGCCGAGGCGCCAGCCGAAGCGAGCGGAAAGCTCCGCGCAGAGGTCCTCGAACTCGTCCTGCAGCCCGATCACGTCAATCCCGACCAGTGCTTCCTTGGCACGCTCGAGACGGTCGCGGTCGACTTCGACGCGGGTGAGCATCGCCGCATCCGCCACCTCCGTGGAACTCAGCGAAAGCATCTTGGTCATCTGGTTGCGCATCACGGCGTCGATCTGGGGCGGATGGTCATAGAGCTCCTCGAGCGGCATGTGGCGAGCAGCTCGGACGACCTTACGGGTGTAGCGCAGCTGTGAGAGCATGCGCTCGACTGGTTCTCGGAGCAGGGTCAGGGTCGTGAACCGTCCGCCGATCAGTTCCGTTGTGCACAGCGGGAAGTGCCCGGCTATGACCCGGATTTCATCCCCGCGCGCCGCAAGCCGCTCTCGCAAATGACCGATTGAGAGTACGAGCTTCAACGGCTCGGTTCCGTCCAGGCCATTGACCGGGTAGATCGCGGCCTCGCCGAAGTGATTCGCCAGTCGCTGACACAAAGCAGTTGATGCCGTCTTCGGCATGCGGAGAAAGAAGTATCGGTGCGGCTCGTCGATCGGGGAATCCGTCATCGATCGATCCCGCGACGGGTGCTCGCTGCCGAGGAACGCGCCCCCTGCGGCCCGTCCTCGTTCGCGCCGAGCCGCTCGCGGAGATCGGCCAGCTCGCGCTCGAGCTCGAGCTCCCGCCGGGTGGGGATTGCGGGCCGCGCCCGGGGCTTTGCCGGCGGCGTGGAGCCTTGCTCTCGCCCCGTACGGCGAACCGGCCCCTCACCGGCAGCGGTCGGCGCCGGCTCGCTCTCTCGGCGCCACCGGATGCCGTTCCAGTCGACCCTCTCGATCGGCTCGGTGATCCCGTGCCGGCTGCGGTACTCGTCGACCGCCCGGCGGCACTCTTCGAGCAGCACGTAGTCGTCGACGATCAGGTAGCCGCCCGACGACAGGCCGGGGTAAAGAGACTCGAGCCCCACCCAGGTCGCCTCGTAGGTGTCGCCGTCGAGGCGGACCACGGCCCAGCGATGGTCGCGGAGGGTCGGCAGGGTCTCGTCGAACAGGCCCTCCACCAGCTCCACCCCGTGCTCGCAGCCAAAGCGCGCGAAGTGGGATCGCACCTCTGCCGGCGGCACCGCGAGGTAGTCGATCTGGCTCAGGTCGAGCTCTTTGTCCTCGGGGAACTCCGGATCGGGCGCCGGCAGGCCCGCGAAGGAGTCGGCCACCCACACCGTGCGCTCGTCGGCGCCCAGCGAGTCGAGCGTCGCGCGGGCGAGGATCGATGCTCCGCCGCGCCAGGCTCCGGCCTCGATCACGTCGCCCTCGACCCGGTCGGCGACCACCGACTCGACGCACGCCTGCAGGTCGTCGAGGCGCGACAGGCCAACCATCGTCAGGCCGCTGAACGGCCAGTCTCCCCCCATTGCACGCAGCGCCAGCTCCTCCGGACCGAGCTCCCGGGAGAACACCGGGCTGTCGAATCTGCGGGTATTGCCGGTCCTTTGGACCGAGAGGGTGCGGGCGCCCGCCAGGTCACACAGGCAGAGCTTCAGCAGCTCGAGGTAGGCCGCCCGCAGGTTCTCCTCCCCGGGGCGCGGCCGGGGCGCGCTGATCTCGCGTTCGCCCGCCTGCTTGAGCAGCGAGGCACGAAGCGACTCCTCGGTCGTCTGCGGCTGGACGTCCGCCCTGTCGGAGCCCGCCCGAGTAAAACTTTCCTCCCGCCTGTCACGATCGGAACTCAATGTCACCCGCAACATAGCGAGCCGCTCGAATTCCGTACTGTTCGCCGCCGTGATCACCGCCGAGCGGGAGCCAAGCTCCATTCAGGGGGGCGAACTTGACCTGGTGCTCGATTCCCCGCTGCCCAGGGACCTGCCCGTAAAGCAGGCGACGGCGCTGTTCTTGGCCGGCACTTGCTTTCACCGCCGCCGCCCGGTCGAGGAGCTCGTGATCACCGTCGACGGGGCGCGCCACCGGCCGACCGCACAGCGGATGCCGCGGCCCGATCGGTTCCGAGCACTGCACTCAACCGCCCTTCGGGAAGACGGGGCGTCGCTGCGGCGCGATCCCCAATCCCTCCGGGACCCCGAGCTTCGCTCCTACCGGAGCGGCTTCTGGGCGACGATCCCGGTAAGCCCCCCGCAGCAGCCCGGCGAGCTGCGGCTGGCGATCGAGGCGCGGGTCGCCGGCGGGACGACCGCACGCGCCGAGCTCGGCACGATCGCCGTCGTGGGAGGGCGGGAGCCCCCCTCGTACGACGACCTGCCCACGACGAGGCAGCCTCTGACCGCGATTTGCATGGCCACCTTCAATCCGGTGCCCGAGCTCTTCCGGATCCAGGTCGATTCGATCCGCGCGCAGACCAACCGTGACTGGATCTGCCTGATCAGCGACGACCGCTCCCGGCCAGATCGGTTCGAGATGATCCGCGAGACCGTCGCGGGAGACCCTCGGTTCGTGCTGTCGCGCTCCGATGAGCGCCTCGGCTTCTATCGGAACTTCGAGCGGGTCCTCAAGATGGTCCCGTCGGAAGCCGAGCTTGTCGCGCTCTCCGATCATGATGATCGCTGGTATCCGGAAAAGCTCGCGGTATTGGTGGACGCGATCGGCGACGGAGAGCTCGCCTACAGCGATCAACGTCTGGTTGATGCCCGGGGGCGCGTCCGCAGGGAGACGCTATGGCGGGGACGACGCAACAACCACACCAACCTCGCGTCGCTTCTGGTCTCGAACACGATCGCTGGCGCCGCCTCCCTCTTTCGGCGGCGCCTGATCGACTACGCCATTCCGTTTCCGAGCGGACCGGGTTGGCAGTTCCACGATCATTGGCTCGCTCTGGTGGCGATGACGCTGGGCGACGTCGTTTACGTCGATCGCCCGCTCTACGACTACGTTCAGCATCCGGGTGCCGTTCTCGGACGGGCCGCGTCGGCCTCGGGGCAACCGCGCCAGCGACGGCGCGCGAGGCTCGACCGCTGGCGCGGTTTCCTCGATCGCTGGCGTGGTGCCTATTTCAATGCGTACCTGGACCGCGAGGTGCAGGCTCAGGTGCTGCTTGCCCGCTGTGGGTCGGAGACCACTCGACGCAAGCGCCGGGCCCTGCGGCTGTTCGTCAACGCAGGTCGGTCTCCCGTGGCGTTCGCCTGGCTGGCGGCCCGGCCTGCGCGGGCCCTCCTAGGCCGCAACGAGACGCTCCTTTCCGAGGAGCTCCTCGTCCGAGGGATCCTATGGCGGCACTTGATCGCCCTTCGCACGGGACGCCGGGAGCGGCCTCGTGGATCGATGCCGGACGCGAGCATGCCCCCCTTCGATCCCGAGAGTGTTGGCTCGAAGCGGCTCCGGCGCTGGCTGACGCAATGGTGAGCGATCTCGGACCCGATCTCGAATCGCGCCCATGTGGCAGTTCGGCGCACCAGGCAGCGGCAGCACGTGGCTGCTGCGGATGCTTGGTCAGCACCCCCTTGATTCTGCCGAACCGGCTATCGTGCCGAGGACCTAGACCTCGAGACATTCACGATCCGCCGGGCGATGGGGGACGATCCGGCTCGGTTCTTCGCGGAGTCCTTCGCCGATGTCTGGGTGCCGGGGCTGCGGCGGTTGCTCAACGAGCGGTTCGGCGCGCACCTGGCGCGTTTCGCCTGGGGGCAGATGGCGCATCGCAACATGCGCGGCGTCTCCGAGTCGGAGAAGCTCGACGTCGTGACCGGTCTGGCGTATCAGTGGCTGTAGCAGACGGAGGTCGTCGAGACCGCGTTCGCCGCCCATGGCGGCCTCAAGCACATGCTTCGCTATGAGGATCTGCTCTGCGAGCCGGCCGTCACGTCGGCGAGCGCTTCGAGTGGCTGGACCTTCCGCTCGAGCGAGCTGAGGTGGAGGTGATCGTGGAGCGGTTCGCGTTCGAGAACGTGCGCGGTCGGGGTGCACGCCAATTTCATCGCTCGGCGACGCCCGGGTGCCTGGCGGGAGAACCTGAGCCGTAAGGAGCTGGTTGCGTTGGAGGAGGTGCTGGGAACGATGCTGAGCGAGCTCGGCTGAGCTCGCTCATCGGACACGCTTGAAAAACCCTCCGACGTTGAAGCTGAGAGCGTACTCGAGGGAGGGATCGGGTGCGAAGTTGCCCTCGCGGACGATCTTCTGTGCCAGGCCCCACGGGCCCACGCCGAAGCCCGTCCACACGGGGCGCCCGCCGAGGATGGTGTCCTCGACGACGAGATACGAACCAATCGGCACGAGCCCGGCATAGTTCTCGAATGCTGTGATCACGTCCTCGGTGTCGGCGGCCCCGAGGATGACCAGAGCCTGCTCGCCCACGATCTCCCGCACCTCCGCTGCGGTGCATTCACTCGTCGGGGGGCTCTGCAGGTAGGTGATTCGTGGGTGCTCGGCAGGATTGGCGGGCGGATAGTCGTCGATCGAGACCACCCGGCCGTTCCCAACCAGATCGCAAATCGATGCCAGGAACAGGGCCCGACCGCCCGCGCCGGTGCGGGTCTCGACGATCCAGTCGGGCCGTATCCGGTAGATCAGCTCCTGGTACGCCAGCAGGTCGGTCGGCGCTCTGTGCGTCGACCGGCCCAGCCACCTCGCGCGGTGCCATTCTCCGCTGCGCCAAAAGGCGTCGATGAACGCCGCCCTCTGCTCCTCCGGCACCGGAAGCTCCCCATCGGGTCGCCTGTCGGGGGCATCGCCGTGACCGGTCACGAAGCGTGCCGGGGCACCCATACGTCGGGCCCGGGTGCGGAGAGCGTCATCGGGCAGCGTGCCGACGTAGTACGGCCGCTTCGTGGGGACGCTGAGCTCACGCCCTTTGAGCTCCTCGTAGTGCTGGTCATATGACTTGATCAGGCCGGAGAGACCCGCGAGCTCGGTGGCATTGGTGGTCGTCCCACCGTGAAGCTGGTGGAAGGAACCCTCGCCAAGGATGTCCACCCGGTTGACGTCGGGCGAGCCGACCATCCGCTCGAAGAAGTCCAGGTTGACGAATCCGCCTCCGGGCATCGAGAAGGCTTCGTCCATGCCGCCCACCTGCTCCAGCAGACGGCGCGGGACGAAGATGCAGTTGCTCTCCACTATGCCGTCGAACCAGTCGCGATCGCCGATGAAGTGCCCGATTTCGAACAGCCGATAGCCATCGACCGGCCACCCGATCTGCTCAAAGAGACGGTCCTCGATCGCGCGGTCATAGCCTCGCGCGAGCGCCTGGGGCTGCTGGCCCGGGCCGACGTACCATTGCCTGGTTGTGACAACCGCCGGCGCATAGGCGGACAGTCCCAGCATTCCGAAACGGAGCACGCCCGGGGTGAGCAGATGCGCGCCGTCGATCATCAGCGCCACCGCTCGACCCCGAGACGCAGCGATGCCCCGATTCACCGCACGCGCGGGGGAGGGGGCCGCGTCGTCTCCGAGGTCGATGTAACGGAACTCGGGTCCGAAGCTGGATACGAGCTCCTCCCCGAGCCGCTGGCCGGGCTCCGACCCGTTCTCAACCGCGATCACCTCGTAGTCGAGGTCCTCGACTCCCTGCTGGTAAGCGCGGGAGAGCGAGTGCAAGGTCCGAGTCGCCTCGCGGCGCATGTTGTAGAAGACGACGACCACGGATAGGTCCTTGGTTGCGGTTGGATGGCCGGCCGGCGAAGGGATGCGGCTGCCCTCCCCCTCGGATGCTGTGGGCGCCTGACCGGCCCCGTCGGGCTCCGTCGTCTTCCGCCAGACAGCGCCGTCCCAGCCGACCCGTTCGAGCGGGTCGACGACCCCTCGCTCCGAGCGGAAGTCATCGACCACGGCCCGGCAAGACGGATGCCCGTAGTCGTCGATGACCACGAAGCCACCGAGCGTGAGGCGGTCGTACAGCGACTCCAGAGCGGCGCGAATCTCGTCCGGCTCAGGGCCGCCCACCCGCAGCAACGAGACCTTACGCATCGGAGCTTCGGCGAGCGTGCGCGCCGGTGGCCCCTGGAGAAAGGCGACGCGGTGGTCGAGCAACCCGAAGCGGGCGAACGCCTCTCGCACCACGTTCAGGTCGGGCGTAAACGCCTGCCCGCCATTCTCGTCCCTGGTAGCGCGAGCTCCGAAGTTGTCGGCGACCCAGACGCGGGGGCCTGGTAACTCGTAGGCCTCGAGGTACCCGCGCATCAGGATGGCGGTACCGCCGCGCCCCGTGCCGCAATCCACCAGGGCCCCCTTGACCTGCTCCTCTCGAATCACGTCGAGGCAGCGCTCGAGGTGATCCAGGCGAACACGCCCGACCGCGGCGTAGGAGAGGCCACCCAACGGGCCGTTCGACCCGGGAGCGTCACCCGCAGCCTCACCGGCGCTACGCGCCCGCTCGAGGCTGGTCATCCGCCTGCTCAGGTGGCGGGCGGGGTTCTGGAGCTTGTTCGCGCTCGGCGCCTCGCTAGCCTCGATGCACTCCAGGAGGTACCCGATCCGCGCCTCGTTCTCCAGGTAGTGCTCGTCGAGCAGGGCGCCCTTGAGAAGGTCGACGTAGCGGCGAGCGGCCCGGTCCGCTCGGGTTCTGACGGCAGACCGATCGGCGCTTAGCTGTGTCGTCTCACGAGCGCGGATCGACTCGGCCAGCTCGATCAGCTCGTAACGGCCGTCGGCGCCCTCCAGCCGGTCGAGCAGAGCTGTCAACTCGGGGCGCGCGTCGAGCAGCTCCTGCTCGGCAACGATGGCAAGCCCGGACCAGAGGGGAAGCACCACCCGCCGCAGCGGCCGATCGTGCTCGGCGATGAAGTCGTCGATCGCGGTCGCAACGCCGTTGCGGGGCCCGCCCTCGCGAACCGCGTTGCAATATCCCTGGTTGATGCCTCCCTCGTCCGCCAACTCCACCCGCTCGGGAACGATGCCGCGAGTGTCGTAGGGCTGACGGAACTCCTCGGGGATCCGCTCGGGAGCGTAGTAGAGGTCGCGCCGACCGTAGGGCCAACAGACGTCGTGGAAGAAGAGCAGCGGCATCGGCACCCCGGCGTCCCGCGCGGTGTCCCGGAGCATGCGCAGCTCGTGATAGACGGTGTACCAGTTGTGGTCACCGTCTATCAGCGCGGCATCGCAGGGAGGCAAGCCGGGCAGGACGTTGTGGCTGATGTCGCGGTGAAAGTGGTAGTGACCGAGGAAGCCCTCGGCGTGCTGGCTTGGGTCAAACCTCGGTACAGGGTCGATCACGTGCAGCTCGGACTCCGGCCCAAGGGCGTTGAGCAGCTGCACGGTGGTCCAGCCTCGCTCGGCTCCGATCTCAACCACGCGGGTGGCGCCCGCTGCGACGAGGGCGGGCTCGATGATCTTCTTCCAGAAGGGAAACATTGGCGTGGATGCCGCGCTGGCGGGGCGGGATTCTGGCGTATTCTGGCGAGCCGGGCGGGCTTGCGCATCTCGCCTGGCCGTCTACGGACCATCTCGACCGGATCACCGCGGGTGCCTCGAACAGGACGTTGTGACCTGGCCGTTAGCATCGGCGTGTGCAGTCAGCCGGCCCCACGCGATCAGACCAGGCGAGCGAGGCTCCGCAGCGGGCGCTGCCAGAGGAGCCGGAATGCCCGCCGTCCTGGAGCACGGGCCCCCCCGACTTCGTTGGGATCGGCGCGCAGCGATGCGGAACGACTTGGTGGTTCGGCGGAGCCCTTCAGACGCATCCACTCGTTGCCATTCCTCCCGAGCGTCACAAGGAGTTCCACTTCTTCGACCGCTACTGGACGGAGGACGTGGAGCCCGACTTCGCGGAGCGCTACGCGCGGTTCTTCCCGCGTCCGGAGGGGTCGATCACCGGCGAGTGGACGCCCGGCTACATGTGCGACCCCTGGGCCGTCCCCCTGCTCGCGGAGGCCGCGCCCGAGGCGCGCTACCTGATCATGCTGCGCGACCCGGTCGAGCGGTATCGCTCCGGCATCGCCCCGGCGCTCAGGCGGTCGCACGAGCGAGGCTATGACCCGCTGGACATCGTGATCGCGAACCACTCCGTGCTCCACAGCATGTATTACGGGCAGGTGAAGCGGGCTCTCGAGATCCTCGGAAGGGATCGGGTGCTCGTGCTGCAGTACGAGCGTTGCGTGGACGACCCCCTTGCACAGATGCAGCGCACGCAGCGATTCCTCCGGCTGGAGCCCCTCGAGTCCATCCCGGAGGCGCTCGAGCGCCGCGTACCGTCGGGGCTGCTCTTCCCCCTCGGCGACAACCCCCCGCTCCCGGCGCGGCTTCGCTCGGAGTTGACCTCGGCGCTTGCCGACGATGTCCGCCAGGTCGCGGAGCTGTGCCCGGAGCTCGACTTGGGGCTCTGGCCGAGCTTCGCCAGTCTGTAGCTGGGGCTATGAGGGGAGAGCGATGATCGCCTTCGGGGCCTCGATCACGGAGCCCGAGCAGTACGAGCGGTTCGCTGAGCCGGGCATCCGGCTGGTCGCCGAGCCCGATTCCGCGATCCTTGCCCGCGGCACCGCCGGCTCGGTGTTCCGCAGCTACAACATGCTGATGGACGAGGCCTCCAAGCTCGGCGACCTGGAGGCCCTGGTCCTGCTCCATCAGGACGCCGAGATCACCGACCCCGACTTCCTGAAGAAGATCCGCGAGGCGATCAGCGATCCCGACGTGGCGATCGTGGGCTGCGTCGGCGCGATCGGTGTCCGCAACATCGCCTGGTGGGAGGGATCGGTCACCTGGGCGTCGTTCACCCACCGGTATGAGGAGCTCGGCGGCGGCGAGGTCCCAGGTTTGGCATGGACGCCCGAGGAGACGCCCACCTACG
>DATFOK010000048.1:0-13446 GCA_035265665.1 Solirubrobacterales bacterium | reverse complement strand
GCGCTCCACACAGTGCTTGAAGTGTAGGCGCGGAGGGCGCCGGACTCGAACCGGATCCAGCCCGGCAGGCCGGACGCACCCATCCTGTGTGGAGCCTCTCGCCTTGAGAGTTCAACCCTCCACGCCCGCAGGCAGTCCAGTGGCCCGGGTTTGACCCATGGGACGCGGATCGTGTCGAAAGTGAGAACGGTCAGTAGGGTCAGCGCGACAGCAGCCCCGGATCTGGGTTTCGGGAGTAGGACAGGAGGGAGACCAATGCACCGACTCAGAACCCATCTCACCTACGCCAACGTCACGGCGACCTTGGCGTTGATCATCGCAATTGCCGGCGGCACAACGGCCATCGCCGTCAGCAAGGCCCCGAAGAACAGCGTCGTAAGCAGCTCGATCAAACCTCACAACGTGACGGCTCGTGACCTGGCTGGAATCCATGTGGTGGAGGTGAGCGGGCCAGTCACCGCTTTTGCCCGCTGCCCGCGGTCCGAACGTCTGCTCGGCGGAGGCGGTAGCACAGTCGGCCCACTGGGTACATCGCGTCCGGGCGGCAACGGCTGGTTCGCACAGCAAGGGAGTGGACCGGAGGACCAGCAGGTAACCGCCTCCGCACTGTGCCTGCGGTCAAAACCGAGAAGCTAAGACTTTGTTGGGCTATTAGCCGCGGACGACGATCTTGCGCTTTTGCGAACCCCCAGGTTCGTACGGATAACCGCCTTGTCGCTTCACGAGTGCACGAAAGACATAGCTAACACGCCCGCTGGTCTGCGTGAACCGGTACTTACCACGAAATCGGCCGTCTGCATCAGTCCGGAGTTGTTTAAACGTCCGCCATTTCCGCCCGACCCGCGCCTGCATAGCAACCGCTCGTCCGTCAGCGTTGGGTCCCGGCAGCCTCCCTCGGAAGCGCGCCGCATCACCGTTCTCAAGACTCTTCTTTGGAATCTCCAGCGTCGGAACGACTCTGGAATCGAACTGGACCATCCCGCTGAGAACCCTGTCGTTGAACCGATAGACCAGATCTAGCCTCCGCGAGGGACCAGGCTCCAGCCTGGTCGCAAATCGTCCATTTCCCTGAGTAGTGGCGGTACTGATGAGCTCGCGTGAAGCATCGGGAAGCTCAATTGTTTCGTACACACAGACGGTGGCACCTGCCACCGGACTGCCGCTGCCGTCCCTCAGGGACCCGCGGATCACGGGTTGGACGTTCGATGTGACAGCCGCTCGAACCTTCAGCTGGCCGCCGATGTCGGCGCCGGCGTCGAGATCGGTGGCGGTGGTGCCACCTGAGCCAGGACAGGAATTATCGACGTGCACGCTGCGGCGAACGCACGGCGAGGACACGTTGCCCCCGGCGTCGTTCGAGCAGATCACGACGTCATTGGGCCCGTTTGTCCAGCCAGGATCCTTCTGCGTGTCGATCGCCAGTTCCACATTCCTCGAATCAGGGCACGGCTTCAACCCCGTATAGGTGCCGTTGTAGTTCGGCGGGCAGAAGTCAGCAGTCTTTGAGTGGATCCCGTTCACAAAGATGTTGACGGAGCGCACGCCTCCGCCGCCGTCGGTGGCGGCTGCATGGAGCGTCTGAACGCCACGGACAACTCCACCGCCCAGAAGAGGTCCGTTGGCGGCTATCGCAGGTGCCGAGGAATCGTGCACCGTCGCTGTGAAATTTGTCGTCCACGCGTAGGCCCAATTGCTGTGGCAATTGGGCGTCCTGAAGCACTGCAGCCGGACTTCAAAGATGGTCGCTGAGTTCGCTGCAACCGATGTCCAGCAGCTGCTCGGGGTTGCGCAAGTTGCGAGGACGCTGAACGGTGGCGCACCATTGCTGAACGTGGCGGCGGCGAAGCCGCTGTCGTTGCCGTAGTGCACTGTGGCGTTGGCTCCAACGAAGGAGGTCCCACTAGGAGCCGTGAACCGCCAGGCCAGTCCTGCCCCGTTCGCAGTCCAGCCTGTATCCGAACCGGCGTCGAGGCGCAACCCGTAGAACGATAAACCGCCGCAGTGTTGCCTGGCCCAGATGCTGTACGCGCCAAATGGGACTGGCGCCGCGTCCGTGTTGGGAACAGCCGGTGGCACACACTGAGTGACGCCGTAGTCGGCACCCGCGCGAGCGGGTGAGCCCACGGCGATGATCGTCGCGACGAGCAGGATCAGGGCGAAGATGCGCCACCTCGAGCTCAAGACCGGACGCCCGTGCTCCTCAATCTGCTTCACAACCTCCTCCTCAACAGAACTCATCGATTGCTTAAGGCCTGGGAGCGCGAAAGTCATCCCCTCACCCCTCGATCCCGAAGCCGCCACCGCTGGAGCCGCCGCCCCCGGAGCCGCCGCCCCCGCCGCCACCGCCGGACGGCCCGCCGAACTCGCTGCGTACGCCGCTACTCGAGGGCGATGGTGACGAGCTCGATTCGAAACTGAACTGCCGCGCCTTCTGCTGGATCGGCGCGAGCGGTTCGGCGGGCGGCGGTGAGGTCTGCTTGGAGTCGGCAGCAACCTGTGGAGGCGCCTGCTCCGCCGGGCGTTCCTGCGGCACAGGCGACGCCACCGGTTCCGCAGGTCGCTCCACGGCCGGCCTTTGATGCTTGGAAGCGGAATCCTCTCCAACCGCCCCCGGATGCACCAAACCGGTCGCGACACAGGTTGCTCCGCCGGCGGCGGTCGCGCCACAGATCGCGAGCACCTTCGCGACCACGGCGACCCCCGCGCCCCGCGTCCCGCCCGCTGCGGCAAGCGCGGTCACCTCGCCACTACCACCGCCTCCTCCTCCCCGCGCGAGCAGCGCGTAGCCGGTCTCGCGGAGCTTGTCCACGGCGGCCACGGCTCGCTCGGCGATCCACTCGTGCGGGTGGCCATCCATCGAGTGGTCCAGGACCGCTCCGCCCGGCAGCAGGTCGAAGAGTTTGCCGGGAACCGCGCGGTAGGCCCGCAGCTTCGCGCGACAGGCGGCACAGCTGCGGAGGTGAAATTCGACCGCCTCCGTTGACCCGTTCGCGCCCTCGCCATCGGCCAACTCCGACAACGCCGGGGCCAGCTCCTCGCAGCGGCGGCCCTGCTCGATGTCCGCGAAGGCCCGCAGGAAGCGCTTGCGGCCCTCCGCCATGCAGCGATTGATCTTCGTATAGGACCAGCCGGTGATCTCGCCGATCTCGGCATAGGAGTAGCCCTGCGCCTTCAGCGTCAGGGCGCGAACTTCCTGCGGCTTCAGCGCCCGCAGCGCCTCGCCGCTGCGCGCGACGCGCTCCCTTCGAGCCAGCCGATCGTTCGGGCCCGGGCTCTCGGAAGCGATGAACTCGAGCGGATCGCGGTCGGCATCATCGTCATGCGCGGGTGTGCGCGGCGGTCCAAGTAGTCGCTCCCGCTGGCGGCGAACGGCCAGGGACTCGCGCTTGGTGACGGTCTGCATCCAGCGCACCAGCGCATCGCCCTCGATCGGCGGCGCTTTGGTGAGCAGGATCTCGAGGGCGCGCTGGTAGGCGTCCTCCGCATCGTCCGCGCAGATGGAGTAGCGGCGGGCCGTGCGGCGGAAGACGGCGTCGTGGCTATCGATCAGCTGGCTTGCCGCGCGGCGGCGCGCCTCCGTCGCGGCCGTTTCCTCTCCACGATCATCGGCGGATCGCTCCTCGACCCCAGAGTCGGCGGTTGTTTCTCCCAGCAGACCCAGAATGCTCTCCTCCGACACACCCAGGTGAGATGAAAACTGGCACGACTCGCCCCATACCACCAGCGGCTGTGTTCGCAATTTGCATAGGTCCGCGCCGAAAAGCGTCCGCAAATTGCGCGATGGCTGTGGACTCGGCTCTCGACGCACGAGGCCTTGTGGCGTCACGGGCGTCCTGCCATAGTCAGCCGGTGTCAATCGGGAGGGGAACGATCGTGCTCGCGGCCCTGGTCCTAACCGTCGGGCTCGCGGGCAGCTCCGCCGCGGCGCCGACCGCGCAGCCGCTCGCCAAGAAGCGGGTGAAGGTCGTCCTCTTCAAGGCCCGGGTCGCATCGGATGGCTTCGTCACGCCCGGCCAGCCGGAGACCGTCACCGTCTCCCATATGCCGGCGAAGACCGACTTCAAGATGGCGATCGAGCCGCCGCCGACCACGCTGCAGTGCGGCCAGTTCTACTTCTGCGACCTCGCGCCGGTCACCCCCGCGCCCGGCTCGCCTCCCTTCCGCACGACGAAGAAGGGACACGCGGTGGTCACCTTCGTCATGCCCACCACCTACAACATCGCCACCGACCCCTTCGACCCCTCCACGCGCCGGCCGGTCGCCTTCGCACACGGCCAGCGGGTCCACATCAACGTCCAGGGCGCGAAGCGGAAGCACCGGGTGAAGAAGATCGGCTTCGGCTTCGGCCGGGCGATCGTCCAGACGAGCGGCTAGCCCTCTTTCCGCGGCGACAGGCTGATACGGTCGCCGCCGATGAGCCGGGGAGATTGCTCACGGGTGGCCTTTCGCTCGCCTCCGCCGCCGCCCTGTTGGGGTTGATCGCGGTCAACGCCTCGTCGGCCGGCGCGGCGGTCACGGTCGGGCAGACCTTCACGCCCGAGCAGGACTTCGGCGGCTCCGGGGTCTTCATCCAGTCAGGTTCCCCGACAACAGCTACACGATTCCGACGGACGGAGTGATCACGAGCTGGAGCTTCGAGGCCATCGGTTCGGAAGCGACACCGCCCCTGAAGCTGAAGGTCGTCCGGCACGCGGGAGGCGACGACTTCACGACGCTCGGGGATAGCCAGCTGCAGACGCCGAATCCCGGGGTTCTCAATGCCTGGCCGACCCGGATCGCGGTGAAGGCGGGTGACCTCCTGGCCCACTTCTACAGCGATTCGACCTTCGGCTACAGAAGCCCGCCCGGCTACAAGACGAACGAAATCAGCGGCTCTCCAGGCGATCCCAGCCTGGACCCGCCTCCCGGGACCACGATCACCTACGAGCCGCCCAGCGCCTCCTCCCACCAGCTCGACCTTGCCGTCGTCCTCGAGTCCGACGGCGACCGCGATGACTTCGGCGACGAGACCCAGGACAAGTGCCTCGGCACGCCCGGGAGCTTCAGCGACTGCACCAATACCGTCCGGATCGACAAGCTGAAGCAAATGGGCGAGACGAAGGTGAAGGTCACCGCGAGTGTCCCCGGCGCCGGCACCCTCGCGGTCGGCTCGCCCGGGGACAAGAAGCTCGCCTCCGCCTCGGCGAAGGCCCTGAAGGCGGTCAAGAGGACCATCACCGGGACCAGCCAGCAGACGGTGACGCTGACCGTGAAGCTGACCAAGTCCGGGATCAGGAAGCTCGCCGACGCCGGGAAGCTCAAGGTCAAGGTGAAGGCCGTCTACACCCCCCTCGGCGGCCCGCCCGGATCGAGCATCAAGAAGAAGAAGCTGAAGAGCTAGCCGGGCTGCGACGCAAGCTGCCGCGCGTCGCGAGTCCCCGGGTATTCTCGCGGCCATGACCACCAGCGTTGTCACCGGAGGGGCGGGGTTCCTGGGCTCCCATTTGTGCGAGCACCTGCTCGAGCGCGGGCACCGGGTGATCTGCATCGACAACCTCGACACCGGCACGCTCGAGAACCTCGAGCACATCCGCGACGAGAACTTCCTCTTCACGAACCAGGACCTGACGGAGTTCGTCCGGATCGACGAGCCGGTCGACTTCATCTACCACCTCGCCTCGCCGGCCAGCCCGATCGACTACCAGCGGCTGCCGCTCCACACCCTCAAGGTCGGCTCCTACGGGACCCACCACATGCTTGGGGTGGCGAAGTTCAAGCGGGCGCGGATCCTGGTGGCCTCCACCTCGGAGGTCTACGGCGATCCCGAGATCCACCCCCAGCCCGAGGACTACTGGGGCAACGTCAACCCGATCGGCCCCCGCGGCGTCTACGACGAAGCCAAGCGCTACGCCGAGGCGATGACGATGGCCTACCACCGCCAGCAGGGCGTCAACACCTGCATCTCGCGCACCTTCAACACCTACGGCTCGCGGATGAGGGCGCACGACGGCCGCGCGATCCCGACCTTCCTGCGCCAGGCCCTCCAGGACAAGCCGCTCACCGTCTTCGGTGACGGCAGCCAGACCCGGAGCTTCTGCTACGTCGACGACCAGGTCCGCGGGCTCGTCGCCCTGGCGGAGTCCGACGTCCACCTGCCGGTGAACATCGGAAACCAGGACGAGTACACGCTGCTGCAGCTCGCCGAGACGGTGATCGAGGTGACCGGGTCGCGCTCGGAGATCGTCTTCGAGCCGCTGCCGGTGGACGACCCCAAGATCCGCCAGCCCGACATCACCCGCGCCAGGGACCTGCTCGGCTGGGAGCCGCAGGTCTCCCTCCAGGAGGGGCTGAAGCGGACGATCGACGAGGCCGGCGTCGAGCGCCTCGTCGGGCAGCCGACCTAGCGGAACCCCCGACCGCTCTTACGGGAGCGGCCGGCCGGGATACTGGACCTGCTGCACTGACCACTTGTTTCCGTCGGGGTCGCTGAAGAAGACGAAACGGCCCCAAGGGAGGTCCTGCACCTCGCTCACGTCGACGCCGCGCTCGGCAAGCTCGTCGTGGGCGGCGTGGGCATCCTCGACCACCAGCTGCAGGCCATCCAGGCTTCCGGGCTCCATCTCGTGCGCGCCGGTGGTGAAGGAGATCGAGCACCCCGACCCCCGCGGTGTGAGCTGGACGAACCGGATCACCTCGTTGAACTGGTGGTCGTGATCATCGTTGAACCCGACCTGGTCGACGTAGAAGGCCTTGGCCCGGTCGATATCCGAGACGGGCACCTGGATCAGCTCGAGCTTCCAGTCGATCTTGGTCTTGCTGTCCGACATCTGGATCTCCTTTCGATCGGCTCTGAGGGCTAAGCTTCCCTCTTGCCTGCTGAGTTACTTAGGCACTAAATATCTTAGTAGATAAGAGATTATTATGCCGGCTGGCCACAAGCAGAAGAAGGAGCTGATCGGGGAGCTGATCGGGGAGTTCCGCGCCGCGGGGAACCAGGACAACGCCTTCGACAACCTTGCCGCCGAGCGGCTGGGCCTTAACCGCACCGACCTGCACTGCATGAACATCATCGAGAACAGCGGCGGGCTGACCGCGGGGGAGCTGGCGAAGGAGTCGGGGCTGACGACCGGCGCGGTGACCGGGGTGATCGACCGGCTCGAGCGCGCCGGCTACGCCCGGCGCGTCCCGGATCCGGCCGACCGCCGCCGGGTGAAGCTCGAGGTGACGCCGAGGTTCTACGCCCGCGCCGACAAGATCTGGGGGCCGATGGCCTCCGGCTGGGCCTCTCGCCTTGGCGCGCGCTTCACCGCCGAAGAACTCGAGCGGGTGATCGAGTTCCTGCGCACCACCAACGAGCTCTCCCGCGAGCACCTGGAGCGCCTGCGCAAGATGAAGTGAACGCCCGGCCTGCTATCAAGGCCGGGTGGCGCTGACCCAGCAGCAGAAGGGCGAGACCTTCCGGGCGCTCCACCAGGGCGATCCCTTCGTCATCCCCAACCCCTGGGACGCCGGCAGCGCCAAGCTGCTGGCGGGGCTCGGGTTCAAGGCGTTGACGACCACCAGCGGTGGACTCGCCTTCACGCTGGGAGGCCCCGATGGCACGGTGACGCTCGAGGACATCACCGCCCACGTCGCCTCGCTCACGGAGGCGACCGACCTTCCCGTTGCCGTCGACCTCGAGAACGGGTACGGGCCGGCGCCGGAGGACGCGGCTCAGGCGATCACCAGAGCGGCCGAGGCCGGCGCCGTCGGCGGATCGATCGAGGACTTCGACCGCGACGAGAAGCGCCTCTATGAGATGGGCGAAGCCGTCGAGCGGATCACCGCGGCCGCCGAGGCGGCGCGAGCGCTCGACTTCCCCTTCGTGCTGGTCGGCCGCGCCGAGAACCACCTGCGCGGCAACCCGGACCTCGACGACACGATCGCCCGGCTCAACGCCTACGCCGAGGCGGGCGCGGACGTGCTCTACGCGCCGGCCCTGCTCACCGCGGACGACATCAAGGCAGTCTGCGATGCGGTCTCGAAGCCGGTCAACGTGCTCACGTTCGCGCAGCTGGGCCTGAGCTTCGGCGAGATCGCCGCCGCCGGCGCGCAGCGGGTCAGCGTGGGCAGCGGGCTGACCTGGACCGCGATGAACCCGGTGGTCGAGGCCGCCGAGAAGATGCTGGAGGGGGACTTCTCGGGCCTTGTGGTTCCCGACAAGCGCATCAAGGACTGGCTGCGGAGCTAGGCGCTACTCCGGCGGCACGTCCGTCGGCATCTTCATCTGCCGGGCAGCGAGCTTCGAGAAGGTTCGGTCGGGCAGGGTGCCCTTGAGGCGGGCGCCGATCTTCGCGTCGGTGCCGACCAGGTAGCGGTGCCGCGGGTTGTCGGAGGCGATCGACTTGTGGATCACCTCGGCCACCTTCTCGGGAGGGATGCCGCGACTGGCGGTCTCGTTGATCCCCTCGGCGAAGCGGGCGAGCTGGCGACCGTAGAGGCGGCGGGCGTCCTCCTGCAGCTCTTCGAGGCGCTCGCGGATCTGCTCGTTGCCCTTGGCCCAGATGTCGGTGTCGATCGAGCCCGGCTCGACCACGACCACGTCGATCTCCCAGGGGCGCAGCTCGTGCCGAAGCGACTCGCCGAGCGCCTCGATCCCGAACTTGGAGGTGTTGTACGGCGACATGAATGGGCTCGCTACCCGGCCCCCGATCGAGGCGATGAAGACGATCGTCCCCTTCGCCTTGCGCATCAGCGGGATGAAGGCCTGGGTGACCGCCACCTGGCCGATCAGGTTGATCTCGAGCGTGCGGCGAAGCTCGTCGAGCGGCATGAACTCGATCGGGCCGCCGCCTCCGACCCCGGCGTTGTTGACCAGCCCCACCAGCCCCTCGTCTCCAACCGCATCGGTGACCTGTTGCCTCGCCGAGTCGATCTGCTCCGCGTCGGTGACGTCGAGAGTGATCGGGGTGAGCCGGTCGGAGCCGTCCTTGGCGAGCTCCCTCGCGTCGGCCTCCTTGCGGATGCCGGCGAAGACGCGGTAGCCCTCCCTGTCGAGCAGAAGTGCGGTGGCACGGCCGATGCCGGTCGAGGCACCCGTGACCACTACGGCGCCGATTGCGTTGCCGGCCATGACACGAAAGACACTACTGAAAGCCGGTCGGCCCGCTAGGTTGCCGCGCTGTGAGTGGCTCAGTTCTCGCGGTCGTGGGGGCGCGACCCAACTTCGTCAAGGCGGCGCCGGTGATCTCCGCACTGGAGGAGACCGAGGGCATCTCCGTGCGCGTCCTGCACACCGGCCAGCACTACGACCGGGCGCTCTCGGGCGGCTTCATCGAGCGGCTCGGAATGCGAGAGCCCGACGCCAACCTCGAGGTCGGTTCCGGCACCCACGCCGAGCAGACCGCGGGTGTGCTCACCGGCATCGAAACCGACCTGCTAGCCCATCCCGCCGACATGGTCCTGGTGCCCGGCGACGTCAACTCGACCATGGGAGCCGCCCTCGCTGCGACCAAGCTGCACGTTTCCGTCGCCCACATCGAGTCCGGGCTCCGGTCCCGGGACTGGGGGATGCCCGAGGAGGTGAACCGGGTGGTCACCGACCGCGTGGCCGACCTCCTGCTCTGCACCTCCCAGGACGCGGTCGAGAACCTGGCGGCCGAGGGGATCACCGGCGAGGGCGTGCAACTGGTCGGCAACACGATGATCGACAGTCTCTTCCGGCTGCTC
This sequence comes from Solirubrobacterales bacterium, assembly GCA_035265665.1. Lineage (GTDB taxonomy): Bacteria > Actinomycetota > Thermoleophilia > Solirubrobacterales > 70-9 > DASUPK01. The sequence continues at coordinate 3,759 of DATFOK010000048.1, read as the reverse complement.
GAGGGAGTCGACCGCCCGGCGCTCCTCGAACGCGATGGGCTCGAGTCCCGGAACTTCGTCCTGGTCACCCTGCACCGCCCCGCGCTTGTCGACGACCCCGACTTGCTCGGGCCGACGATGGAGGTCTTCGGTGAGCTCGCGGAATCGATGCCCGTCGTCTTCCCCGTCCACCCGCGGACCAGGGCCCGGCTGGAGGGGATGGGTTATTCGGCCCAGGGGAAGGTCACTCTCGCCGAGCCGATGGACTACCTCGACTTCATCGGCCTCGAGGCCGAGGCCCGGCTGGTGATCACGGACTCCGGCGGAGTCCAGGAGGAGACCAGCGTCCTCGGGACCCCCTGCCTCACCTACCGGACCACCACCGAGCGGCCGATCACGGTCGAGCTCGGTACCAACGAGCTGATCGGGGTCGATCCCGAGGCGCTTCGGAACGCGGCCGAGCGTGTCCTCGGCACGGCGCCGCCCGACGATCCGCCTGAGATCCCGCTGTGGGACGGCAAGGCCGGGCCGCGCGCCGCCGCGGCGATCGAGGGATATCTCGCCCAAAACCGATAGGCGGCAGGAGCGTGCCGGGGCGGCGCGAAAGGGCGGGGCATGAAGAGCGCAAGCCGAACGCTGGTCAAGTCGCCGCCCGAGCTCTGGGAGCTGATCGACCAGCCCGAGCGCATGCACGGCCTGATGTGCGGCCTGCTCGGCCGCGCCACCGAGGTGACGGTCGATCAGAGGGAACCCGAGTCCCTTCTGCGCTGGGAGGCCGCCGACCACGGTGCCGACGCCTGGATCGAGGTGCGACTCGCGGAGAAGGGCTGGGGCACGAACGTGAAGCTGAAGGCCGAGAACGGCGCCGAGCCGACCAAGCTCGAGGGCTGGCTCGACGCCGTCCTCGAGGAGCTGGCGACGCCGCAGAAGCGCCCCTTCGAGGGGATGGGCGACCCGCCCCCGCCTGAGCCCCCCGTCCCGGAGACCCCGAAGCCGCAGTCGCCCGCGCCGGTCACGCCCGAGCCCGAGACGGACGAACCCGAGGTGCCAGGGCACGTTAAGCAGGGCAAGTTCCGCCGCCTCCTCGGACTCTAGGCCGCGGTAGTAGGCGGTCCCTCGGACCACCCCTATCTATCCTGTCCGCATGGCCACCCGGCCAAAGGACGAGGCGAAGACCGAGGGGGAGAGCGGCGCGGACTCGGGCCGGGCCCCTGACACCGATCGTCAGCAGGCGGCTGTCGAGGAAGACCTGCACCGCTACATCGCGCCCGTCGTCGGCCCCGAGGACGAGCGGCGGATCACCGACTCCGGGATCGAGATCAAGCGCCTCTACGAGGAGGACGACATCGCGCCCGGGCTGCAGGAGCGGCTCGGTGAGCCGGGCGAGTACCCCTACGCGCGCGGCATCCATCCGGGTATGTACCGCGACCGGCTCTGGACGATGCGCCAGTACGCCGGCTTCGCCAGCCCCGAGGACACCAACGAGCGCTACCGCTACCTGACCGAGCACGGCTCGACCGGGCTCTCGATGGCCTTCGACCTGCCCACTCAGCTCGGCCGCGACTCGGACGACCCGCTCTGCGCCGGCGAGGTGGGGCGCACCGGCGTGCCGATCGACACGCTCGAGGACATGCGGATCTGCTTCGACCAGATCGACCTCGGCGAGGTCTCGACATCGATGACGATCAACGCGCCCGCGGCGATCCTGCTGCTGCTCTACGAGCTGGTCGGCGAGGAGCAGGGAGTGCAGGCGGCGGAGCTGCGCGGGACGGTCCAGAACGACGTGCTCAAGGAGTACGTTTCGCGCGGCAACTACATCTTCCCGCCCGAGCCGACGATGCGGCTCACCACCGACATCTTCGCCTACTGCAACGAGAACGTCCCGAAGTGGAACACGATCTCGATCTCGGGCTACCACATGCGCGAGAAGGGCTGCTCGGCGGTGCAGGAGGTCGCCTTCACCCTCGCCAACGCGATCGCGTACGTCCAGGCCGGGATCGACGCCGGGCTCGACGTCAACAAGTTCGGCCAGCGGCTCGCCTTCTTCTTCAACGGCCATAACAACGTCTTCCAGGAGATCGCCAAGTTCCGGGCCGTGCGGCGGATGTGGGCGAAGATCATGCGCGAGCGGTTCGGCGCCACCGACGAGAAGGCGCAGATGATCCGCTTCCACACCCAGACCGGCGGCGTCACCCTCCAGGCCCAGCAGCCCGAGGTGAACATCATCCGAGTCGCGCTACAGGGATTCGCGGCCGTGGCCGGCGGCACCCAGTCCCTCCACACCAACGGCTTCGACGAGGCGCTCGCCCTGCCGACCGAGCGCTCCGCTCGGATCGCACTCCGCACTCAGCAGGTGCTCGCCCACGAGTCGGGCGTCGCCGACACCGTCGACCCCTTCGCCGGCTCCTACTTCATCGAGTCACTCACCGACGAGGTCGAGGAGCGATCCTGGGAGCTGATGAAGAAGGTCGAGGACCTCGGCGGCTCCGTGAACGCGCTCGAGTTCATCCAGAAGGAGATCGAGGAGTCGGCGATCTCCTACCAGGAGCGCTACGCGTCGGGCCAGGACATCGTGGTCGGGGTCAACAAATTCGTCACCGACCAGGTCGACGACGTAGACATCCTCAAGGTCGATCCCGAGTCTGAGAAACGCCAGCTGGCGCGCCTTTCGAAGTGGAAGGAGAACCGCGACCAGGCAGCTGTCGATCAGCGGCTCGAGGAGCTGCGCGAGATGGCCCGGGGCGACGGCAACCTGCTGCCCCCGATCAAGGAGGCGCTGCGCGCCGGGGGCTCGATCGGCGAGGTCTGCAACGCGATGCGCGACGTCTTCGGCGAGTACCGCGGCGGGGCGTTCTTCTAGGACTCGGCCGGGAGGGTCCACTGCGCGCGCTGCTCGGGCGCGTCGAAGGGCTCGGCGTAATAGCGGGTCTCGCGAGCGATCTTGCCGTCCCTGAACTCGAGGATTACGCAGACGTTGAAGACGCCGCCGCGCTCCTCGCCGTAGTCCGATTCGAGTTCGGCCACCCAGACGTCGCCCTCGCCGGCTAGCCGCTTCAGGTTCATGTCGGGCGGACCCCCGGGGAAGTTGCGCTGCATCTCCAGCATCCCCTCTCGGTCGAAGCGCTCCCCCGACTGCGGGATGTCGATCAGGCAGTCGGGGTGACGCAGCTCGTATTCGCGCTCGGCGTCCGGGGCGGTCGTGTACTCGGCGATCACCTCGCGGACCTCGTCCTCGGTCACGCGGCGAAGTCTTCCATGAACGGGAGCGGCGGCCACCGACCGTAGACTGCCCCGCATGAGAGAGAAGAACCCAGTCACCCACGAGGAGAAGCTCGCCTACCTGCGCGAGCTTCGCGAGGAGGCGGTCCACGCCGGCTCCGAGGAGGCCGTCCAGAAGCAGCACGACAAGGGCAAGCTCACCGCTAGGGAGCGGATCGAGAAGCTGCTCGACCCCGGCTCGTTCGAGGAGCTCGACACCTTCGTCCGCCATCGCACCCACGAGTTCGAGATGCACAAGCGCCGTCCGTACGGCGACGCGGTGGTCACCGGCTACGGCACGATCGACGGCCGCACGGTCTTCGTCTTCTCCCAGGACTTCACCGTCTTCGGCGGCTCGCTGGGCGAGGTGATGGCCGAGAAGATGGTCAAGGTGATGGACCTCGCCGCAAAGGTCGGGGCCCCGGTGATCGGCATCAACGACTCGGGCGGGGCGCGGATTCAGGAGGGCGTCGTCTCGCTCGGCGCCTACGGCGACGTCTTCGTCCGCAACGTGCAGTGCTC
>DATFOK010000047.1:0-7204 GCA_035265665.1 Solirubrobacterales bacterium | reverse complement strand
ACACAGAACGCGCCGCGCTATGAGGTCGCGCGGTGGCGGTCGATGATGCGCGTGAAGTCGGTGCCGCCGGGCAGGGTCCCGAAGGCCTGGCCCCAGTTGCCCTCGAGCCTGGATGCGCAGAACGCCTCCGCGACCGCCTCGTCGCCGAAGCGGACCAGGAGCGAACCCTGCAGCGCGAGCGCCATGCGCTCGACCAGCGACCGCGCCCGCGACTCGAGCGTGGCGGGGTCGGATTGAAGGTCCTCGCGGAGCTTGGCGGCGAATCGATCCAGTCGCGGCTCGAGCACCGCGCCCTCCCCGACCTCGTTGGCGAAGGCCTCGACCGAGTCCGGGTTCTTGACCATCGCCCGCAGCACGTCGAGGCACTGCACGTTCCCCGAGCCCTCCCAGATTGAGGCGAGCGGCGCCTCGCGGTAGAGCCGGGGCATCCCTGACTCCTCGACGTAGCCGTTCCCGCCGAGGCACTCGAGGCACTCGACCGCGTGGGCCGGACCGCGCTTGCAGATCCAGTACTTGAGGACGGCGTTCGCGATCCGCTTGAAAGCCTGGGCTTCATCGTCCCCGGCGATTGCCTCGTCATATGCCCGGGCGAGCCGGAGCGAGGAGATCGTCGCGGCCTCGGATTCGACCGCCAGGTCTGCGAGGACGTTCTGCATCAGGGGCGCGTCGATCAGGAGCTTCCCGAACGTGGAGCGGTGGTCGGCGTGGTTGATCGCCTGCGCGACCCCGTGGCGCATCCCGGTGGAGCTGCCGGTGGCGCAGTCGAGCCGGGTGTGGTTGACCATCTCGATGATCGTCCGGACGCCCGCGCCCTCCTCGCCGACGAGGCGAGCCCAGGCGCCGTCGAACTCGATCTCCGAGGAGGCGTTGGAGCGGTTGCCGAGCTTGTCCTTGAGCCTCTGCAGGCGGAAGCGGTTGAGCTCACCGTCGGGGAGGCGGCGCGGCATCAGGAAGCAGGAGATGCCACCTTCGGTCTGACCCAGGACCAGGAAGGCGTCGCACTGAGGGGCCGAGAAGAACCACTTGTGGCCGGTGAGCTCGTACTCGGAGCCGGCCCCGCCGCCGTTGATCGGCCGGCCGACGGTGGCGTTGGCGCGGACGTCTGAGCCGCCCTGCTTCTCGGTCATCCCCATCCCGAACAGGGAGCCCTCCTTGTCCGCGGCGGGGATCTGGCGGGGGTCGTAGATGTTGGAGAGGATCCGCGGCTCCCACTCCTCGGCGAGCTCCGGCTGCTTGCGAAGCGCCGGGACGACGGAGTAGGTCATCGAGATCGGGCAGCCGACGCCGGCCTCGGCCTGCGAGAAGCACATGAATGCCGCTGAGCGAGCGACGTGGGCACCCGGCTGCGGCTCGCGCCAGGGAAGCGAGTGGAGCTCGTGCGAGATACCGAGCCTCATCAGCTCGTGCCAGGCGGGATGGAACTCGGGCTCGTCGACCCGGTTGCCGTAGCGATCGTGGGTGCGGAGCTTGGGCGGATTCTCGTTGGCCAGGCGGCCGAGCTCGATCACGTCGGCGCGGCCGGCAATCTCGCCGACCGCCGAGATCTTCTCGACCGCCCACTCGGCGCCCTCTCGCCGGACGGCCTCGCCCATCACCCGGTCGGCGCTGAAGACGTTGTAGTCAGCCAGGGGCGGTGGCTGGTTGGTGACCTCGTGGGTGCGAACGCCAGTGGGCTTTTCAACGGTCGACATGTGCGGGCTCCTCTCCGATTGCGCGTGTGCAGAAGTTGATCAGCGATGCGATCAGGGCGTCTGGGTCCCCGCCGTTGGCGGTGGGTGACAACGGACCCACCATGGCCTCGCCCACCGCCCCGATCAGCGCTGCGGCGGTCGCGTCGACGTCCTGGACCGGCAACTCGCCGGCCTCGATCCCCTCGGCGAGCACCTCGGCCATCAGGTCGCGATAGCTGTGGCGGAAGTGAAGGCGCTCGGCCTCGACCGCCGGGTCGACGGGCTCGGCGAGCAGCGCCCACGCGAGCCGGCGGCCGCGCAGGGCGCGGCGCGCGAAGGTCTCGATGCCCATGGCCATGCGGTGCGCCGCCGGACCGGCGCTGACCTCGATCGCGGCGCGCATCGCGTCGACCTCATGCTGCGAGGCCTCGCGAAAGACCTCTGCGAAGAGATCGGACTTGGAGGGGAAGTGGCGGTAGACCGTGCCGACCGCGACGCCGGCCCGGTCGGCGACCTCCGCGACCTGCGCGGCGACGTAGCCGCCCTCGGCGATCAGCTCGCGGGCCGCAGTTGTGATCCGCGCGCGGGTCTCGGCACGGCGCGCCTCGGTTCGTTCGGTGCTGCGATAGGCCATCGGACAAGGAGTGAATCACGGTTCAGTTCTTGTGTCAACGGTGACCGACGAGTAGGATCGCCGCCGCGATGGCCGATATCGAGGAGACACTTGCGCGGGTGCCCCTGTTCTCGGGAATCAAGCCCAAGGAGCTGCGGAAGCTCGGCAAGCGGATGAAGGAGCGCAGCTTCAATGAGGGCGACGAGATCACCAGGGAGGGCGAGAGCGGAATCGGCTTCTTCGTGATCGAGGACGGCAATGCCACCGTCAGCGTCGGCGGGAAGATCGTCCGCACCCTTGGACCGGGCGAGCACTTCGGCGAGATCGCGCTGATCGACAGCGGGCCGCGGTCGGCGACCGTCGTCGCGGGCACCGACCTGCGCTGCCGCGGGATGTCGGCCTGGGAGTTCAGGCCGTTCGTCGAGGAGCACCCTGAGGTCGCCTGGGCGCTGCTCGAGACCCTCGTCGGGCGGCTGCGTCAGGCGGAAGTGACCAGCTAGTCCGTCGGTAGGGTCGCGCCGAGGCGCGTGAAGGTCTCGGCGGCCTTCTCCCGTTCGCTCCCGCCGAGCAGCCAACCGGTCCGCGCAGCCTGGAAGGGACACTGCATCTCCTCGAAGTGCGCCTTCGACTCCTGCAGCAGCGACTCGTTCGAGCCGTGCAGCCCCTTCGCCCGGAGCAGGATCGCCCGGGCATAGCGGTCCTGGCCGATACGCGGCTCGGCCCAGGCGACGGCCTCCGATGCGTCGTCGCGGCCGGCGCGCACGAAGGCCTCAGCGCGGCTGCAGGCATAGGTCGCCGTCCACTGGCTGACGGCGATCGGGTCCGCCCCGATCGCGACCGCGTCCGCGGATGATCCCCTGTGCAGTTCGAGATCGATCCCGACCATCAGCACCCCGCCTCGCTGCTCTGGATCCCTGCCACTGAGGTTGTAGGCATGGCTCATCCAGTTCTCCGCCGCCGCGGTATCGCCGCGATAGCCATAGGCCGCCGCCGTGCAGGCGGCGGGGGTGGCGAAGGCGCCCATCGGCGGACGCCCAGACTCGTTCCAGGCCCTCCGCGCACTCTCACCGAGCTCGATCGCGCGGTTCCAGTTGCCGAGGAAGAAGTTGGGCATCAGCTCACGCTGGTACTCGGCCATCTCGACTCCGCGACTGCGATCGACCTCAGCGCCCCGTTTCGCGTACTCGAGCGCCTCTCGGAACTCGCCGATCTGGACCAGGCAGAGCACCATCATGTGGAGCGCGTCCGAGATCTCGACGTCGAGCGCATGCGAGCGCGGCGCGGCCTCCAGCAGCTCGATGCGCTCGCGGGTGTGTTCCACCGCATCGAGTTGTCGGCCCTGCAGCCATTCGCTCGCGGTGATCGCATCGAGGGCGTTTTGGAGGAGCTGGCGATCGTCGGTTCGCCGGGCGAGCTCGAGCCCCTCCTGCGCAGGTCCGGCCATCGCCTCGGGGTCCTTGCCCATCCAGGCGAGCCAGGCGTCGTCGAGCCGGAGGCGGGCGCGGGTCGGAAGGTCGTTCTCGTCGGCTAGCTCGTGACCGCGTTTCAACATCGGCGCGAGGTCGCTCACCGGTGGGTCCCCGGCTATGCCGTGCATTCGGCTGCCGATCTCGACGCAGCGGGCGTACGCCGCCGCGGCGCGGTCGCCGTCGGCCTCCCGCTCGGCCACCTCAGCGGCCTCGCGGAACAGACGCATCCCGTGGTCACCTCGCCAGGCGCGCAGGGAGACCTCTCCGGCCGCCACCAGCGCGTCGAAGCGCTCGACGCCGTCGTCACTGAGCCGGGCCGCGTCCTCGTAGAGCTGTCTGCCGCGAGCCGCGGCACCGCGGCGGACCGAGGCGTCGGCAGCCGCCAGCAGAGCCTCGCGCGCGGCGCGACGGCGTTCATCGGTCGGATCGAGCTGGTGGGCATGGTCGAGGTGGTAGGCGATCAGCTCCGGCCGCTCGGCGAACGGCTCCCGGGTGCGCAGTGCCTCCACAGCGCGCTCGTGCAGCTCCGCCCGCTCTCTCCTGGTCAGCGAGCTATAGGCGACGTCGCGGATCAGCTGGTGGCGGAACACGTAGTGGCCGGCCTCGGAGCCCGGGCGCTCCTGGACGAGTGCCCGCCGGCGCAGCGACCAGAGCGGATCGCTCGGGTCCAGGCCGAGCAGATCGCCGAGCGGGCCCTGCGAGAAGGTGTGCCCGAGGATCGCCGCGTACTGGAGTATTCGCTTCTCCTCGGGAGGCAGCTGGTCGATCCGGGCGGCGATCGCAGCCTGCACCGTGTCGGGGAGGGTTCCGTCGCCATCGGCGCCGCCCTCGCCCACCCGGCGGGAGACCTCCTCCGTGAAGAAGGGGTTGCCCCCGGCGGCATCGGCGATCCGCGGCGCGTCGCTGCGTCGACCCTCCGGGAGCAGGAGCTCCGCCATTCGCGTGGCGGAGCCCTGGTCGAGCGGCAGGAGCTCGAGCTGGGTGTTGTTGCGGGCCGAGCGCCCGAACTCGGGTCGGCGCTCGGCGAGCTCCGGGCGGCTCGTGCAGAGGACCAGGACCGGCGCATCGTGGAGGCCGTAGGCCACCTCCTCGAGCAGCTCGAGGGTTCCCTCATCGGCCCAGTGCGCATCGTCGACGCCGATCGCGAGCGGGCGGTCGCTCGCCAGCAGCCCGACGAAGCGGCGCCAGGATCGGTTGAGCTCGTCCTCGGCGTCGCAGTCCGGTTTCCCTCGAATCGCGACGGTCAGCCCGGCGGCAAGCGAGGGGGCGTCCTCGGCGCCGAGCTCGGAGAGCAGCTCCCGCAGAGACCGCTCCACGTCGTCCGGTGGCGCGTCGGTCGAGAGCCCGGCGGCGTCGCGAAGGATCTCGCCGAGCGCCCAGAACGCGATGCCCTCGCCATAGGGCGGACTGCGGCCGACGATCGTCCGCCAGGGGTCGGGGTCCGCCCGTAGCTCTCGGAAGAGCTCAGCGCCGAGGCGGGTCTTACCGATTCCGGACTCGCCGATCAATGTGACGAGCTGGGGCTGGCGCTCGCGAGCCGCACGGCGCGCGATCAATCTGAGCATGTCGAGGTCGTCGTCCCTGCCGATCAGCGGGATGCCGGACTGCTCGGTCTCGGGCTCGACCGCGACCGCCCGATACGCGCCGAGCGCCCCCGGGATTCCCTTCGCCTCGACCGCGCCGTTGGCCTCGAGCCTGGCCCGTCGGCAGGCACGCGCGGCGCGCTCGCCGACCAGCACCTCCCCGGGCTGTGCCGCCTGCTGGAGTCGTGCGGCCGCGTTCACGGCCTCGCCGGTGACGCGGAGGTCGCCGGCCCCCGCGACCGCGAGCACCTCTCCGGTCTCGATCCCGACGCGGACGGCGAGCCCCCCGTCCAGCTCGGACACCCGCTCGGCCACCGCGAGCCCGGCCGCGACCGCGCGATCGGGATCGTCGCCGTGGGAGACGGGGGCGCCGAAGACGGCCATCACCGCGTCCCCGATGTACTTCTCGACGGTGCCGCCGTGCTGCTCGAGAGCGCTCCTCGCCGCCTCGAAGAAGGGCTCCAGGCGGCCGCGCAGATCCTCGGGGTCGAGTTGCGTCGCAAGCTTGGTGGAGCCGACCAGATCGGCGAACAACATCGTCGCGATCTTCCGTTCTCCTCCCACGCTCGCCATGTGATGAAGATAACGACGGCGAGTGCGCTGGTGATTGGCGCCGCCCGCCCGTGCGTGGGGCAGGCGGCCGTGTTCATCTCTTCTCCCTCTTGAGTTGTGGACGGATGCGGGCCAGTCCGATCATCGGCGTATGCGTTACGCGCCGATCTGATGCCGGAAAGGCTGCGGAGATAGCATCGCCCGCCCGATGGCGAAGATCCAGGTCTCAAACCCGATCGTCGAGCTCGACGGCGACGAGATGACCCGGATCCTTTGGGCGTTCATCAAGGACCGGCTGATCCTGCCGTACCTCGATATCGACCTCAAGTACTACGACCTCTCGATCCAGAAGCGGGACGAGACCTCAGACCAGATCACGGTCGACGCGGCAAACGCGATCAAGGAGTACGGCGTGGGCGTCAAGTGCGCCACGATCACGCCGGACGAGGCGCGGGTGCAGGAGTTCGGCCTCAAGGAGATGTACCGCTCCCCGAACGGGACGATCCGCAACATCCTCGGCGGGGTCATCTTCCGCGAGCCGATCGTGATCTCGAACGTCCCGCGACTTGTCCCGGGCTGGACGAAGCCGATCGTGATCGGCCGTCATGCGTTCGGCGACCAGTACCGGGCGACCGACACGTTGATTCCCGATGGCGGCGGCAGGCTCGTCCTTTCCTTCCAGCCCAACGACGACTCCCAGGGCCCGATCGAGCTCGACGTCTACGACTTCCCCGCCGAGGAGGGGGGCGGGATCGCGATGGCGATGTACAACCGCGACGACTCGATCCGGGACTTCGCGCGGGCCTCGTTCCGCTACGGGCTCGAGCGCGGCTACCCGGTCTACATGTCGACGAAGAACACGATCCTGAAGACCTACGACGGTCGCTTCAAGGACCTGTTTCAGGAGGTCTTCGATTCCGAGTTCAAGGGCGAGTTCGAGTCGAAGGGCCTCACCTACGAGCACCGCCTGATCGACGACATGGTCGCCGCGGCGCTCAAGTGGGAGGGCGGCTACGTGTGGGCCTGCAAGAACTACGACGGCGACGTCCAGTCGGACACCGTCGCGCAGGGCTTCGGCTCACTCGGGCTGATGACCAGTGTCCTGATGACCGCCGACGGCAACACTGTGGAGGCGGAGGCGGCGCACGGCACCGTCACCCGCCACTACCGCCAGCATCAGCAGGGCAAGGCGACCTCGACCAACCCGATCGCCTCGATCTTCGCCTGGACTCGCGGCCTCGAGGCCCGCGGTCGGATGGACCAGACGCCGGAGGTCAGCGAGTTCGGCCAGACCCTCGAGCGCGTCTGCATCGAGAC
>DATFOK010000046.1:0-11405 GCA_035265665.1 Solirubrobacterales bacterium | reverse complement strand
GGCAGGCGCTCGAGCGCCGTGACCTGGACCGCCGTGAGCGCTTGCTGAACGTCCGCCCGGTCTCGAGCGGTGAGGTGGTCGACCTCGGCAAGACCGCCGGCAGCCGCCGTCAGGTGCCGCTCAGCGCACGGGCCTAGCCGTCCTGGAGCAGCTCCCGGCGCGACTCGACACACCGCCGCTCTTCCCTTCACCGAGTGGTGGGTTGCTCAACCTCGACAACTTCCGCCGCCGTCAGTGGACACCGGCGATCGAGGCGTCCGGTGTGCGGACTCCGGCGAGGATCTACGACCTGCGCTCGACCTTCGCCTCCAACGCGCTCGCTGCTGGCGTCTCCGTGTTCCAGCTTGCCCGGATCATGGGGACGTCGGTGCGGATGATCGAGGCCCACTACGGGACCATGCTGGACGGCTCAAGCGCCGAGATTGCGAGCCAACTCGACGCGCTCGACCGGGCGCAGGAGCGCCGGGGCGAGGCTCTACCGGGGGACGGCTGATGCGTTTGGGCCACTACCGGGCCAGAGCGGAAGGAGGCCCGACACCGGATTTGGCTCTGCTATGCGAAGCGGCTGATGGGATTCGAACCCACGACCTTCTGCATGGCAAGCAGACGCTCTAGCCAACTGAGCTACAGCCGCGCGAGGCGAGAAGTATAGGCGGGGGGAACTGGAGCTACCCATGCTTACTTTTAGGTATGGTCTCCCGCTTTGGGGTAACCACCACAGAAGGGGATCTGGAATGCATCGCAAGGCTCTGACCGCACTGCTCAGCGCAGTGGCGGCCTTGGTTCTCCTCGTCGCGCCATCGGTCGCTTCAGCGTGGGCTCCGGCCGACCAGGCGGCCATTCACCCCGGCGTCCCGGTAATCACGCAGGGCGGGCAGTGCACCGCGAACTTCGTCTACCAGGACGCCTCCAATGTCTATCTCGGGCAGGCAGCTCACTGCTCGAGCACCGGCGCGGCAACGGACACGAACGGCTGCGAGGCCGACTCGCTGCCGCTCGGCACGCCGGTGGAGGTCACGGGCGCGTCCCGTCCCGGAACGCTCGCCTACAACAGCTGGCTCACCATGCAGTCCAAGGGCGAGACCGACGCGGACACCTGCGCGTTCAATGACCTCGCCCTGGTCAGAATCGACCCGGCCGACGTACCGAATGTGAACCCATCGGTGCCGCAGTTCGGCGGACCGACCGGCGTAGGCGCCTGGGGCGGCACCCTCTCGCAGGTCTACACGTACGGCAACTCGTCGCTGCGTTTCGGCGTCACGGTGCTCAGCCCGAAAACGGGAGTGGTCGTACAGGGAACGCCCAGCGGCTGGAGCCACGACGTCTACACCGTCACGCCCGGGATTCCGGGTGACTCCGGCAGCGGGTTCATGAACGGGACCGGTGGAGCGATCGGCGTGCTCAGCACGGTTCAGCTCGCCCCGCTCGCTGCCTCGAATGGCGTCGGCAACCTCGCCCAGGAGCTCGACTACATGCGGGCCAACGATCCGCAGTTCTCCGGGGTGAACCTGGTGCCCGGAACCGAGCCGTTCGACCCGAACATCGTCGGAGCGGTCCTGAAGGGGCTCAAGCTGAAGGGACTGGGCTCCTAGGCATCGAGATCCGAAGCAGATAGAGGTCAGAGCAAAGGCCGGGTCCGAGGGCCCGGCCTTTCTCTTTGCCTAGTTGGCGGCTCCCTCGAGCTCTTCGAGTTCGTCCGCGCCAAGCCGAAGGTCGGCCGCCCCGAGGTTCTCCTCGAGGTGCTCGACCGAAGAGGTGCCGGGGATCGGCACCATCGCGGCCGAGCGCGCCAGTAACCAGGAAAGGGCGACCTGCCCCGGCGTCGCGTCATGCGCAGTGGCGATCCGGTCGAGGGGGCCGCCCGGCTCAGCGAGCGCGCCCCGGGCGAACGGGGCCCAGGGCAGGAACGCGATCCCGAGCCCCTCGCAGCGCTGGAGCACGTCCTGAGAGGAGCGATCGGTGAGGTTGAAGCGGTTCTGGACGGAGACCACCTCGACGATCTCGCGCGCGGTCTCGAGCTGCTCGACGGAGACGTTGGAGACCCCGACGTGCCGGATCTTGCCCTCGTCCTGGAGCTCCTTCAGGGCTCCAACGGACTCCTCGTAGGGCACTTTGCGATCCGGGCTGTGGTGCTGGTAGAGATCGATCGTCTCCAGCTTCAGCCGCCGCAGCGATCCCTCGCAGGCCTCCCTCAAGTGCTCCGGACGTCCGTCGCGCGGCCACTGGTTCGGTCCGGTCCGGGTCAGGCCGCCCTTGGTGGCGATCAGCAGGTCCTCGGGGTAGGGATGGAGCGCCTCGGCGATGAGCTCCTCGCTGACCTCCGGCCCGTAGGAATCTGCCGTGTCGATGAGCTGGACGCCGAGCTCGACTGCGCGGCGCAGGACGGCGATCGCCTCGTCGTGGTCGGCCGGCGGACCCCAGATGCCCGGACCGGTGATCCGCATCGCGCCGAAACCGAGCCGGCGCACACGCCGGTCGCCGATCTCGATCGTGCCGGCGTTCTCGTCAGTGACGCTGGTCATGCCGCGGCGTCCAGGGCATCGTTGAGCAGCTCGTCCGCACGCTCATTCTCCCCGCGCTTGACGTGGCGGATCGACCAGGAGGTGAAGTCCTCGAGGGCCCGCACCACTTGCTCCCGCAATGGCCGCAAGTGGGCCTGCTTCACCTTCCAGTTGCCGCGCACCTGCTCGACGATCAGCATCGAGTCCGCGACCAGCTCGACCTCGTCGGCCCCCAGCTCCCTGGCGAGTTGGACGCCGAGCAGGACCGCGCGGTACTCGGCCACGTTGTTGGTGGCCTCACCGATCGTCTCGGCGCGGTCCGCCAGCTCGTTCCCAGAGGGATCGGTGACCACGGCGGCGACCGCCGCGGGGCCCGGGTTTCCGCGCGAGCCCCCGTCGACGTTCACCACGAGCTTCAGGCCCGGACTTCCTCCTCGGAGCGGGCCTCAGAGATCACCTTCTGGGCGAGGTGGGACGGGATCTCCTCGTGCCGGGCGAACTCCATCGTGTAGTCGCCGCGCCCGCCGGTGATCTGGCGCAGATCGCGCGCGTAGTCGAGCACCTCCGCCATCGGCACCTCGGCCTTGATCTCGGTCGCGGATCCCTTCGCCTCCATCCCGAGCGGGCGCCCCCGCCGCGAGTTGAGATCGCCGACCACGTCGCCGACGACGTCCTCTGGAACCGAGACGGTGAGCAGCATGATCGGCTCGAGCAGGATCGGATCGGCCTGTTCCATGGCGTGCTTGAAGGCCATCGAGCCCGCGATCTTGAAGGCGTTCTCCGATGAGTCGACGCGGTGGTACTGGCCGTCATAGAGGCGGACCTGGAGGTCCTTGACCGGATACCCGGCGAGCGTGCCGTGCTGCATCGCCTCGGCGACGCCCTTCTCGACCGCGGGGATGAATCCCTTCGGAATGGAACCACCCTTGATCTCATCGACGAACTCGAAGCCGCTGCCGGCCTCCCCCGGCGCGATCTCGATGTGGCAATCGCCGAACTGGCCGCGCCCGCCCGTCTGCTTCTTGTAGCGGCCGTGTGCCTTCGCTGGCTTGCGGATCGCCTCGAGGTAGGGCACCCGAGGGGGATGCAGCTCAATCTCGGCTCCGAAGCGGTCCTTCATTCGATCCACGATCACCTCGACATGGATCTGGGTGAGCCCGGCGATGATCTGCTCCCCTGTCTGTTGGTCCCGGTGGACGTCGAGGGTCGGGTCCTCCTCCTCCAATCGCCGGATCGCGCTGGCCGCCTTGTCCTCATCGCCCTTGGTCTTCGGCTCGAAGGCGAAGGCCATGACCGGGGCGGGCAGGTCGAGTGGCGGAAAGGAGATCTTGCTGTCCTTCTCGGCGAGCACGTCGCCGGCCCGAGTCTCCTTGAGCTTGGCGACGGCACCGATGTCCCCCGCACCCAGCTCGTCCGTCTGCTCGTGCTCCTTGCCCCCCGGAATCAGGATCTGGCCGATCCGCTCCTTGGCGCGCCGGGTCACGTTGGTGACCTGCGAGTCGCCCTTGATGACGCCCGAGAAGACCCGGAAGAGATTGAGTCGTCCGGCATACGGATCGGCGAGCGTCTTGAAGACGTAGGCGACGAGCTCTCCGTCCTCGTCCGGGGCGATCTCGACTTCCTCGCCGTCCTCACCCAGGGCCGTCACCGGGCCACGCATGGCAGGTGAGGGCAGGTCCTCGACCAGCGCCTCGAGCAGTCTCGTGGTGCCGAGGTTCTTGGTCGCCACCCCGCAGGTGACCGGGAAGACCCTGCCGTCGGTGACCCCTCGCTTGAGCACGGTGACGATCTCGTCGTGGTCGATCTCCTCGCCCTCGAGGTAGCGCTCCATGAGCTCGTCGGAATTCTCCGCCACCTCGTCCATCAGCTTCTCGCGGTACTCCTGGGCCTGCGCGGCGAGCTCCTCGGGGATGTCCTGGGGCTTGGGAGCTCCCCTGCCCTCCCCCTGCGCGATGAAGGCCTTCATGTCGATCAGGTCGATGACGCCGCTGACCTCGTGCTCGGAACCGATTGGGATCTCGGTGGCGACGACGTGATTGCCGAAGGCCCCCTGAAGGGACTCGAGCGCCCGGAAGAAGTCGGCCCGCTCGCGGTCGAGCATGTTGACGAAGACCAGCCTGGCGAGGCCCTCCTTGTCGGCGCGCTGCCAGAGCCGATCCGTGTGGACCTCCACTCCCATGACTGCATTGACGACGACGACCGCGGCGTCGGCCACCCGCAGCGAGGCGACGGTGTCGGCGATGAAGCTCGGCTCGCCCGGTGTGTCGATCAGGTTGATCTTCCGGCCGTCGTGCTCGAAGGACGAGACGGTGGCGCCGATCGACATCTCGCGTGCCTGCTCGTCCGGCTCGTGGTCCGAGGTGGTCGTCCCGTCCTCTACGCGCCCCAGGCGATTTATCACGCCGGCCTCGAAGAGCAGCGCCTCATGTAGCGAGGTCTTGCCGCTGCCGCGGTGGCCGATCAGCGCGACATTTCGAATCCGGTCGGCGGCCTTGTGGGGCATACGGCAAGCACCCTATAAGGGCGAACCAGGGTTGCCAAGGCAGCTGCGCCCTAACCCCGCACGCCCGGACGCGAAGCGGAGGACGTGCGGGTCGATGCCGGTTCAGCCGCCGGTCTTCAGCTTCGAGCGCAGCCGCAACACGGCCTTCGAGTGAAGCTGGGAGACGCGCGACTCGGTGACCCCGAGGACCTCGCCGATCTCCCGCAGGGTGAGGTTCTCGAAGTAGTAGAGAGCGACGACCAAGGTCTCGCGCTCGGGCAGGTCCTGAATCGCCTCGGAGAGCCTGTCCTTGACCTCGCTCGTATCGAGCGCCGCCTGGGGGTCCGGCGCGCTCTCGTCCTCGATCGTGTCCAGCAGCGAGACCTTGTCGCCGGAGGCGTCCGGGGTCATCCAGAGCTCCTCGAGAGCGAGGATGGAGGAGTTGGAGATCTGCAGTAGCGCCTCCTGGAGATCGTCCTCCGACATCCCGAGGCGCTCCGCGAGCTCGGCATCGGTCGGCGGCCGGCCGAGCTCGTGCTCGAGCTTCGAGTTCGCCCCCTCGATGTCCCTCGCGCGCGAGCGGACCGAGCGCGGGACCCAGTCGAGCGAGCGGAGCTCGTCGATGATCGCCCCGCGAATGCGCTGCATGGCAAAGGTCTCGAAGCGGATCTGGCGGCGCGGTTCGAAGCGCTCCATCGCTTCGATCAGACCGATCATCCCGTAGGAGATCAGGTCGGCCTGATCAACGTGCGAGGGCAGCCGCGCGCCCGTCCGCCCCGCCACGAACTTGACCAGGGGCGAATAAGCGACGACCAGCCGCTCGCGGGCGCTCCCGTCGCCCCCCTCCTTGTAGCGGCGCCAGAGCTCCCGTAGCTCGAACGCCTTTACCTCCGCTTCCATAGGCCTTTCACCTGCACTGTGGCGACTTCGTCCTCAAGCGCGAGGATGACTGCGAGCGTACTGGCTTTGCAACCAGGAGGGCTCAACCTGGGTGTAAACCTGCGTCGTCGAGAGGCTGGAGTGGCCGAGCAGCTCCTGGATGGTCCGCAGGTCCGCCCCGCCCTCGAGCAGATGCGTGGCGAACGAGTGCCGCATCGCATGGGGCGAGACGCCGCCGGCGATCGCCGCCTCCCGGACCCAGCGCTGGAGGCGCCGGCGCACATCGGAGGGATGGAGCCGCTTCCCGCTCTTGGAGACGAGCAGGGCGTCGTCGTCTCCCGGGCCGACGAGCGCACGCCGGCCGCGCTCGAGGTAGCGCCGGAGAGCGGCCTGCGCGGGCTCGCCCATGGGCACGAGCCGCGTCTTGCCTCCCTTGCCCTCGACGCGCAGCCGCTCGCCCTCGAAGTCCGGCGCGTCGAGGCTCAGGTTGACCACCTCCTCGGCGCGCAACCCACAGGAGTAGGCGAGTTCGAGCATCGCCCGGTCGCGCATCTCGAGCGGGGTCCGCGTGGGGATCCGATCGAGCAGGGTCTGCATCTCGCCGCGCCTGAGGACACGGGGCAGCTTGCGATCGCGCTTCGGCGAGGCCACCAGGTCGGCGGGATTCGCGCTCATCTCGCCGGCGCGCAACAGCGCCGCGTAGAAGGCGCGGATCGCCGCCAGCTTGCGGGCCACCCCCGCCTTCGAGATTCCCCGGTCCGAGAGCCGGGCCGCAAAGCGGCGCAGGTCACGATGACCCAGGGCCTCCGGCGGTTTCTTGGCCTCGCTCGCCCACTCGGCGAGCTGGCCGACGTCGCTGGCGTAGGCGCGCCGGGTCGACTCGGCGGCCGAGCGCACGGCCAAATCGCGATCGAAGAGGCGCAGCGCCTTTCGCCAGGGCTCGCTCAGAGCCGGCTCTCGGGTCGCCTCGCGCATGTACATAACTTCGCCGCGGGCGGCCCGGCCCCTGCGGAAGCCCGGCCCGGGCTGCCTACTGGATGTAGACCGAGTCCCCGACCTCGATCCGGTCGAACAGGTCGATCACGTCGGAGACGGCCATCCGGATGCAGCCGTGCGAGGCTGCAGAGCCGAGCGAGCCAGTGTCGTCCGTCCCGTGGATCCCCGCGCCGTTGTAGATGCCCATCCAGCGGGCCACCAGCGGGTTCCCGGGGCCCGGCGGGATGTCCTGGCCCGCGAGCGACCCCGCCCAGGCGGAGTCCGGAACGTGCCAGGTCGGATTGACCTCCTTGGTCTGGATCGTGTACTCACCGACGGGCGTGTCGTATCCACTAGCGCCGACGGCGATCGTGTAGCTCTGCTGCAGCTTCAGATTCCGGTAGTAGCGGAGGGTGAAGCTGCCCCTGTCGATGTAGATGTAGCGCGGGTACGCCTCCCGTAGATCCTTGGTGCTGACCTCGGGCTTCGTCGTGCTGACAAGGGCCTCGACGGGCTGATCGCGACCGGGGGATTGGGCCTCCTGGTCGATCGCATCGGTCATCTCGCGCTTCTCCACGGCCAGGCCCGACTCTCCCGGCTGCTTCTCGAGCCGGGAGCCGCTCGGCGCCACCGTCGCGTTGACCGGGTCCTGGTTGATGTCCTCGGCGAGCTGGTTGACGAAGTCCTTGACGGCCTTCTTGTCGTAGGCCACCCGCGCCGGCAGGTCGGCATTCACGTCACCGCCACTCGCGTAGCGCCCGACGCGGTCGAGGATGCCGCCCTCGCGGCTGCGGTCGATGGCCTCCTGGACCATGCCGTCGATATCCGCCTTCGGACGTAGCGCCTCGGCGCTCAACGTGTAGCTCTTGCCGTCGTATGTCACGACGACCGGCTGCTTGAGAGGCGCCACAACCTCGCGCTTGATGACCTTGCGGGCCGAGTCTGCATCCCGGCCGCCGACGTCGAGACCGGCGATCTTGACGCCCGGCGCGATCTGATCCTTCTGCGCGTCGTCATAGGCCCAGACGCCGACGGCGAGCAGCAGGCCCATGGTGATCAGTGCCACCAAGGCGATCGCGACCTTATGGGATCTGTTCAGCCTCGCGCGCATTCCTACCTCTCGGACACTCTTCCCCTGGCGCGGAATTCTAGGGCCCGCGTCCCCCTGCATTTGCTCACACGAGGTTTCGCAACCGCATTTGCGGGGGAATCGGCCCGCTTGCAGGCCTCACTTTAGGATGCCCCACGCAATGCCGCCAACCATCGCCTGGACCTGATGAGAACGAAGGATCAGGTCCGCCGTGACGTCTGGAAGGCGATGGATCGGGAGGGCGTCTCGCGGTTTCCGGGCGCGGAGGGCAGGATCCCGAACTTCGCCGGGGCGAAGCTCGCCGCGGAGAAGCTCGCCGGGCATCGGCTCTGGAAGCGGGCCCAGGTGCTCAAGGTCAACCCGGACTCGCCGCAGACTCACGTCCGGCGGGCGGCGCTCGAGGAGGGCAAGACACTGATCATGGCCGTGCCGCGCCTGCGCGACGTCCACCCCTTTCGGCTGCTCGAGCCGCGCAAGCTCTCGGCGAAGCAGCTGCGCGAAGCGGCGACGATCAAGGGCGCGATGCGGCACGGCCGGGTGATCGCCGACGAGGACCTGCCCGAGATCGACTTCGTCCTCTGCGGATCGGTCGCCGTCAATCTGAGCGGCGCGCGGGTCGGCAAGGGCGGCGGCTTCTCCGACCTCGAGTACGGACTCCTGATCGAGGCCGGCAAGATCGACGACCACACCACCGTCGCCACCACCGCGCATCCGATCCAGATCCTGCGCGAGCACCTGCAGAGCACCGCCCATGACCTGCCGGTCGATCTGGTCGCGACCCCGCGGGCGGTGATCGAGGTCGAGCGCCAATACCCGCGCCCGCGCGGAATCCTGTGGGACCACCTGCAGCCACCGCAGATTCGCGAGATCCCGATCCTCGAGCGGATGGGCTACGCGTGATCTCGCCCTTGCTCCGCCGCGGCTGATCGGGATAGGCTGGCCCGGGCTCGACCGCATCCGCAGGACAACGGAAGTCATTGGTCGGGTCCAACCAGCGATAGGAGGGAGTTGCGATGACGAGCTCGAAGGGACGTCGACCGTCGCCGGCGATGATCGTGGCGGCATTGGCTCTGATCGTCGCGTTGGCGGGAACGGCGATGGCCGCGCCATCTGCGATCAAGAGCATCCTCAACAAGAAGGAGAAGAAGCAGGTCAAGAACATCGCCAAGAACCAGGTCAACAAGCTGGCGCCCGGTCTCTCGGTGGCGAGCGCGAAGAGCGCGGACACGGCCAAGCGTGCCGACACCGCGGCCAACGCAGAGGCGCTCAGCGGCAACACAATCGTTGCCGAGGGCGACACGATCCAAGGTCCCGGCACCGTCACGAACAGCAGCTGCACTGCGATCTCCACGCCGGCTGCGGGCGCGCAGGCGGGCGACCACGTCGTGCTGACCCCGCCGAGCGGCTGGCCCACCTATGAGATCAACCTGACGGCGCGAGTGACCACCGACACGGTCACCTATGAGATCTGCAACCAGAGCGGTGTGGTGCAGAACTTCGGCACCTCACCCCCGCTGAGGTTCCTGGTCTTCAGATAGCTCGAAAATGCGAGCTCCTTGAACTCGTCGCGGATGCGGGCGCCCCCTCGAAGCGGGGGTCGTCCCCCGCCGGGGCCTTCATCGGTCCCCGTCGCGGTAGGTTCGCCGCGTGAGTAGCACCACGGCGGAACGGCCGGTCCGCGAGGAGCTGCGGCGGATCGCGTCTGACACCGGCTTTGCGCTGAAGCTCGCCACGGGCCGAGTGGAGCTGCCGCCGGCGACTCCGTCCGACGGCCCCGACCCATACGGGAATCCCGACCCCGAATGGCTGCGGATCGACTGGCGCGAGCACCTGCGGCAGATCGATGTCGTCGGGGCGAGCGCGAACTACGTCGAGATGGGCGAGGGGCCGCCGCTGCTCTTCATTCACGGCCTCTCGGGCTGCTGGCAGAACTGGCTCGAGAACATCCCCCACTTCGCGCGCAGCCACCGCGTGGTGGCGCTCGACCTGCCGGGCTTCGGTGCCAGCCCGATGCCGCCCTGGCAGGTCACCATCCCGGCCTACGGGCGTTTCGTGCGGGACTTCTGCGAGCGGCTCGGGATCGATCGCTGCTCGGTGGTGGGCAACTCGATGGGCGGCTTCATCGCGTCCGAGGTTGCGATCACCGAGCCTGAGCGAGTCGACGACCTGACGCTCGTCTCAGCCGCCGGGATCACCTGGGCCCGAGCCCGCAAGGAGCCCGCGGAGATGCTGGCTCGAGTCGGCCGGGCGGCAACCCCGCTCGTGTTGCGGTTTGAGTTGTCGGCGATCCGCCGGCCCAAGATCCGCGACCTCGCGTTCCGTGGGGTATTCCACGACCCGAACACCCTCCGCCGGGAGCTTCTCTGGGAGAACGTCGTCCCCGCCTTCAAGAGCCCGGGTTACTTCGACGCGATGAGGAATCTGGTCGGCTACGACATCCGGGACCGGCTAGCGGAGATCGGTGTCCCGACCATGATCGTCTGGGGACGAAACGACCGCGTCGTCCCGGTCCCCGCTGCGTTCTCCTACAAGAAGCGGATCGGCGAGAACGCCGAGCTCGTCGCCTTCGACGACTGCGGGCACGTCCCGCAAATGGAGCGGCCAGTGCGCTTCAACCGCGTGGTGGAGAGGTTCCTGGCGCGCGAGGGCGTGCTGGACTAGCTCCCGGCCGGTTTCGTGCGATTGACCCCCGTTATGGGGGTCAATCCTTCGAGATGTTTCAAGACGACTAGCTAGTGACGGCGCCCTCAGAGGCGCTCGAGACCGAGGCCGCGTACTTCGCCATCACGCCGCGCTTGTAGGGAGGTTCGGGCGGGTCGTAGGCCTCCACCCTCTTCGCGATCTCCTCGTCGGTGAGATCGACGTCAAGGCGGCGGGCGTCGATGTCGATCGTGATCACGTCGCCGTCCTCGACCGCGGCGATCGGGCCGCCGCGAATCGCCTCGGGGGCGACGTGGCCGGCCATCAGGCCGTGGGTGGCGCCGGAGAAGCGGCCGTCGGTGAGCAGTGCGACCTGATCGCCGATGCCCTCGCCCACCAGCGCGGCGGTGACCTGGAGCATCTCGCGCATCCCGGGCCCGCCGGAGGGGCCCTCGTTGCGGATCACGACGACGTCACCGGGCTTGATGCCCTGCCGCTCGACAACGGCGAAGCATTCCTCCTCCGAGCCGAAGACGCGGGCGGGGCCGGTGTGCTTGCGGCGCTCCTCTCCGGCCACCTTGACCACGCAGCCTTCTGGCGCCAGGTTGCCGCGCAGGATGACGAGGCCGCCAGTGGGCTTGAGCGGATCCGAGAGGGGTCGAACGACCTCCTGGCCGGGCGTCTCCGCCGAGGCGTCGGCCTCCTCGCCGATCGTCTTGCCGGTGACGGTGATGCACTCGCGATGGAGCACCCCGGCTTCATTGAGTCGTTTGGCCAGCACCCCGACGCCGCCGGCCTCGAAGAGGTCCTTGGCGACGAACCGTCCGCCGGGCTTCAG
>DATFOK010000045.1:0-33638 GCA_035265665.1 Solirubrobacterales bacterium | reverse complement strand
CGACGTCTCCTCGGGCGGCTACTTCCTGATCTTCTGGATGTTCCAGAACCCGCCCGATCTCTTATTCAGCCTGATCAAGGGGATGACGATGGCGACCGCCATCGTCCTGGTCGGCTGCTACTACGGCTACACTGCCTCGGGCGGGCCGGTCGGAGTGGGCACGGCGACCGCCAAGTAGATGGTGCTGAACATCGTCCTGGTTCACATCATCGGGATGATGGGGACCCTGGTCTTCTGGGGGGCGAACCCGCGCGCCCCAATCGGCGGATGACGAGGTGCGGTTGACGGCGCAGGGCGAGTGACGACGAGCTGAGGAGGAAGACAGGTGGCTGAGAGAAAGCAGACTTCGCGGAGCAGGAGCGGCAGCTCGCGCGCGGCCCAGAGCGACGGACGCGAGGGCGCCGCGACCGAGGCTAGTCGCTCCACCGCCAAGAGGACGGAGGCGGAGCAGGCGGCGCGCGAGGCGCCGCCGGAGCAGGCCGATCCGCTCGAGAGTCAGGGAATGACCGGCGACGAGGACTTCGCCAGCCGCGACTACCAGATCCCCGGGGTCGAGCCGGACGACCCGAACCCGTACAAGTGGCACACCGGCCGCAAGCGCGACCACGGCGGCGAGGACGCGATCGAGATCATCGACCTGGTCAAGCAGTTCGGGCGCACCCGGATCCTCAACGGCTGCAATCTGGGGCTCCCGGACAACATGATCTCGATGGTGCTTGGCCCCTCCGGCACCGGCAAGTCGGTGCTGATCAAGCACGTCGTCGGGCTGCTCTATCCCGACTCGGGCGACGTGCTCGTCCACGGCGAGTCGATCCCGAACATGACCGACGACGAGCTCTTCGAGGTCCGCAAGAAGTTCGGCCTGCTCTTCCAGGACGGCGCGCTGTTCGGCTCGATGAACGTCTACGACAACACCGCCTTCCCGCTCCGGCAGCACACCGACAAGTCAGAGGACGAGATCGAGGAGATCGTCAACCGCCGGCTCCGCGAGGTCGGCCTCGCGGAGGCGATGTACAAGATGCCGAACGAGCTCTCGGGCGGGATGCGCAAACGCGCCGGCTTCGCCCGCTCGCTGGTGCTCGACCCGGCGATCGTCATGTTCGACGAGCCGGACTCGGGCCTCGACCCGGTTCGCACGGCGCTGCTCTGCGAGCTGATCCGAGAGGTGCACGAGGAGAACGGCGGCTGCTACCTAGTGATCAGCCACGACCTCGGCACCGCGCGCCGGATCGCCGACTTCCTCGCGGTCCTCTGGAAGGGCCGGATCGTCGAGTCCGGGCCGTCCGACGAGCTCTTCAACTCGAACAACGAGTTCGTCAGCCAGTTCCTCAACGCGGACGTCAAGGGCCCTCTGGCGATGGACTAGTCGGGCCGGAGGTCCGACTTCAACACCGGCAACGAAGGGCAGCCGTTCGGGCGTCCCCACACGATCTCGAGCACTTGACCCCCATATACGGGGTCAATCGCACGAAATCGTTCGCGTCGGCTCACGGACAGCCGGCTGGCGCTGTGGGAACCTTCTGCGTGTGACCGAGCTAGCCAGGGCGCACTGTGAGGTTTGCGCGCCGGGGACGCCGCCGATGCCGGCGAAGGAGGCCGAGGAGCTCTCGTCCGAGGTCCCTGGCTGGGAGCGCGAGGGTAATCGCTCGCTTCGCCGTGAGTTCTCGTTCCCTGATTTCCGCGACGCGTTCGGGTTCGTGGCGCGGGCAGCGCTCATCGCCGAGGCCGAGGGTCACCATCCAGACATCGAGTTGGGCTGGGGCCGCGCGGCCTTTGAACTCACGACCCACGCCGCCTCCGGACTGACCCGAAACGACTTCGTGCTCGCGGCGAAGATCGACCAGCTCGCCGAGAAGTCCTGACCTACTTCTCGGCCGGCTTCTCGATGCCGACCGCACCGGCCGCCGGCGCATAGATGCTCTCGTGCCCGTCGTCCCAGCGGATCCGGTACCGAGGAGCAGGCGGCTCGTTCACGACCTCCTCGACAACGCCGGTGCGACCCGGGCGCTCGGTCGACTCGGACTCGACCTTGATGCGGGCTCCGACCTCAAGCTTCATCCTTCACCTCCACTCCCAGATGTCCCCCCGGTAATACCACCGATTGCGCCCTCTTGAAAGTGGCGCGATCTTCACATTGCCTCCCTAACCTCCGCCTCGTGAACGCGGGGAGATTTTTCGAGCGGGCTGCGGGCATCGCCGTGCGCTGGCCCTGGCTCGTGATCGTGCCGATCGTTGCCCTCACCGGCGCGGGGATCTTCGCCGCGACCCGGCTCGACACCAACGCCGGGACCGACACCCTGGTCAGCAAGGGCTCGTCGGAGTTCAATACGACCCAGGGCTTCCACGAGAAGTTCGGCGACGAGCCCGTGATCGTCCTCGTCAAGGAGGATCTGCGCAAGCTCGTGCTGACCAAGGACCTCGAGCCGCTCTTCGAGCTCGAGGAGTGCTTCGCCGGGGGCACCCAGCTCGCGCAGGCGCTGCCACACAAGCGCAAGCAGCCGCTCCCTCCGGTCTGCGACCGGATCGCACAGCTCCGCCCGAGCCACTCGGTCTTCGGGCCGGCGACCTTCCTCTACCTGAGCGTCGCCGGCATCCAGCAGGCGCTCCAGGGGCAGATCGGAGGCGCGGCACAGCAGGCGCGGGCGGCCGCCGACCAGGCTCGCACGGCCGCCGCGAAGCGCGGTGCCTCCGCCGCCGAGCAGGAGCAGGCCGCCAGCGACGCCGCCCAGCAGGTGATGAGCCAGTTCCAGTCCGGCCTCATTCAGGTGGCGCTCCAGTACGGGATCACCTCAATTCCGCGGCTGGACGACCCGAACTTCGTCAGCCGCGTCGTCTTCGACGAGTCGAAGCCGGCGGGGACTCCCAAGGAGCGCTTCGGCTACCTCTTCCCTAACCGGGACGCCGCGCAGATCATCGTCCGGTTGCGCCCCGACCTGAGCGACGCCGAGCGGCACGAGGCGATCGGCCTCTTCAAGCAGGCGGTCGAGGATCCCCGCTTCAAGCTCAGCGACGGCAGCTACATCGTCACCGGCGCGCCCGTCGTGGTCGATGCCGGCGCACGCGAGCTCCGCAACCAGACCCTCCTCCTGCTGGGCGTCGCCGGCCTGGTGATGGGCCTCACCCTGCTGCTCATCCTGCCGAGGCCCCTGCGGCTGCTGCCGCTCGGGGTGGCGATCTCCGCCGGCGCATTGACCCTCGGCCTCGTGGCGCTTTTCGGCGGCTCGCTGACCGTAGGGGCGATCGCGATGCTCCCCGTGCTGGTCGGGCTCGCGGTCGACTACGCGATCCAGTTCCAGGCCCGCTTCAACGAGGCCAGGGCCGAGGGATCGGCACCCGGGCGCGCGGTGGCGATGGCCGCGGCCGGCGGTGGACCGGTGATCGGTGCTGCATGCCTGGCGACGATCGCCGGATTTGCGGTCTTCGCCCTCGCGCCGAGCCCGCTGGTCCGCTCGTTCGGGCTGCTGCTCGTGATCGGCGTGGCGCTCGCGTTCGCGGTCGCGCTGACCGGCGGCCTGGCGGCGCTCGGCCTCTCGGCCTGGCGAGGCTCCGTTTCGGCCGGAGCGGGAGCCCCCGCTGCTCGCCATACGACCGGGCTCGCGACACGCCTCCAGAGGGCCGGCGTCGGCGCGATCGCGATGGCGCTCTCCAGCCCCAGGCGGGTGCTCGCGGCCGGTCTGCTGCTGGCCGTCTGCGGCTGGGTGGCGAGCGCGGGCACCCGGGTCGAGACGGATATCCGTGACCTCGCACCGCCGAACCTGTCGGCCCTCGATGACCTGAACGAGCTCGAAAAGGAGACCGGAATCTCGGGCGACGTCAACGTGACGATCCAGGCCAGTGACCCGACCGACCCGGCGGTGATCTCTTGGGCCGAGCGCTTCCAGCAGCGGGTGCTCGCCCGCCACGGGTTCTCCGGCTCCGGCGCGAGCTGCGCCGACGCCCAGATCTGCCCGGCGCTCTCGCTCACCGATTTCTTTGGCGGTGCCTCGTCGGCGAGCGGCACGGCCTCGAGCTCGACCCAGAGCCCGGGGGACGTCCGCGCCCTGGTTGAGGCCCTCCCCTGTTTCATCTCACAGATCGTGATCAGCCACCAGGGCGAGTGCAGCCCCAATGGCGGGACCCCGATCGGCGACACCGCCGACGTCGCCTTTGGCATCCGCGTTCAGCCACTCTCGGACCAGCAGGACCTGATCGACGACATCCGCGCCCAGATCGACCCGCCCGGCGGGCCTGCGCCGCCCGAGGGCACGACCGTCGAGCTCGCGGGCCTGCCCGTGCTGGCGGCCGAGGCGAACAGCGACCTCTCGCACAGCCGCTGGTGGCTGCCGCTGGCGGGGCTGCTCGCGGTTGGCATCGTGCTCGCGGCCATCTATCGCTCGGTTCGTCGCGCCGTGGTCCCGCTGATCCCGGTCCTGATGGCCACCGGCTGGTCGGGCCTCGTGGTCGCTGCGCTCGGCGTCGCCCTGAACCCGATGTCCGCCACGCTGGGCGCCTTGGTGATCGCGATCGCCACGGAGTTCAGCGTGATCCTCTCGGCGCGCTATGTGAACGAGCGCCGAGCCGGGCTTTCCGTCGGCGAGGCTCTGAGGCGGACCTATCTGCGCACCGGCGCGGCCGTGCTCGCCTCGGGCGTCACCGCGATCGCCGGCTTCGCCGTCCTCGCAATCGCGGGACTGCCCCTGCTCGACGACATGGGGCTGATCTCGGTGGCGCCCGTCCTGCGGGACTTCGGACTCGTCACGGTCGCCGATCTGCTCGTCGCACTGGCGGGGGTGATGCTGGTGTTGCCGGCGGCCGTCGTCTGGTCGGAGGAGGGATTCCGACTTCCCTGGCAGACCCGCCAGGCGCCGCTGGCGACCGGCGAATCCGTTCCGTGAGCGACCATTAGGGCGTGGCCGACGGCGCTGGAGGAGACGGTGGGGGCAGGGGGGACCGGAGCGAGCGCCCGCGCCGCACGACCGTCTACTCGCTGATCGTCGGAATGGTCTTCGTCGCCCTGATCGCCGTCGCCGGGGTCAACCTGATCTCGACGAAGAACAAAGGGGTGCTAGGCGCCAGGGACGAGGGCGACCTGCCGCTCGCGCAGTTCGCTGTGCCCGACGCGCGGTCCGGGGCGGGAGGCGACGCCAACATCGCCCAGGACGACTGCGATGCGTCCCGGATACCCTGCCCCTCACAGGACACGAGGACCCCGGCGTGCCGGGTGGAGGTGCCGGGTGCGATCCGGGTCTGCGATCTCTTCGACCGGCCCCTGATCCTCTCGTTCTGGTTCACCCGCGGGGGCGACTGCGAGGACCAGGAGGACGTCTTCGAGCGGGCCTACCGGCGCTATTCGCCGCGGGTGAACTTCCTGGCGATCGACGTGCGCGACTCCGACTCTGAGGTGCGCAAGCTGATCGCCGAGCGGGGCTGGACTCATCCGATCGGACTGGACCGGGACGGTGCGCTCTCCAATCTCTACCGCGTCGGCGGGTGCCCGACCTTCGTCTACGCCTACCCCGGCGGCATCCTCCAGCGCACCTCGATCGGCCGGCTCGATGACCAGCGCTTCTTCGACAATGTCGAGGCCCTGATCGCCGCAACTAAACGACGCGACGCGACGCTGCGGTGACGCCGGACCTGCCTGACCAGTGGGAGGTCGCGCCGGAGCCGGGCTGGGTCGAGCCCGCGCTGGCGGGGGAGTTCCCGGGGCTCTCGATTGTCTCGACGACGCTCGAGGCGAGCACCGGCCGGAGCCCCGAGGCGCTGCGCGAGCGGTTGCGGTCGCTGAGCGACCGGATCGGGGGCTCCCAGGCGATCCAGCTCCGCCAGCAGGCGATTCCCTGGGCCTACAGGGTCTTCTTCCGGCACATCGGTCTCGACCCGGACACGACTCGCACGCCGATCGAGCAGCTGATCTTCGAGCGCATCCACGACGGCGCCTTCAAGAGCCGGAATCGGGTCGACGATGCGCTGACCATCGCCATGGTCGAGGTCGGCGTGGCCATGCAGGCCTTCGATGCCGATCGCGTCGAGGGCCGTATCGGCCTGCGCCTCTCGGCCGAGGGCGAGAGCTTCGAGGGCCGCGTTTCGCCGCTACCCGACGGAACGATCGTCGTCGCGGACGAGCACCGGCCGCTGGGGATCCTCTTCGAACGCACCGCGGAGGGCCGGGGCGTGCGCAGGGGAACCAGCCGGGTGATGCTGGTCGCGATCGGCGTACGGGGGGTTCCCGACATCGCCCTGGAGGAGGCGTTGTGGGTAGCGGGCAGCGCTTTACGGGCATAGAATTGACGTACTCGTAGAGGAGGCCCAGATTTATGCCTGAGGAGTTGCTCGAGCGCACCGACCTCGCCGAGGTGCCGATTGCGCCGCAGGAGGACTTGGTCCCGCCGGCCCCGCCCGAGGGTCTCGACACCGTCCTCTACGAGCACGACGAGCGCGCCGCCCGCGCCGATCTGAGGCGCCAGATCGCGGCGATGGAGCTCGCGCTCGCCAGGCTCTTCGGCTCCGCCTTCCCGCGCAAGGGGATCGACTTCGCCGTCGCTGGGATGGGCGGACCACGTCTGCTGTCTGTGGACGAGCTCGAACGGGTGCGCGACGGTCTCGCCGCTCGGATCCACGACGTGAGCCATCGCCTCCACGACGCCGCCTATGTCGAGGAGAAGAATCGCGAGCTGATCGAGGAGATGACGGCCGATCCGGCCTCGTATAAGTGGGTTCGTGTGAACAACGCCGACATCGGCGAGCCCGGCTGCAAGCACTGGCACTCCAGGCCGAAATGGGGGCCGGTTGGCCTCCTGATGGACTGGTGGCGCGTCAAGATCTCCTCCGGTTGTCCGTTAGCCAAGGGGCTCCGGCCCCCTGAACCGCTGATGCCGACGAAGCGACAGCGCCGCAAGCGGCGGCGTCAGAGGGGTGCGCAGCCGCCCCAGACCCAGCCCGCGGCCGTGGGGCTCGACGATGCGAAGCGGGCTGCCGCGGCGCGCAGGAAGGCCACCCCCGCTAAGAGACCCGAGGCCCTCTGGGGCTCATTCCCGCTGTCGGAGCTTGTCGTTCTCATCGGCGTGATCCTGCTGATCGTCGGCTTCGCCATGCAGGCACCCGTGACCGTGGTGGTCGGGCTCGGCCTCGCGGCGCTCGCCGGGGTCGAGCTGGCGGCACGTGAGCACTTCACCGGGTACCGATCCCACAACGTGCTGCTGGCTGGCGCGGCCGGCACGGCCACGTTCAGCCTGCTACTGGTCTCCACCCCAACTGCCCCGGTGGCATGCCTGGCCGCCGGCGTGATCGTCTTCGGCGGCTCCGCCTGGCTTCTCGTCGGGGCGTTCCGACGTAGGTCAGGCGGAGCCGCCTACAGAATCAAGCCCTAGCGAACTTCGCCTCGAGCGCCGCGACGAGGATCCGCCGCTGCCGCTCGGTGAGAGTGCCGACGCGCTTGCCCTCGCTGAGAGCGGTCGACGAGAGCAGCTTGCGAGACCGAGCGCGGCCCCAGCGGCGCTGCGCGCAGAGGAGCTCGCCGAGGCTCATGCTCTCGACCTCCCAAGGAGACTCCATGATCACTTCGGTGATGCTGCGGCGGCCGGCGGAGATGTCGCGCTTGAGGGCGGCGCGGGCGAGACGGACCTTGTTGGCGCGGGCGAGCGCCTCCATGCATTGCGAAGTTCCCCTCTTCTTCGAGTCGGTTCGGTCTGAGCCTTTCTGCTGTTCGACGAACGGCTCGATCCGCCGATGAGGCATGGACAGTGGTCGGGCAGGGGCAATCGTCGAAGCAGCGGACATAGGGTCTCCCTCCTGCTAGGTCAGGAATTGTTGGCGGGTTCGTTACGGCCGGCGTGCACCCAGTCGCTCTTTCGAGCCGGGGGAAGTGGACGGTCCTCTCCTTCTCATTCCCGTCCGCTCCCTGCCCCGGAAGCGCGCGCCGAGGTCGAAACTTATACGCCACTCGCGCCAAGGGTCAACACCCGAAAAATCATCCCGTTCGCTAAGAGCAGATCTTTTGTCGAAGGGTGGATCGCTCGTCCCATCCAGACCGTCGAAGCATGAGCGGTCCAACACCGGGATCGAGCCAGACGAAACCTCTTTGGTTACCCCGTCGGCAGGTCCGGGAAACGTTTGATGATGCCCGCGAAGATCGCGAGCGCCCGATCGAGGTGATCGCGCTCGTGGGTCGCCATCAGGCTGGTCCGCAGAAGCGCGCCGCCCGGCGGCACGGCCGGGTGCAGAGCGACGTTGGTGTAGACGCCGGCCTCGAAGAGGGCCTTCCAGAGCAGCACCGCCTGCCAGTCCTCTCCGACGATCACCGGGACGACCGGGGTCGTCGCCTCGGTCCCGTCGGGGAGGGTCCCCGGCTCGACGACCTTCAGGCCCAGGTCGCGGAACCCCTGGCGCAGGTAGGCCGCGTTGTCGAGAAGGCGCGCCATCAGCTCGGGCCCCTCGGATCGGATGATCCGGAGCGCCCCGAGTGCCGCGCCGACCGCGGCGGGAACGGCCGAGGCGCTGAAGATGAAGGAACGCGAGGCGATCCGCAGGTACTCGATCACCTCCTCGGAGCCGGCGATGAAGCCGCCGCAGGAGGCGAGGCTCTTGGAGAACGTGCCCATGCGCAGGTCGACCTCGTCCTCCAGCCCGAAGAGCTCGCTGGCGCCGGCCCCGCGCTTGCCCAGGACCCCGACCCCATGCGCCTCGTCGACCATCAGCCGAGCGCCGTAGCGACGGCAGAGCTCCACGACCGGGGGCAGGTCGCAGACGTCACCCTCCATCGAGAAGACCCCGTCGACGACCACCAGGACGCCGCTCTCGTCCGCGGCCGCCCGCTCCAGCATCGTCTCCAGCTTGTCCATCCGGTTGTGGCGGAAGGGACGCAGGCGGGCGCCGGAGAGCTTGCATCCGTCGAGGATCGAGGCGTGATCCCCCGAGTCGCAGATCACGGTGTCGCCCGGCTCGAGGATCGCGCTGATCGCCCCCAGGTTCGACTGGTAGCCGGTCGTGAAGACGATCACGTCCTCGGTCCCCATCCAGTCCGCCAGCTCGCGTTCGAGCTCGACGTGCATCGGGGTGGTGCCGTTGAGCAGGCGGGAGCCGGTGACCCCGGTCCCGTATTGCTCCAGCGCGTCCCGAGCCGCCTGCTTGACCCGCTCGTCGGTGGTCAACCCCAGGTAGTTGTTGGAGCCGAGCATGATCGTCTCGCGCCCCTCCATCTCCACCACGGGGCCGGCCTGTGACTCGAGGATGCGGAAGTAGGGGAGGAGGTCGCCCTGCTTGGCGGCTTCGAGCTGTTCCGCCCGGTCGTGGGTGCGGGCCTTCTCGAAGACGTCCACCGGCGTTTGGGTGGAGTCGGACATCCCCGGGAAGTATGCAGCTTGTAGCGTCCCGCACCGATGCCAGGCTCAGTTGAGGTACGACCCGTGCAGGGTCGCCGCGAGCTCAGCAGGTTCATCAAGCTGCCCTTCGGGCTCCACCAGGGAACCCCCTGGGTGCCGCCCCTGACCTTCGAGCGGCGGCAGTTCCTGAACCAGGAGAAGAACCCCTACTTCGAGCACGCGGAGGCGGAGTACTTTCTCGCCTGGCGCGAAGGCGCGCCGGTGGGTCGGATCACGGCGCAGGTCGACCGGCGCTGGGACCAGTTCCAGGGCGGCAGCGACGGGCAGTTCGGGTTCATCGAGGCCGAGGATGATCCGGAGGTCTTCGCGGCGCTGCTGGGCGCTGCCGAGGACTGGGTCGGGGAGCGCGGGCGAAATCGCCTGCTCGGGCCGATGGATTTCACGACCAATGATGAGTGCGGGATCCTGATCGAGGGCTTCGAGCGCAATCCGATGATCCTCGAGCCCTGGCATCCGCCCTACTACAGGGAGCGGCTCGAGGCGCTCGGCTACGGCAAGACCATGGACCTGCTCATGTGGTGGCTCGAGCTCGGCGGCCTGAAGCAGGGCGATCGCTTCCACGACGCGATCCACTCGGTCGCGGAGAAGGTCGAGTCAGAGCACGGGATCACGGTCCGCAACATGCGCCGGCGGGACCTGGAGGCCGAGATCGGCAGATTCATGGAGGTCTACAACTCGGCCTGGGAGAAGAACTGGGGATTCGTCCCGGTCACCGAGGAGGAGGTGCGCTTCCAGGCTCAGAACATGAAGCAGATCCTCGACGAGCGCTGGACCTTCATCGCCGAGCGCGACGGGGAGACGCTGGGAGCGGCCCTGACCCTGCCGGATTTCAACCAGGTGCTGAAGAAGATGAACGGTCGACTGCTGCCGATCGGATGGCTGCGCTTCCTGCTCGGTAAGCGCAAGATCGACCGGGTGCGCGTCTTCGCCCTTGGCGTCAAGCCCGAGCACCAGCACACGGGGATCGCCGCGAAGTTCTACGTCGAGCACGTCGAGACCGCCAAGGTCACCCCCCAGAAGGCCGGCGATCAGGGCTGGATACTGGAGACGAATGAGTCGATGAACCGCGCCATGGAGGGGATGGGCGGCAAGATCGTGAAGCGCTACCGGCTCTACGAGAAGGCCCTGTAGCGGCTCACGCCCGCTCGTAGGTCCCCATCAGCTGCGCCTCGCCGAGCACGTGGCCGTCCATCGCGTCCTCGAGCTGCTCCCGTGCCGCACCGTGCTCGAGGTCAAGGTCGGTGTCCAACGCGTACAGGTTGAAGAAGTAGCGGTGCGGCCCGTGCCCCTCCGGCGGAGAGGGCCCTGCCCACCCCGGGCGGCCGAAGCCGTGGGTCCCCTGGCCAGGTGCCGGAGTGTCCTCCTCGAGCCCGCCGGAGTCCGGATCGATGTTCCATGCGAGCCAGTGGACGAAGTCGCCCGACGGGGCGTCGGGATCGTGGACGATCAGGGCGAGCGTACGGGTGCCTTCCGGCACGAAGTTCCACTGCAGCGGCGGCGAGGCCCCTTCACCGTCTGCCGTGTGCTTCTCGGGTATCGGCTCGCCGTCGTCGAAGGCGGGGCTGGTCAACTCGAGGTCGGGCATCCTCTCTCCTTCGCTCTCTGCGTCGGTTTCCCGCGAAGGACGCGGCGAAACCTCGAAGGGGTCTTGACCTGCCCTTAGGATGCGAACGGTGACGGAGTCGGAACGGATTTCAGAGGAGGAGCTGATCGAGGCGGGGCCGGTGCGGCCGCTGCCCGTCCGGGCCCAGGGCCGCACGATCGAGCTCTGGGGCCGCGAGGTGCCACTCGTCGTGGCTGCGGCCGGGGGCGCGGCGGCCAGCGTCGCGGCGGTCGCGATCGCGCGAGCCGCCTCATCCCGGGCGCCCAGGCGCCCGCCCCGGCGCGGGCTCTTCCGGCGGCGCGAGAAGGTCGTCGCCAGCCGCAGCTTCCTGGTCGACGTGCACGTCCTCGGGCGCTAACCGCCTTCAGTGTCGTCGGTCATCGAGGAGCGGGTGATGCCTCGCTGGCCGTACCGGCTGCCGCGAAGCAGCGGCGGAGACGGTGTGATCCGCTCGCGGGAAAACCTCGTGGAGCGGCTGCTGCATGTCGGACACGCTCCGGTCCGCGTCAGGGCCTGGCGCACCCGAGAGGGCTATGTGCACATCCGCGCGGAGCCGATCGACCCCGCCTCGGTCAGGCATCCCATCGTTCCCGAGGGGGCGCCCTCGCCGGACGAGATCCGGCCCGCCGGCGCAGGTGAGCTCGGGCTCGCGGTCGAGCGCATCCGCTTCTCGCTCGCCGTCGAGGACGACATGGGCGAGTTCTTCCAGACGTTCAAGCGTGATCCGCTGCTCGGCCCCGCGATCCACCATAAGCCCTGGGTGCGGCCCAGGCGCAGGCCATGGCCCTGGGAGGCTCTCTGCTGGGCGATCACCTCGCAGCTGATCCAGGCCTCGCGTGCGGCCGAGATCCAGCGGCGGATCGTGCGGCGCTGGGCGCCGAGCTATCTGCCGAACCAGCCCGCGCCTCGCAGGCGACGCGAGCGCTCCTGGGAGTTGCGGGATGTGCCCTCAGCTGCCGTGATCGCCGGGCGGGCGCCGGCCGAGCTCGCCTCCATGGACCTGAGCGCCGGACGCTCCGTCGCCATGGTTCGCTGTGCCCGCGAGGTCGCGCGGGGGCGGGCGAGGCTCGACGATCCGCAATCGGATCGACGGCTGCTCGCGATCAGCGAGATCGGTCCGTGGACCCTCCAGTGCCTCGGCCTGCACGGACGCGGCGATCCGGACTCGCTTCCGGCCGGTGATCTCGCCTATGTGAAGCTGGTCGGCCACCTCGCTGGCCTCGGCCGCCGCGCCTCCGTCGAGGAGGTGGAGGAGTACTTCGCCCCCTACGCGCCCTTCCGTGGGCTCGCGGGCGCCTTCGCGCTGGCGGGCTGGCACAAGGCGATGGGCGCCGGCCCGCCGGCGAGACTGGCGGCGTAGCGCGCGTTAGCCCTGCCCGCGGCCCGGGTAGCCCCAGAGCGATGCGCTACTGGCTGGGAATGGCACACGAGCAGTTTCCTCCCGAGGACCTCCTGCGGCAGGCGATCGAGGGTGAGCGTGCCGGCTTCGACGGCATTGCCTGCTCGGATCACCTCCAGCCATGGTGGGAGCCGGGAGAGTCCGGCCACGCCTGGGTCTGGCTGGGAGCCGCCGGTCAGGCGACCGAGAGGGTCGCCATAGGCACCGCGGTCACCCCGCCCGGCCCCCGCTATCACCCCGTGCTGATCGCGCAGGCCTGGGCGACCCTGGAGCGCCTGTTCCCCGGTCGCCCGTTTCTCGGCGTCGGTTCGGGCGAGTCACTGAATGAATCCCCGCTCGCCGCGATCTGGCCATCGGTGCCAGAGCAGGTGGAGCGTATGGAGGAGGGGATGGAGATCATCCGCCGCCTTTTCGATGGTGAGCGCCTGACGTACGACGGGCGCCACTTCGAGACCGACGAGGCGATTCTTCACACCCGCCCGAACCGCCGGCCGCCGATCTTCGTCTCCGCCTTCGGCCCCAAGGCGGCCGGCGTCGCGGCCCGGTGGGCGGACGGGCTCTGGACGCTCGCCGATCCGGAGTCGGCGCCCGAAGTGATCGACGCCTACAAGGGCGCCTGCGAGGACGCCGGCAAGGAGCCCGGCGAGATCGTCCTACAGCAGCAATTCTCCTGGGCCGAGGACGAGGATGCCGCCCTGGAGGGCGCGCGCGTCTGGAAGGGCGCCCAGCCGGACGAGTTCTACACGGACGACTGGCACGATCCGCGCAAGATGTACGAGGAGGGCGAGAGGCAGATCTCCGACGAGGATCTGCGGGGGGCGCTGATCGTCTCCTCCGATCCCGAGGCGCACATCGAGCGCATCCGGGAAGCCGAGACACTGGGCGCGACCACGATGGCGCTGATGAACGTCTCCGGCGCGGACCCCCACGGTGCGATCGAGATCTACGGCGGCAAGGTTCTGCCGGCGCTCGCCAAGGCCCCCGCGCGTTAGGCGCGAACAGCAACCTCCTCCGCCAGCATCCCGACCAGGCGGTCGACGTCGTTGCGCTCCCAGGCCTCCGCGTGGCGCTCCACGAGCTCCCGCAGTCGGTCGTCCTCGAGCGCGCGCGATGTCTTGTCGCTCTGGAGGTCGTCCAACTCCTCGAGCCTGGCCCGAGCGCGTTGCAGCGAGCTGTTCGCCGCCGCCACGCTGGTGCGCAGCTTGGCGGCGGTCTCCCGCGCCGAGAACCCGAGCGCCTCGCGGAGGATGAGCACCGCCCGCTGTCTCGGGGGAAGCAGGCGCAGGGCGACGATCAGAGCTCGCTCGAAGTCCTCCCGGGTGAGGTACTGATCCTCGGTCGCCGGGCCCGCGGCCTCCATGTGCCAGTGCGTCGCTGACGGCGCCTCGTCCAGGTCGATCGGCACGATCCGCTTTGGGCGGCGGTGGATCTCATCCAGGGAGGTGTTGGTGACGATCCGGTAGAGCCAGCTTCGCAGCGAGCTTCTTCCCTCGAACCTGGGCAGCGCTCTCCAGGCCTTCACCAGCGCTTCCTGGAGGGCGTCCTCTGCGTCCTCTGGCGAGCGCAGGATGCGGCACGAGTGAGTGTGGAGCTCGTCTCGGTGGCGCTCGACCAACCGGGCGTACTCGCGCTCGACAGGCAGGCTCCGTTCGCGGGCATTCTTTCCATTGGTTGGCAAACCGACCGCCACCCTAACACAGCGTCACCAGTGCTTGCCATTTGCTGGTGACGCAGATAGACTCCAAGTCACGTTGTGACCAGGACCAATCGCCCCTCGACCCAGCGCTCCGTCGAGCGCCAGCCTGGAGACAGGGCTCCGGCGCCCGGAGACCTTGCGCTCATCCAGTCGTTCGTCAACACACGCTGGGACCTGGACCACGACCTGGAGGAGCAGCTTCGGACCCCCTCGGATCTCGCCGTGTGGCTCGCCGAACGCCGTCTCCTCGAGCCTCGCACGAAGCTCACGCCGGCGGATCTGAAGCGCGCGCTCGACGTCCGCGAGGGACTACGCGCCCTGCTCTTCGTCAACAACGGCGCGACCCGGGACGATGGCGCGATCGAGCGCCTCAACCGGGGTCTCGGCCGCACCACACTGGCCGTCCGGTTCGGTGCTGACGGCACGCCCCAGCTCACACCAAGTGGCCGCGAACTCGAAGTCGCCCTGGGTTCGCTCGCGAGCATCGTCGCGATCGCTCAGGTCGATGGAACCTGGTCACGCCTGAAGGCTTGCCCGGGGGTTCATTGCGGCTGGGCCTTCTTCGACCACAGCCGCAACCAGAGCGGCCACTGGTGCTCGATGTCGATGTGCGGGTCGCGCTCCAAGGCCCGCGAGTACCGTCGTCGGCAGCGACGGTGAGCCAGAGGCACCCGCACCTCAGGGCAGTAGATCGTTGGTGAGCACGTCGCTCGGATCGGGCCCGCTCGAGATCAGGTCGTGCTCGGCCATCCAGTTGGCGTAGGCCCGCCACGCATTCGGGTCCATGTAGCCGTAAGGCCTCCCTTGGGCCGGAGCGAGCAGCGGCAGCGTCGCAGCGACCTCGGCCCGTGTCTGCGTCGGGTCGAGGCCCTTGCCGGCGGAGATCACCGCGCTGGCCGCCTCCTGCGGGTGGGCCCGGGCGTAGTCCGTTCCCCGCGCGAGCGCTTCGATGAAGGCGCGGATCGCCTCCGGATGGTCGTCCACCGTCGATTTGCGAGCGACCAGCACGAGCTCGTCGTAGGTCGGCACTCCGAGCTGGTCGACCGGGACCACCCGCGGGTCGAGTCCCCGCAGCCGCAGGTCCACGCCCTCGATGTTGCGGAAGCCGCCCAGGATCGCGTCCACCCGGCCGCTGATGACCGCCGGCAGCAGGTTGAGGCCGACGTTCACCTCCTTTGCCGACGAGGAGAGACCCGCGCTCTGCACGATCGTCTCGAGGTAGTCGCTCTGGTACGGGATGCCGGCGGTCCCCACGGTCTTCCCGCTCAGGTCCGCCGCCGAGGAGATCCCGCCTCGCGGCAGCGAGATCAGCGAGGTGAGGGGCGAGTTGACGACGGCCGCCACCGCCTCGACGTCGAGCCCCTGCTCCGTTGCGAGCAGCACCTCGGGCTCGTAGGAGATCGCCAGGTCGACGCGGCCCGCGGCGACCTCCTTGATCGGCGCCGAGGGATCCGAGGGCACCTGTGGCTTGACGTCGAGGCCGGCCTGCCGGAAGAAGCCCTTGTCGATGGCCGTGTAGATCCCGGCGTGGTCGGGGTTCACGTACCAGTCGAGAGCGAGCGCGAACGGCTGCGGATTGGAGGCGGACCCGGTCGACGCGTCGTCGTCGCCGCCGCAGGCCGCTACGCCCAACGCGGCCGCGGCCGCGAGGATCGACGCCAGGCGTGTGAGCCGTCCCCGGCTCACGCCCGCGTCACCCCGCGACTGTCCCAGCTGACCAGCCTGCGCTCGATCAACGACACAAGACCGAAGAGGGCGATCGCCATCGCCGAGAGAATCACGACTGCGGCAAATGAGCGCGCCGTCAGCAACTGGGCCTGGGACTGATTGATGAGATGGCCGAGTCCCTCGCTGGACCCGACGTACTCGGCGAACACAGCGCCGATCACCGAGACGGTGATGGCCACCCTCGCGCCGCTGAAGGCATACGGCAGCGAGGCCGGGAGCTCCGCCCGCCAGAGTCGCTGGAGACGCCCGGCGCCGAGGGAGCGCATCATCTTGGTCAGATCCGGGTCGACGGACCGGAGCCCGTCGAGCATGTTGACCGTGATCGGGAAGAAGCAGATCAGGGCCACGATCACGAGCTTCGGGGTCAGGCCGAAGCCGAACCAGACGACCAGGATCGGGGCGAGGATGACGATCGGAATCGTCTGGGAGGCGACCAGCAGCGGGTAGACGGCGCGGCGGGCCGTCTCGGAGAGGTGAATCATGAGCGCGAAGGCGACTCCGGCCGCAGCGGCGATCGCGAAGCCAAGCAGGACCTCCTGGAGGGTCACCCAACCGTCTGAGAGCAGCAGTGAGCGGTCCTCCCAGAGGGATGTTGCGATGTCGCTGGGGGCGGGGATCAGAAAATCCTCGACGTTGAGCGCGTTCGAGATCCAGTCCCAGCGCGCAGCCATCTCCCAGGCGCCCAGGAGGACCAGGATCACGGCGAGTGGCGCCAGGTATCTGCGCGCCGCGCTCATCGCGCCCCCTCCGCGAGGCTGCGGAGTGCGCGCTCCTTCAGCGCCGTGAACTCGGACGCCGTGACGGCGGCCGCGCGGTCGGGCGCACGCGTGGCCCCGATTTCGATCCGGTCGGCGACCCGCGCCGGCCGGGAGCTAAGGACGAGCACGCGGTCGGAGAGGTAGAGGGCCTCCTCGACGTCGTGTGTCACCAGGAGCACCGTGTGCCTGTCCGGGTCCAGCACTCGCGCGAGCCAGGACTGCATCTCGGCTCGGGTGATCGCGTCGAGCGAGGCGAAGGGCTCGTCGAGCAGCAGGACGGGGCGCCCCGCCATCAGGGTGCGTAGGAAGGCAACCCGCTGGCGCATGCCGCCGGAGAGCTCGTCGGGCCGGGTGTTCTCAAAGCCCTCAAGCCCCAGCCTGGCGAAGTGCTCTCCCGCGCGGGCGCGGGCCTCATGCCGCGGGACTCCCGCGATGCGCAGCGCGAGGGCCGCGTTGTCCAGCGCGGAGAGCCACGGCAGAAGCAGGTCGCGCTGCGGCATGTACGCGCAGCGGGCCAGCCGCTCGTCCTCCGCTTTCTTTCCGCCGACCGAGACCGTGCCCGAGTCCGACGACCTCAGTCCCGCAACGAGCTCGAGGAGGGTGGTCTTGCCGCACCCCGACGGCCCGACGATGCCAACCACCTCGCCGGGTTCGATCTCGAGGTCGATGCGCTCGATCGCCCGCAGCTCGCCGAACGAATGCCCGAGATCTCTCACGTGGACGGGCGCGCCGACCGCATCTGGCGCCGCAGCCGCCGACTCGGCACGGCCTTCGCGGGCCGCGTCCGGAGTGCCTTCGCGAAGTCTCGTCAGCATGCTCCCTCCGCGCGCATTACCGCACAGGTTCAAAGGGTCAGCGGAGGGTGGGATTTGACCCAAGTCCGCTATCTCAGCCCGCTTGCCCGCGAGCCCCCCTGTCGGGTCTTCTCAGAGTTTACGGTGTTCGCGTGGAGATCGAGCGCAAGTTCCTGGTCCCCGACCCGCCCGCTCTGGACGGGACCGAGGCGGACGAGATCGAGCAGGGCTACCTGGCGATCGGCGCCGAGGGTGAGGTCCGGCTCCGCCGCAAGGGCGAGAACCTTCTGCTGACCGCGAAGCGCGGGTCCGGCCTCACGCGAGATGAAGCCGAGGTCGAGCTCGACCGGGACGCCTTCGAGCGGCTCTGGCCGCTCACTGTAGGGCGCCGGCTCCACAAGCGCCGCCACCTGCTCCCGCGCGGAGACCTGAAGGTCGAGGTGGACGTCTACGAAGGAGAGCTGGAGGGCCTCGTGGTGGCGGAGGTCGAGTTCGCCGGTGAGGATGAGGCGCGCCGGTTCGAGCCCCCCGAGTGGATCGGCGCGGAGGTCACCGGGGACGATCGGTACCTCAACGAGACGCTGGCCACGCACGGTATGCCGTAGGCGTTATCGGCGTTTTTACATCGTGCCCCGTTAGTTACGGACCCATGTGTGGGAGCAGTTAAGTAGATGAACCCCTCCCGCGAGCAGCTCGAGAAGGCGGCCCGGAAGGCGCTGTCCGAGGCCAAGGATCCGCGTAAGGCGGCCGGCCTGGTTGCGGCCGGCACCGCCGCGGTCGCGGGCTTCGGCCTGAGGCGGTTAAGGCGGGAACGTGATGGAGCGGTGTTCGACTCGTCGGCATACCGGCTCTTGCCGGGTGAGCCGGTGGGCGCGGGCCTGAAGCGAGTCCTCACCGCCCAGGTCGACGACGCGATCGCGCAGCTGCGGGGGGAGGCCGGCACCGACCCGGCCGAGGCCGTTCACGAGGCCAGGAAGGACATGAAGAAGATTCGCTCGGCGCTCCGCCTCGTCCGTCACGGGATCGGCGATGAGGTCTGGCGCCGGGAGAACGACCATTACCGGGAGATCGCGAGAACCCTGAGCGGCTTTCGAGACGCTGAGATCCTGGTCGAGGCTCTCGACGGGTTGGCGGAGCGCTTCGGGCCCGAGGCCGAAGGTCGCTTAGACAGCCTGCGCGAAGGACTCGAGAAGGAGAACCGCGCGGCACACGACGACGGCTCGGTCGAACGCGCGATGGTGGAGGCGGCCGCAGGACTGGCGGCGGGACGAGGGAGGATCGCGGGGCTGCCGCTGGACGGCGACGGCTGGGAGCTGATCGGGCCCGGTCTGCATCGCACCCACAGACGCGGCCGGAAGAGGCTGCGCCCCGTGGAGGAGGAGGCGAGCGTGACCAATCTGCACGAGCTCCGCAAGCGGGTCAAGGACCTCTGGTACCAGGCGCGGCTGATTCGGGATGCCGACAAGCAGCTGCTTGGGTCGCTGGCGGACCATGCGCACGATCTCTCCGATCACCTCGGCGACGACCACGATCTCGCGCTCTTGCGCGAGACCGTCCAGCGGCGCCGCGCCGCATTCTCCGACCCCGGCGACAAGCGCCGTTTGCTCGAGGAGATCGACGCGCGCCGCGGCGAGCTGCAATTCGCCGCGATCTCGCTCGCCGGGCGGATCTACGCCGACAAACCGAAGCGCTTCACCAAGCGCATTGAGGAGCGGTGGGAGGCCTGGCGCGAACGCAAGCCGGCCGCCGTCTAGCTCCTGTCACACTCAGAGACCTGCCTCGTCATCTCCTGTGAAGGCGATGAAAGGAGGTCGTCATGAAGATCTTTCTGGCAGGCGCCACCGGCGCGATCGGCAAGCAGCTGGTGCCGATGCTCGTGGAGCGCGGGCATGAGGTCACCGGCATGACCCACGCCGCTGCTAAGCAGGGCCTGATCCGGGAGATGGGTGCCCGCCCGGCGGTGGCGGACGGGCTCAACCCTGAGGCCGTGGCCCAAGCGGTGGCCGAGGCCGAGCCCGAGGTCGTGATCCACGAGCTGACGGCGATCGACCCGGGAAAGCTGGTCCGCAGCATCGACAAGATGTTCGTCGTCACCAACCGCCTGCGGACGCAAGGGACCGACCACCTGCTCGCGGCGGCCCGCGCCGTCGGCGCGAAGCGATTCATCGGCCAGAGCTTCGCGGGATGGCCGTTCGAGCGAACCGGGGGGCTGGTCAAGACGGAAGAGGACCCTCTGCAGAACTCGCCGCCCAAGACGGTCAGCGAGTCGCTCGGCGCGATCAAGTACCTAGAGCGGACGGTTACCGGCGCGGCCGGCATCGAGGGGCTGGCCCTCCGCTACGGCGGCTTCTACGGGCCGGGTACGTCACTCGGGATCAACCCCGATGGGGAGCAGGTCGAGATGATCCGCAAGCGCCGGTTCCCGATCATCGGCGATGGCGGCGGGATCTGGTCCCTCGTCCACATCGAGGACGCCGCCTCGGCGACCGCCGCCGCGGTGGAGCGCGGCGCACCCGGCGTCTACAACGTCGTCGATGACGAGCCGGCCCCCGTTGGAACGATCCTCACCGAGCTGGCGAAAGTGCTGGGCGTGAAACCGCCCCGCCGGATCCCCCGCTGGCTCGGCCGGCTGAGCGCGGGCGAGGGAAACACGATCATGATGACCGAGGTGCGCGGAGCGGCGAACGACAAGGCGAAGCGCGAGCTGGGCTGGGAGCTCCGCTATCCCAGCTGGCGACTGGGCTTCCGCGAGGGGCTCGAGCAGAGCGACGGAGAGCAAGTCGGGACCGCCGCATGACCGAGGCAGAGCTACTCGAGGACCTCCGGCCGAGGGCATTCGCGATCGCCTACCGGATGCTTGGCTCCGTGAGCGAGGCGGAGGACGTCGTCCAGGAGGCGCTGATCAGGGTGCACTCGGCGATCGAGAGCGGCGAGGTGATCTCCTCCCCGCGCGCCTACGTCGCCACCGTGACCACACGGCTGGCGATCGACGAGCTGCGCTCCGCCCGGGCGCGCCGCGAGAGCTACGTCGGCGAGTGGCTACCGGAACCGGTCACCGAGCGGCCGGAGGACGACCCAGCCCGGCAGGCGGAGCTCGCGGACTCGCTCTCGCTCGCCTTCCTCGTCGTCCTGGAGTCGCTGAGCCCCGAGCAGCGTGCGTCGTTCCTGCTGCACGACGTCTTCGACTACGACTACGGACACGTCGCCGAGATCGTCGGGACGAGCGAAGC
The DNA here is from genome assembly GCA_035265665.1 of Solirubrobacterales bacterium. Lineage (GTDB taxonomy): Bacteria > Actinomycetota > Thermoleophilia > Solirubrobacterales > 70-9 > DASUPK01. Next base: position 13,071 of record DATFOK010000045.1, on the reverse strand, counting down.
CAATGCGAGGCAGCTTGCCTCGCGGGCACGGCGGCACGTCGACGAGGGCCGCACGCGCTTTGACGCCTCGGAGGAGCAACGCAATGAGCTCGCGGCGAGCTTCTTCGCCGCGATCGAGAACGGCGACTTCGAGGGGCTCGAGACGCTACTCGCCGAGGACGTAGAGCTGCACGGCGACGGCGGCGGTATCGCACCCGCGATCAGGCGCCCGGTGTACGGCCGAGCGAAGGCGGCTCAGATGTTCCGTAACTGGGGGCGGCTCACGGAGCGGATCGGTGGGCTTCAGCTGCGCCCGGTGAGGGTCAACGGCCAGCCCGGCGCGGAGTTCATGGATCCCGACGGCAAGCTGATCAACGTGATGGCGCTGGACATCGCCGACGGGCAGATCCAGACGATCCGCTCGATCGTCAATCCTGAGAAGCTCGGCCACCTCGGCCCGCTCGCGGATACCGAGGAGCTCTTCCGGCGGATAAGCGAGCCGCGGTAGGACTCAGTCCGCGACCCGCGGGGCGCCCGCGATCACGTTGACGAAGTTCTCGAGGTGCTTCGTCGTCCAGCACTCGAACGCTCCGTCGCAGTACGGCTCGTAGGCCGCCATCACCGAGTCCCCGTAGTTCCAATAGAGCTTCGGCTCGGGGTTGAGCCAGAAGGTGCGGCCGGCATGTTCCGCGATCGCGCCGAAGGTGGCGGCGTGCGGCTCCCGGCCGTTGGTGCGGGCGTCGCCGAGCACGATCACGGTGGATCGGGGGCCGAGCTCCTCGGCGATCTCCTCGCCGAACTCCAGCCAGACCCGGCCGTAGTCGGTGTAGCCGGAGACGTCGGCGACGCCGCCCTCGGAGGAGACCCGTTCCGAGATCTTCCTGAAGTCCCGCTCGTGTTCGAAGATGTCGGTCACCTCGCTGATCCGCTCGATGAAGACGAAGCTGCGCAGCTTGCGGAACGAGTCGTGCAGGGCGTGCAGCACGGAGAGGAAGAAGACGCTCGCCGAGCTCACCGAGGTCGAGACGTCGCAGAGGACGTAGATCTCCGGCCGTCTGGGGCGCTTCGGCCGGTAGCGCAGGCGAAGGGGAACGCCGCCGGTCTCGAGCGAGGCTCGCATCGTGCGCCGGACGTCGACCTGCCGGCCTCGGGTGCGCCCGCGTGCCTCGTGCCCGAGGGTTGCGATCCGCCGCTTGAGTTGGGCAACGGCGCGGTGTACGGCCGCCAGGTCCTGCGCCGGGCTGGTGGGGAGGGTGCGGTCCAGCTCGGCGAGAGGCCGGGAGGGCGGCAGCTTGCCGGTGCGCTCGATCGTCGCCCGCTCCAGCTCGCGGCGCAGGTAGCGCTCGAACTGCTTGACGTTCTCCGGGTCGAGGGCCTGCTCGGCGCCGTCGTCGCGGCGCCCGCTGGCCTGCAGGCCGAGCGCTCGGCGAATCCGCTGCACGTCCACGCCGATCACTCCCGAGCGCTCGCCCCGGCGGCCGAAGGCGGTCATCGCGAGGCGTGCCAGGTCGCGCATCTCACCGTCGTTGCCCTCGGTGATCGCGCGGCGGATGGCCTCGCGGAGCTCGTCGAGGTCGATCCGGTCGCCGGCACCCTCGAAGCGCTCGTCCTCGATCCCGCGCTCGAGCGCCTCGGACTCGGCGGCGCGGAAGAAGTGTCGGTCGAACAGCAGCTCAAAGATCCGCCGGTCCTCCTGAGACTTGGCGATCGTGGCCGCCAGCGACTCGCGGAAGTCGCGCTGATCGGTCCAGCTCACCTCATCCAGGGCCGCGAAGGCGTCGAGGATCTCCGAGGTGCCGACGGCGACGCCCTCCGAGCGGAGGTCCTCAAAGAAGGCGAGCAGGCTGCCCGCGGTGGTGCTCACCGGCTAGCTCCCGGTGGAGCGGGGCGGGGTGAGGCCACCCGTTACTCCGTCGCCCTCGAGCTTCACCGCGACGCGCTCGGCGACCAGGTCGATGTCGGAGCGATGCTTGACCAGGATGCTCATCGAGCTCTGGAAGGTCTCGCGGTCGATGTCGTCGGCGCCGATCAGGAGCAGCGTCCGCGCCCAGTCGATCGACTCCGCGATCGAGGGCGGCTTCTTCAGGTCGAGCTGGCGAACCATATGGACGATCTCGACCAGCCGCCGGGCCAGTCCCTCGTCGAGCTCCGGCGCGTGCAGCCGGACGATCTCGAGCTCGCGGTCGACCGAGGGATAGTCGAGCCAGAGGTAGAGACAGCGGCGCTTGAGAGCCTCGGTGAGCTCGCGCGAGTTGTTCGACGTCAGCACGACGATCGGCTGCGTCCGCGCCTCGATCACGCCCAGCTCGGGGATCGAGATCTGGAAGTCGGAGAGGACCTCGAGCAGCATCGCCTCGAACTCCTGGTCGGTCTTGTCGATCTCATCGATCAGCAGGACGACCGCATCCTCGGCGCTGATCGCCTCGAGCAGCGGGCGGGTGAGCAGGAACTCTTGGCCGAAGATGTCCGTACGAGCCTTCTCCCAACCCGCCTGCTCGTCTCCGCCTGATTCCGCCTGGATTCTGAGCAGCTGCTTGCGGTAGTTCCACTCGTACAGGGCCTTGGCCTCGTCGAGGCCCTCGTAGCACTGCAGCCGCACCAGGCGGCGGTCCGTGGCACGGGAGAGGGCCTTCGCGAGCTCCGTCTTGCCGACGCCCGCCGGCCCCTCGACCAGCACGGGCTTACCCAGGCGCTGGGCGAGGTAGGAGACCAGTGCGGCGGCCTCGTCGGCCAGATAGCCGACCTGGCCGAGGCCCTCGCGAACCTGGGCGACCGACTGCGGCTGGGGCTCCGGCATCTGGGGGATGATAGATAGCGCCGGATGCTCGCCCTCACCCTGCCCGACTCCCTTGGTCCCTACGCGGTTTTACTGGCGGTGGGCTTCGCTGTTGGTTGGTACGGCCATGGCGCCAAGAACAACTGGATCATCGCCTTCGGGATCGTGGTGATCCTGGCCGCGATCGGGCTTCTCCAGCTCGCGATCGCGACGCACAACGGCCGGGCACCGACAGGTTTCTGATGGGTGCCCTCGACGAGCTCGATCTGTCGCCGAAGCTCTCCAGGGAGGAGGAAGCCGAGCGGCTGGAGAGGGCGTGGACGCGCCTCACGCAGCTGCGTCTGACCCTCGGCGGCCTGATCGGCGGCGGTGAGCTTGGACCACCGGTCTGCGCAGTGTTCGAGGGCTGGGACGCCTCGGGCAAGGGGGGCGCGATCAAGCGCCTGGTCTACCCGCTGGACCCGCGGCACGTTCGCGTGGTCCAGTTCGCGGCGCCGACCTACGATGAGAAGCGCCACCACTTCCTCTGGCGGTTCTGGCCGTCGCTGCCGGGGTGGGGCGGGATGGCGGTCTTCGATCGTTCCTGGTACGGACGGGTGCTGGTCGAGCGCGTCGAGGGATTCGCATCCCGCGATGAATGGATGCGCGCCTACGACGAGATCAACAACTTCGAGCGTGGGCTCGCAGACGAGGGGATGGTCCTGATCAAGTTCTGGCTGCACATCTCGTCCGAGGAGCAGCTGAAGCGATTCAAGAAGCGGGAGGAGGACCCGTTGAAGGGCTGGAAGCTGACGGATGAGGACTGGCGGAACCGCGAGAAGCGCGGTCAGTACGAGGAAGCCCTCGAGGACATGCTGGCTCGCACCAGCATCGAGCCGCACGCATCCTGGCACTTGATCGCGGCGGACTCGAAGCGCCACGCCCGTGTCGCAGTGATCCAGACCGTGATCGCGGAGATCGAGGCCGGCATGCGGCGGCATGGCATTGACCCGCCGTAGCCGATCGAAGGAGATTGAGCCGAAAGCAGAGGAGTCCGACCCGCTCGCCGCACTGTCGGCTCTGGGCCGGCGCGGCTTAGCCGACTTGTGGCCTCATAGGGACCACAACTCGGCAAAGCCTCCGATCAGTCGGGGGCGCGGGGGCGCTTGGCACGCTCGCGCGGGCGCATTCGTAGCCCCGCGATGACGATGATCACGGCGCCGGCGAGCGCGACGAAGATCGCGTAGTGGAGGTCGTAGGGCTCGTCATGGCCGGCGAGCGTGAACCGCGGCCGGTCGGCGATCCGATAGAGCACGATCAGGGCCGCCCACGAACCCGCCGTCACGAACAGGCCCCACTCGCGGAGGGGCCGCGGTGGGACGTAGCCGCCCCCGCCCTGAAGCGCCAGGAATGTCGTCGCCAACGCGATCAGGACCAGCGCCCCCTCTGCCCAGCTGAAGGCGCCGATCCCGGTCAGCACGAGATCGTTCGAGATCGGCGACTCATACCAGGGCAGTAAGAGGCTGCCGACCATCACAGCTGCGCCGATCACGGCGATGCGCTCGTTCCCACCGAGGCCGCGGAGATCAGTGAGCAGCTTCCTCGAAATCGAACGCAGATCAGTCGAGCGGCTCGCGGCCACCGTAACCGCCCTCGAGGTCGTGCCAGTAGCCCACCTCGTCCTCGCCGAGCTCCCAGCACAGGTAGACCTCCCGCCCGTCGATCAGCGCGGGGAAGTCGACCAGTCCCCGGTCGATGTCGCGGAGGACCAGCCCAGCCTGTTCGACGGTCTCCAGCAGGCGCCTCACCTCGAGGAAGGCCACGCCGACCTGCCGTCCCTCCTCGCCGCCGCCGTTGGTCGGCGCGGCCTCGGAGAGCGCCTCGTGAGCCTCGGCGTCGGTGAGCTCGTCCTTTGCTTCGCGGAGCTGGCCGAGCAGCGCTGTCAGCTGCGGCAGCAGCGCGTTCGCCTCCTCCCGCGTGAAGTGGCGCTCGTGGACGAGCTCGGTGCCCTCGTCGGTCACGTCGAGGCCGCGGGGATCTGAGACTCCAGACGTTCCCGCAGCAGCCGCGCGTCAGCCTCAGAGATGGTTCGCAGCTGTCCCTGGAAGGCGAGGTGCCAGTGATCCGCGGGCCACTTGCGGGCGTGCTCGAGCTCCGTGACGAGCTCCTCCGCCGGGACGAATTCCTTCTCGGGCAGGATCAAAACCGGCTCGGCCTCTACCCGCCACGGGTAGGCCTCCGCCTTGCCTTTCTTGCCCGGCCAGATCGGCGTCCGGTCCTCGAACATCTCCGACCGGACGCGCGCGATCCCGCCAAAGGCCTGGACACCGGTGATGTAGAAGAAGATCTCGTCGCCGGGCTCGAAATCCTCGGCCTGGCGACGGCGACGCTCCTTGAAGCCGATCACGTCGAAGCCGCGCTCGGCGTTGATGCGGAAGTTCTCGAGCGACCCGGTGAGGATCCAGTTGTTCGGGCGCTCCTCTGTCACGGCTCGATTCTATGAAGCGGCCGTGGGATCGCGGGAGACCGCGCTGCGCAGGCCATCGAGGAGCTTCTCGACCTGTCGCCTGAGATAGCTCTTGGTGTGGAGGGCAGCGCCCACGCGTCCCTTCCGCGACATCGACTCGAGTGGCTCGATGCCGAGCTCCACCTCCGCGAACGTGCCGTTCTGGGCCTCCGTGAGCAGCCAGTGCGAGTAGAAGCCCGAGACCTGGCACTTCATCTTCAGCTCGTGCATGTCGCGGAGCTCCTCGACCTTGAAGGTCGTCGTGGCCTTCATGTGCAGCGGCCCGCGGCCGGTGACCTCGAAGGTGGAGCCCTTTTCGATCCTCGTGGGAGCGCCGGTGACGGCGACTACATCTTCCTCCCACTCCGGGCTCCTCGCTGGATCGACGAGGATGTCCCAAACCTCGGCCACGGGTGCGTCGATCAGCGCCTGCTGCTTCCAGGAGGCCATCAGGATCGGACGGCTTCGCGGGCCCGCGCGGCGAGCGCGGGTGCCCCGAGCCCTTCGTATTCAATGCCGGCGGCATCGAGCAGCTCCCTGGCCTGGTCGGGGTCGGCGTCGGACAGCAGCCTCCCGCGGAGCATCAGGCAGCGCGCCGCGTCCAGCGGGCGGCCGAGATCGAACCAGCGCTGGCGCGCCTGCTCGATCGCGTCGGCACAGACCTCGGCGTCCTCCGCGGCCGCCCCGGCGGCCTCCGCCTTGGCGGCCTGGCCGACCGGATAGTGAAGGCGTTCTGCCAGCCGCTCGGCCTCCTCCGCCGCGGCCCGGGCCTGCTCGTCCCGGCCCGCCAGCGCTAGGGCGACGGCGCGGGCCGAGATCGCCTCGACCGACTGGGCGATCAGCCCGGCTCGCTCGCAGATATCGAGCGCCCTGGCGAGCTCGGTCTCGGCGCCGGCGAGGTTGCCGCTGTCCCGCAGCGCCGCGGCCAGCCAGAAGAGGGACGAGAAGGCGACCTCGGAGCGGCCCACCTGCTCGCCCTGCTCGTGGGCACGGGTGTAGTAGCGGATCGCGTCGTCCCAACGGGCCGACCGCCAGCTCAGGATGCCGCGCATCAGGTCCGGGAAGCAGAGCTTGCCGTGCAGCCCCTCGCGCTCGGCGAGCCTCGCGCTCGCCTCGGTGGCCCGCTCGACCTCCTCCCAGTCGGCGCCGTGGACCGCGAGCTGGGCGAGCGAGGCATGGAGCTCGACCTGCGATGGCAGGTCGCCAACCTCCTGTGCGATCTCGAGTGCCTCGCGGTAGGCATCGGCGGCGCCGTCGTAGTCGGCCTCCGAGACCTCCAGGTGGTAGCCGAGGGTGAGCAGCGCGCGAACCGCCTCGGCGCGGTCGGATTCCCTGGCGAGGGCGACCGAGCGCTCCAGGTTCTCGCGCGCCTTCTCGGAGTCACCGATGCGGCCGAAGACGCGGCCGAAGATGCCATGCGCCCGGCTCGCGGCCCGGGCCTCGTCGAGCCGCTCGGCGAGCCGAAGCGCCTTCTCGGAGGCGTAGATGGCAAGCATGTTGTCGCCCGTGTGCATGTAGAGGGAGGCGGCCTCCTCGTAGAGGCGGACGAGCTCGATGCAGGGCGGGCCGTCCTTGAGCAGGTCGATACCGCGCTGGTAGTTGTCGATCGAGGCACGGCGCTCGCCCTTGTGCCAGAGGGCGGCGCCGATCTTGCGGTGCAGGTCGGCGACCCGCGCGAGGTCCTCCTGGGAGCGGTGGTAGGAGAGGCAGCGCTCCCAGACGCCGACGGCGGCGTCGACCCGGCCCATCCGCAGGGCGACATCCCCCTGCTTCTCGCCGATGCGGGCGACCACGCCGGCGTCGAGCGACTCCGAGATCTCGAGGGCCGCCGTGTAGCGGTCGAACGCCTCGGCGTTCGAGTAGAGGGCTGCGGCCGCGTCGCCGGCCGCCTCGAGCGATTCCAGGGCCTGACCCTGAAGCCCGGCCAGCTCGTCGGGCTCGAGCCCGGCCTCCGAGCCGAGCGCCGACGCGCGGGCGAAGTGCTCGGCGACCAGGCCGATGACGCCGTCCGAGCGCTCACCGGCACGCGCGCGGATGAACTCCGCCACCTCTACGTGCTTGCGGCAGCGGACCGACTTGGGAAGCATCGAATAGGCCACGTCCCGGATCAGGACGTGCTTGAAGGCGTACTCCCGCTCCCCCGCCAGGCGGCTTCCGGCGCTGGGGACGAGCAGGTCCTTCTCCTCCAGGTTCGCGAGCGTCTGGCCAAGGTCGAGGCCCTCCTCCGCGGCGGTCGGCGCCAGGGCGCCCTCCCAGAAGGTCTGCCCGACCACTGACGCCGACTGGAGCAGCCTGCGCTCCAGGCGCTCGAGAGAATCGAGGCGGGCGGCGAGCAGCGACTGAACGGTGCTCGGCAGCGCATCGGCCTCGGTGGTCTCCTCCTCGAGCAGACGGTTCACCATCTCCTCGGCGAACAGCGGGTTTCCACCGGAGCGCTCGGCGACCTGCGGGACGACCTTCGTGGCGCCGTTGCCGGTACTCGGCAGCAGCGCCTCGACCAGCTCCCGCGTCTCGTCGCCGGTCAGCGGCTCGAGCGAGATCGTGGTCGCGTTGCGGCGCCCGCCGCCCCAGTCGGGTCGACGCTCGAGCAGCTCGTCGCGGCTCAGGCAGATGAGCAGGAGCGGGGCCCTCACCCACCGTGTCAGGTGGTCGATCAGGTCGAGCATTCCCTCGTCGGCCCAGTGGATGTCGTCGATCGCCAGGACCATCGGCTTGCGCCTGGCGATCGCCTCGACGACGGCGCGGGCGGCCGAGAAGAGGGCCTCGCGCATGCGCTGCGGGTCGTCCTCGGAGGGGCGAAGCTCCTCCGGGGGCTCGAGCCCCAGCGGGATTGCGAGCAGGGCGGCGTTCCGCTCGCCGGATGACTCGTCCCCGAGCTCGCTCATCAGCTGGGCGACGCCCGAGCGCAGCTTCTCCCAGGCGGCGTCCGGTGTGTCGGTGTCCCGAATCTCAAACTCGTCGTTGAGAACCTCAGCCAGCGCCCAGTAGGCGATTCCGGCGCCGTAGGGCGGGCACTGGCCGCGCCTGATCGTGGGGGGGTTTTCCGAGGCGCCGAGATCGGACATCAGCTCTCGCAGCAGCCGGGATTTGCCCACACCGGCCTGGCCGATCACGGTGACGAGGTGCGGGCGGCCCTCCTGCTCGACCCGCTCGACCAAAGAACCGAGCAGACCCGTCTCCTCCTCGCGCCCGATCAGCGGCGTCTGCGCGCGGCCGGCGCCGCGGCGGGGCTCGGAGAGCACTCCGGTCGCTTCCCAAGCCGGGACCGGTTCCTCCTTGCCCTTCAGGTTGAGGGGCTCGAGGCGCTCGTAGGAGATCGCCTCGCTCGTTGCCCGATAGGTCGACTCGCCGACTGTGACGCTGTCCGGCCGCCCGGCGGCCTGCAACCGGGCGGCGACGTTCACCGGGTCGCCCATCACGGTGTAGCGGTCGCCCACCGCACCCGCCATCACCTCACCGGAGTTGATGCCGACGCGCAGCGAGAACTCGACCCCGTACTTCTCCTGGCTTTCGCGGTTGGCCCCGTCCATCGCCCCCTGCATCGCCAGGCCGGCGCGCACGGCGCGCTCGGGGTCGTCCTCGTGCGAGGTCGGCGCTCCGAACACGCCCATCACGTTGTCGCCGATGAACTTGTCGATCGAGCCGCCGAAGCGCTCGATCTCCTCGCCGAGCCTGCGCAGGGTCCGATCGACGAGCGCCTTGACCGCCTCCGGATCCATGCGCTCCGCGGCAGCCGTGTAGCCGGACAGGTCGGCGAACAGGATCGTCGCCTGGCGGCGCTCCTCGGGTGGGGCCTCAGCCGGGGGCGCCGCCGCGGGGGAGGGGACCGGAGCGGCGTCGGAGAGCGCGGTCCCACATTCCATGCAGAACTTTGCGCCCGCCGGGTTCTCCGCCCCGCAGCTCGGACACAGCGGCGCCAGCTCCGCGCCGCACGACATGCAGAACCGGGCCCGCTCCGGATTCTGAGCCGCGCAATTCGGGCACGTTCTCCCCTCCATCAAGGTCAGGATAGGACGACCGAACCGGGGCCGCCGCTAAGGACCTTGCGCTACCCTGCGCCGCCGCTTGATCCGGATCCGCGTATCAGCCGCGTTCGCGCTCGTCCTCGCGTCAGCCCTGCTGCTGACCGCCTGCGGCGGGGATGGCGGCAACGACGAGGACCCGCAGCGAGTCCTGACGGAGACCTTCAGCAACCCCACTCCGATCAGGAGTGGGAATTTCGACCTCGATCTGAAGATCGAGACCAACGGAGGTGACAGCCCCGGCAGCATCGAGGCAAAGCTGGGCGGCCAGTTCCAGAGCCAGGCCCCGGACCGGTTCCCGCAGTTCGACTTCGACGTCTCGCTCAGGGCGGAAAGCGGCTCGCAGACCTTCTCCGGCAGCGGCGGCCTGACTGCGACCGCCGACCGGGCCTTCGTGAACATCCAGGGCACGGAGTACACCGTCCCGCAGGCGCTCTACGACCAGTTCACCGCGACCTTTGCGCAGCTGCAGAGCCAGAACGGCTCCAACCCGCAGGTTGGCCTGCTGCAGAGGCTCAACATCGACCTTGCGAGCTGGCTCACCGACCTGAAGAACGAGGGAACCGAGGACGTGGAGGGTCAGAAGACCATCCACATCTCCGGGAAGGCGAACGTCCCCCAGATCGTCAACGACCTGAAGACGATCGCGAGGGACGCGGGCCAGTCGGTGGGGAACCTGAACGTGAGCCAGCTCGACCAGCTCAAGGACACGATCCAGTCGGGGGATGTCGACGTCAACACCGGGGAGACCGACAAGCTGCTGCGCAGGCTGGGGCTGAGCTTCGACCTGGAGCCGCCGCCCGGCACTCCCGGGGCCCCGGATTCCCTCGAGTTCCACTTCCAGCTCAATCTCGCCGACGTCAACAAGCCGCAGAAGGTACGGGCGCCGGCCGACGCCCAGCCCCTGACGAGGAGCGTGCTCGAACGGCTCGGGATCAATCCGTCGCTGCTCGGCGGAACGCTCGGCGCCGGCGGCGTGCTGCCCGAATCGGGCGGATCGACAGCGGCCCCGAGCCAGTCGGCGACCCAGGCCTACCAGCAGTGCCTCTCAGAGGCGGCCGGCGTCGCGGAGCTGCAGCGCTGCGCCGACCTGCTGGGTCAGTAGATCTCCGGCTGCCCCGCGTAAGCTCCTGCCTTCTGTGGAAGCGGGGCAGACAGAGCGCAGGGCGCCTGCCTTCGGGCCGCGCTTCTTGTTGACGCCGAACGGGTGGCCCTACCTGCTCGTTCCGTTCATCCCCATAGCGATCGTTCTGGAGCTCGCGCACGCCGCTGCCGGCCTGGTCTTCTTCTCCGCGGCGCTGGGCGTGATCCCGACGGCGGCACTGATGGGGCGGGCCACCGAGGAGGTGGCCGCGCGTTCTGGACCCGGGATAGGCGGATTGCTCAACGTCACCTTCGGCAACGCGCCCGAGCTGATCATCGCTCTCTTCGCTCTGGAGAGGGGACTGCACGAGGTGGTCAAGGCCTCGATCGTTGGTTCGATCCTGGGCAACATCCTGCTCGTCATGGGGGCGGCGATGCTCGCGGGCGGCCTCGTCGGTGATCGCAAGGTCCAGCGCTTCGACCGCACCGCCGCGAACGTCCAGTCGCTGATGCTGTTTCTCGCGGTCGCCGCCCTGGTCATGCCGGCGATCTTCGAGCTGGTCGAGGGACAGGGCCTACCGGGCATCGACCAGGAGCGCGTCACCTTCGACGACACCGTCGAGGACCTCTCCCTGGCGGTGGCGATCGTGCTGATGGTCACCTATGCCGCGGGCCTCGTCTTCAGCCTCCGTACCCACCGCGAGCTCTTCAACCCGCACTCCGAAGGTGAGCCCGAGCACGACGACACGTGGGGCTGGTCAATGCGGACCTCGGTGATTGCCCTGGCCGGCGCCGGGATCGCCGTCGGTGTGATGTCCGAGATCCTCGTCGGGTCGATCGAGGCCGCCTCCGACTCGATTGGGCTGAGCGAGTTCTTCATCGGCGTGATCGTGGTGGCGATCGTCGGCAACGCGGCCGAGCACTGGGTGGCGGTCCTAGTGGCGATCAAGGACAAGATGGACCTCTCCGTCAACATCGCGATCGGCTCGAGCGCCCAAGTGGCGATGTTCGTCGCTCCGGTGCTCGTGCTGCTCTCATTCGTGATCGGCCCGGGTCCGATGCCGCTGGTCTTCAACGGCTTCGAGATCGCGGCCATCGCCCTGGGGGTCCTGGTCGCCTACCAGGTCACCAACGAGGGGGAGTCGACCTGGTTCGAGGGGGTCCAGCTGCTCGCCCTCTACATGATCATCGGCCTCACCTTCTACTTCGCCTAGGCGGTCGCGATGGAGATCTTCCTCCTCGTCCTGAGCTTCATGGTCATCCTGGCCGGCGCGCTGCTGTTCACGAACGCCGTCGAGTGGATCGGCCACCGGCTCGAGCTGGGCGAGGGGGCGGTGGGGAGCCTGCTGGCCGCGGTCGGCACGGCGATGCCCGAGACGTTGATCGCGATCGTCGCCCTGGTCGGGGCGACGAAGAGCGAGGACGTGGCAGTGGGCGCGATCGTCGGCGCGCCCTTCCTGCTCGCCACGCTGGCCATGGGCCTCGTCGGTGGGACCGCCTATCTCTACCGGCGGCGCCGCCGCCAGGGCATCGAGCTCTGGGCCCACGTCCCGACCCTCGACCGCGACCTGATTTTCTTCTTGATCTTCTTCGGGCTGGGCCTCGCCCTCGGCTTCGGGGCGCCGCATCCGCTCAGGATCGTCGCCGGAATTCTGTTCTTCGCGGCGTATCCGATCTACGTCTGGCGCACGCTCGCACGCGGTGGCGAGATCCAGGCTGAGGAGACACTCAACCCGCTGATCCTGGACAGACGCGTGACGCGCGCAACCGATCCGAGCATCACGGTAGCCGTGCTCCAGTTCCTAATTGGACTCGGCGCAATGGTCGGCGGAGCACACATCTTCGTCGAGGAGCTGCTGCACGTTGCCGAGGACATCGGGGTCGAGGCGATCGTCCTCTCGCTGATCCTCGCGCCGCTCGCCACCGAGCTACCCGAGAAGGTGAACAGCTTCTTCTGGGTGCGCGAGGGCAAGGACTCCCTAGCCCTCGGCAACATCACCGGCGCGATGGTCTTCCAGTCGGTGATCCCGGTGGGGATCGGTCTGATCTTCACCGACTGGGACCTGAGCGGGAACGCCGCGGTCTCGGTCGGGCTCGGGCTCGTCGGCGGCGTGATCGCCTACTGGGCGCTCCGCCTGCGCGACCGCTTCGAGCTGCCGGCGGTGCTCGCCTGGCTCGCCCTCTACGCGGCCTTCATCATCGTCGTGGCGGTGTAGCGGATGGCCGATCGCGGCGATTTGTCGCCTTTCTTCGGATATGCCGAAGGAAAGCGCCATTTGTGCACGCCTTCGGATCGCCAGATACCGCCGCTCTGCATGAGAAAGGGGCGGCCGCCCCGCGGCGTTCACGCCGAGGCGAGCTCCCCGAGGGCCCCGAGTACGACCTCGTCGTGCGTCTTGGGCGAGACCTTGGGGAAGACCCTGACGACGGTCCCCGCGGGGGCGATCAGGAAGGTGGCGCGCTGCACGCCCATGTAGGTCTTGCCGTACATCTTCTTCTCGCCCCAGACCCCATAGAGGTCGGCGACCTCGTGGTTCTCGTCGGCGAGCAGAGTGAAGTCGAGGTCGTACTTTTCGGCGAACTTTTTCTGCGCCGTCACCGTGTCGGGGGAGACGCCGACCACCCGCGCTCCCGAGCTCTCATAGTCGGAGCGATGGTCGCGGATCCCGCAGGCCTGGGTCGTGCAGCCGGGGGTGTCTGCCTTCGGATAGAAGTAGAGAACGACC
>DATFOK010000044.1:0-28689 GCA_035265665.1 Solirubrobacterales bacterium | reverse complement strand
CCGCCCAGCGCTATTCCCCCCGAAGGGGGAGGAGAAGGAGAAGCGCCAGGCTGTCGAGCCGGTGCGTCATCGAAGTCAGGGGAGAGTAGCGCAGGGCGCCGGCCTGGTCGAACGAATTGGGTCCGGAAGGCTCTCTAGCGTCTCGGGCGATGCGCGCGGAGGGGATCGAGGCTCGGGCCGTCGCGAAGGTCGTGTTGGTGGCGCTCTTCTGGATCGCGGTCGCGGTCCTGCTGGCGATCGCCCTGCTGCATACGCGCACCACCCTCCAGTGGGTTGCCGCCGCTATTTTCCTGGCGCTCGCGCTCGACCCGGCGGTGAGCCTCCTGCAGCGGGCCTGGCCGCGAGACGGGCAGATGCCGAGGGTGCTCGCGATCCTGATCGTCTACCTGCTCGCGTTCGCGGCGCTCGTCTACCTGACCCTGCACGTCTTCCCGCCGATCGTCCACGACATCGAGGGGCTCGCGCACAAGCTCCCGGGATACGTCCATGACTTTGAGGACTGGGCGAACAACAACAAGCAGTTCCAGGAGCTGAACCAGAAGTACGACATCACCCAGAAGCTGACCCAGGAGGCGAGCAACCTCCCCTCGCATCTGTCGAGTGGGGCCAGCACGATCGGCTCGTTCACCGTCAGCCTGCTCGAGCACCTACTCGCCGCGATCACCGTCATCACGCTCACCTTCTTCCTGCTGCTCGACGGGCGCGGCATGGTGGAGCGGGGCACCGGCCGCCTGCCGGCCCTTCAGCGCAACCGGGCCCGCCGGATCGCCAGCCGCGTCGCTGAGGTGGTGAAGGCCTACGTCAGCGTCAACCTGCTGCTCGCGATCGCCGCCGGCTTCCTCACCTGGGCGTTCCTCGAGGCGGAGGGCTTCCACCTCGCCCTGCCCCTCGCGGTTCTGGTCGCCTTCCTGGACCTGATCCCGCTGATCGGGCTGACGGTCGGGGGATTTGCCGTATTCGGGGTGCTGCTGATCGACGGCGGCCCAGGCGACGCGATCGTCTGGCTGATCGTGTTCCTCGTCTACCAGCAGCTTCAGGACCGCATCATCCAGCCGCTGCTCTACAAGGGCGGCGCGCTCAAGGTGAACCCGGCGGTGGCGATCGTCGCGGTGATCGTCGGTGCGAACCTCGCCGGGGTGCTCGGTGCGCTGCTCGCCATCCCGGCCGCGGCCTCCCTCGGTGTGGTGATCGACGAACTCGTCTTCTCAGGTTCCGCCGGCGCCGCGCGGGCGGAGCCGGAGCCGGCCGAGTAGCTCGCCGCGGCGCTTCCAGAAGGGCTCGCCGCGGGATCCCGCGAAGCGCTCCGCGGAGCGCTGCTTCTTCTCATGGCGGTAGAAGAGCCGCGCCCAGACCGAGTGGGGTTTGGCCAACCGGAAGGCGCTGACGAAACCGACCACCGGAATCACAATGCTCCAGATGGCCATCCCGAACTTCTCCTTGGCTGCGTTGACGAGGGCGACGATCATTCCGAACAAGCCGATGGAGCCCACGGCCGCCTGGATCTCGTCCGCGAGGTCGGTGGTCACGTCGATCCAGCTTCGGAGGCTGATCAGGAATACGCCCGAGACCGCCGCGGCGATGATCACCGCGTCGATTGACTTCCGCCCCTCCTTCGACCAGTAGACGTCCTTGAGGTCGAGCCAGAGCGCGAACTCGTCGAGGGTGAGGCCCGTCCCGATGCCGAAGAGAACCGCCACGACCTCGCGCCAGGGGCTCTCGGGGTCGAGCGCGACCGCGATGTAGCCGCAAATCAGGAGCAGCAGGATCCCCCAGACCAGGTGGTGGATGTGCGTGCCGCCGACCGAGACGTTGCCGGGCCACCAGCTCACCTGCGCCCGGATCATGTGGGCGCTGGTCCGGATGAAGCCGAAGGTGAGCAGGAAGGAGACGAAGAACAGGAAGTGCGGCTCCCGCCCGGTGTCGACGATTCCCTGCTGATAGGCGCTGCCGATGCTTGCGGTTAGCACGCGGCCAAAGCTATAGGTCGGCTTCGCCGTAAAACGGGTTGCTCCTTTCGGAGCACCCTCGCATCAGCGCTACGGAATCCCGCGAGCGGTCTCGCAGCTCTTCGCTACGTCGAATCCGCCGGCGCCCCGGCAGAGGTCCCTTCCTCCTCCACCGCCGAGCTTGTCCGGCCCGCCGCCGCCGCTGAGCCAGTCTGCGGCAGACCCCCCACTGAGGTTGTCGGCGCCGGGCCCGCCCATCAACTCGTCCTGGCCGCCGCCACCGGCCAGCGAGTCCGAGCTGCCGTCGCCCTCGATCAGATCGGCCATCGTCCCACCGACCAACCGGTCCCGTCCGGGCCCTCCCTCGAGCGGCCGACCCTGGCCGTCGATCAGCGCGCCGATCATCACCTGGAACGAGGGATCCGCGTCGAAGGTGTCACCGCCCCGGCCGAGATCCCCGACGATCGCGCCGATGTACCCCGGCGCGCAGCTCACCTCCTGGGCGGTCGACTCACCGGGCTTGGCGTTGTCCAGGGCGCACGCCGTCCCGCTGCCGTCGGGATCGCCCAGCCCCTCCGGGGCCGTAATCGTCAGTCGGCCGGTCGGCCCGGTAAAAGCGCTGATCCGATTGTTGACTCGCCCGAAGTCGTTCAGGGTGAGAACGTTGACGGCGGCGGACGCCGTCGCCCCATGGCCATGCACCGTCCAGACCGACGCGGCCACGCCCGGGCGCGCCGAGGCAACGGCGGGCGCGATGGCGGTCATCGCGGCCAGCACGACCAGGCCGCCCAACAGCTTTCTCCCTCGAGGCTTCATCTGCCTGCCATAACCCCGGTAAACGCGATTTGGAGCGGCCCCTCACAAAACGGGTTGCTCCTCGGCTTTCACCTGCGGAGCACCCTCGCATTTAGGGAACGAGCACGACCTTGCCGATGTTCCGCCGTTCGGCGATGAAGCGGTGGGCGTCGCCCGCCCGCTCGAACGGGAAGGACTCCGCGACCACGGGCTGGAGGTCGCCCGCCTCGAGCTCCTCGACCAGCGGACCGGTGATCCGGGTCACGTCGCCCTCGCGGTCCCACCAATGGAGCATGTTGAGGCCGAAGACGCCCTTGTTCTCGCTCATCAGCTGCAGGCTCTTCCACCAGGGCAACGTCGCGAAGGGCATCCGGGCCAGGCTGCCCAGCAGCTTGCGGATGTCTCGGCCCGTGCCCGCTGATGCCTCGGAGAGCCCGTACATGACCAGACGGCCTCCCTGTCGCAGCAGGCGGTAATCCTTGCGGAAGTTGGTGGGCCCGGTCGCATCGATCACGACGTCGACGCCCTTGCCGTCGGTCAGGCGCCTCACCTCGGCCTCGAAATCCTGGGTCCGGTAGTCGATCGCGTGTGCCACTCCGAGTTCGCGGATCGCGTCGTGCTTTGCGGCCGAGGCGGTGCCGAAGACCTCGGCGCCGTGGTGGCGCGCAATCTGAACGGCGGCCGTGCCCACCCCTCCTGCCGCCGCGTGGATCAGGGCACGCTCGCCGGGTTTGATGCCTGCCATCACCACGAGCGCGCAGTAGGCCGTCGCGTAGTTGACAGGCACGGCCGCCCCCTGCTCGAAGCTGAGCCGGTCGAGCAGCGGCAGCAATTGATCCGCCGGGACGCTGACCAGCTCGGCCTGGCCGCCGAAGCGGACCCCGGCGACGACCCGATCTCCTGCTTTCACTGAGTCGACTTCGTCGCCCACGGACTCGACCTCGCCGGCAACCTCGTAGCCGAGCACGCACGGCGGTTTGGGAGCGTCGGGATAGATGCCGACCCGCGCCATCGTGTCCGCGAAGTTGATGCCGGCTGCCTTGACGGCGATCCGCACCTCGCCTGCACGAACGGCGGGTTCCGGCCGTTCCTGAACCTGCAGCACCTCCGGCCCTCCGTGGCCGGTGAGCACGACCGCCTTCATGAACCGACCCTACAGCGAGACGGAGCGCCCGACGAAGAATCCGTCGAGTTCGAGGATCCGGTCGACGGTGGATTGGTTCACGGGCGCATCGGTGGTCAGGGCCATGACCGCGGTCTTCCCCTCCGATTCGGCGCCGACGGCGGCGGAGACGATGTTGACCCCCTCCTCACCGAAGACGGTGCCGACGCGGCCGATCATGCCCGGCTGGTCGGTGTAGCGGAAGATCGCCAGATGCTCGGCGAAGGGCAGGTAGAAGTCCTCGCCCCAGAGCCGGGCCAGGTAGGGGATGTTGCGCGGGCCCACGCCCGTGCCCGCCACCTCGACCGACTCTTCGCCGGTGTGCACGCGGACGACCACGAGCTCGGTGAAGTCCTCCGAGAGCGCGTCGCGGGTCTCGATCAGCTCGATCCCACGCTCCTCGGCCATGTGCGGCCCGTTGACCAGGTTGACGGGCTCCTCGGTGTGCCCGGAAAGGATGCCGACGAGCGCCGCGATGCCGAGGATCCGGGTGTCCTGATCGGCCAGGCGGCCGCGGAACTCGACCTCGACGCGGTCCGGTGGTCCCTCGCCCAGCGCCTGGACCAGCCGGCCGAGCTTCTCGCAGAGCGGCACGAAGGGCGCGAGCTGCTCCATCACCTCGGGGCGGACGGGGGCGATGTTGACGGCGGTCGTCACGACGCCGCCCGTCAGCGCCGCGGTGACCTGCTCGGCCGTGACCACCCCGGCGCGATCCTGCGCCTCGGCCGTGGAGGCGCCGAGGTGCGGCGTGACCACCACGTCCTCGCGTTCCAGGATCGGGTGCCCACCGAAGGGCTCCTCCGGGAAGACGTCGAGCGCGGCGCCCGCGACCTTGCTCGAATCGAGTCCCGCCACCAGCGCGTCGAGGTCGATCAGCTCTCCGCGGGCGCAGTTAACGATCCGCACGCCGTCGCGCATCTTCCCGATCGCCTCGGCGTCGATGAAGTCGACGGTCTCGGGCGTCTTCGGCAGGTGCAGCGAGATGAAGTCGGCGCGCGCGAAGAGCCCAGCGGGGTCGTCGACGCCCTCCACGCCGAGCTCGCGGAACCGCTCGGCCGTCACGAACTTGTCGTAGGCGACCACCGGCATATCGAAGGCCTGGGCGCGGGCCGCGACCAGCTGCCCGATGCGTCCGAAGCCCAGCACGCCAAGCGTCTTGCCGTAGAGCTCGGTGCCCTTGAACTTCCCCCGGTCCCAGGCGCCGCCGGCGAGCGAGCCGTGCGCCTGCGGAACGTTGCGGCAGAGCGCGAGCATCAGCGCCATGGTGTGCTCGGCCGCGGCGATCGAGTTCGCCTCGGGGGCGTTGGCGACGACGATGCCGCGCTTGGTGGCAGCGTCGACGTCGACGTTGTCGACCCCGGTGCCGGCGCGGCCGATCACCTTGAGCCGCTCGGCCCGCTCGATCAGATCGGGCGTGAGCTTTGTGGCCGAGCGGATCAGGATGCCGTCGAACTCGCCGATCCGCTGCTCGAGCTCGCCGCCGTCCCATTCCAGCCCGAGCTCGACGTCGAAGCGCTCCCTCAGTAGGTCCACCCCGGCGTCGGCGATCTTCTCCTTGACGAGGACCTTGGCCTTCTCGTTCATCGCCTCACGTCGTCCGCGTTCTCCAGCACCCAGTCGATGCAGGCGGTGAGCGCCTCGACGTCGGCGGGATCGACCGCGGGGAACATGCCGATGCGGAGCTGGTTGCGGCCGAGCTTGCGGTAGGGCTCCGTGTCGACGATGCCATTGGCCCGCAGGGCCGCGGCGAGCGCGGCGCCGTCGACCGAATCGTCGAAGTCGATCGTCCCGACCACCAGGGAGCGCTTCGCCGGATCACCGACGAATGGAGTCGCCACCTCGGACCCCTCCGCCCAGCCGTAGAGGTGCTGCGATGAGGCGCGGCTCCGCGAGACGCCGAACTCGAGCCCGCCTCCCTCGAGCAGCCACTCGATCTGATCGGCGAGCAGGAACAGGGTCGCCAGCGCCGGCGTGTTGTAGGTCTGCTCCTTGCGCGAGTTCTCGAGTGCGAGGGCGAGCGAGAGGAAGGCGGGCTGCCAGCGGCCATCGCCGGCCCCATCGAGCTGTTCTATCCGCTCGATCGCGGCGGGGCTGAGCAGCGCGAGCCAGAGGCCGCCGTCGGCGGCAAAGGTCTTCTGGGGGGCGAAGTAGTAGGCGTCGGCCTGTCCGACGTCGACCGGCAGGCCGCCGGCGCCGGAGGTGGCGTCGATCACCACCAGGCTGTCGCCCGAGCCCTCGGGGCGCTCCACCGGCACCATCACTCCGGTCGAGGTCTCGTTGTGCGCCCAGGCGAGCACGTCGGCGTCGGGATTGGCGACCGGAGCCGGCGCGTCCCCCGGCTCGGCCTCGATCACGACCGGATCGGCGAGGAACGGCGCGGCCGTCGTCACCTTGGTGAACTTCGAGGAGAACTCGCCGTAGGCGAGATGCATGGCTCGATCGCGGACCAGCCAGGCCGCGGCCGCGTCCCAGAAGGCCGTGGTGCCACCGTTGCCGAGCGCGACCTCGTACGCGTCGGGCGCGTCGAAGAGCTGGTGAAGTCCCGACCGAACGCGGGCGACGAGATCCCTGACCGGTTGCTGGCGGTGCGAGGTGCCCATCAGGTCGTTCTGCGTGGCCAGCTTGGCGAGAGCCGCGGGCCTGACCTTCGAGGGCCCGCAACCGAACCGGCCGTCGGCCGGCTTCAGGGCAGCGGGGATTTCAACCATCGTCCGTTGCATCGATCCAAAGCGAGCCGCAAGGCTAAACGTCGCCCGAGGTGGGCGTTATTTGGCCAGAGCCTGGACTGGCCGCCGCTCCGTGAAGTAGGGTGGCCGCGCGTCCGTTTGGGGCCGGATCGCCCGGGGGGGGCGCAGTCCCCAAGACCTCGACCTGGGAGTGAGTATGTACCCAATCAGCTACGAGGCGGATCCCGCGCTCGAAGGCCGGAACCGCCTGACCACTTTCTTCCGCTACATCGTCGCAATTCCATGGCTGATCGTCGCCGCCATCTACGGCTTCGTCGCACAGATCGCGGCCGTGATCGCCTGGTTCGCGATCGTCTTCACGGGCAAGTACCCGGAAGGCCTCTACAACTTCAACGCGGGCTACCTGCGGATGATCAGCAGGGTGAACGGGTTCGAGTACCTGCTCACCGACGCGTGGCCGCCTTTCGGCGGTGACGAGGCGCCGGACTATCCAGTTCGGGTCGGTGTCGCTCCCCCGCTCGACCAGTACAGCCGCCTGAAGACCGGCTTCCGCTTCATCGTCGGGATCCCGGTCTACCTGCTCGCGATCGTTCAGGCGATCATCCTCGGGGTCTGCGCGTTCATTGCCTGGTTCGCGATCCTGTTCACGGGTAAGCTGCCGGAGGGCCTCTTCGATCCGATCCGCTCGGCGTCCGCCTACCTCACGCGGGGCGGCGGATACTTCCTGCTGCTCACCGAGGACTACCCGCCCTTCTCATACGAGGAGACCGGGGCGGCGCCGGCCGGTCAGATCTCGAGCGAGGCCGCCACCCGGACGCCCGAGAGCCCGCCGCCGAGCCCCCCGCCCGAGGCATAGAGCTGTACCCGGTCTCGTACGAGGCTGATTACGTGGAGAGGCGGAGCCGGTCGAAGACCGGCTTCCGCCTCATCCTCGCCGTCCCCTGGCTCATCCTGGTCAGCGTGTACGTGTTCGGCGCCTTCATCGTCGCGTTCCTGGCCTGGTTCGCGATCGTCTTCACCGCCCGCTACCCGGCGGGCCTCTACAGCTTCAACGCGGGTGTGCTGCGCAACCTTGCCCGCGTGAACGCCTTCTTCAATCTGCAGACCGACGAGTGGCCTCCGTTCGGCTTCGAGGAGGCGCCCGAGTATCCGATCCGCGCCCCGATCGACCCCCAACTCGAGCGCTACAACCGCTGGAAGACCGGCTTCCGGTTCATTCTCGGCTTCCCGGTCTATTTCATCCTGTATCTGATCGGCACGGTCTACCCGCTGGCGGCGGCGGCGGCCTGGTTCCACATCGTGTTCACCGGCCGCAACGCAGCCGGCACCCACAACGTGCTCAGCTGGGGCCTCGCCTACCAGCTGCGCGCCACCGCGTACTTCCTGCTGGTAACCGAGACCCTGCCCCCGATCTCGCAGCAGGAGCCGGTGACGAACGCCTGAGGCCTCGCGCTCGGCTACTTCTCGATCCAGGGCATCATCGAGCGCAGGCCTTTGCCGACCTGTTCGACCTGAGAGCCGGCGGCCTCCTCGCGCATGCGCTGGAAGTTCTCCTGGCCGGCTTCGTTCTCGGCGATCCACTCCTTCGCGAACTCGCCCGACTGGATGTCGGCGAGGATCTTCCTCATCGCCTGGCGCGTCTCGTCGGTGACCACCTTCGGCCCCCGGGTCATGTCGCCGTACTCCGCCGTGTTCGAGATTGAATGGCGCATCCCCTGGATGCCGTGCTCGTACATCAGATCGACGATCAGCTTGAGCTCGTGGAGGCATTCGAAGTAGGCAAGGCGGGGGTCGTAGCCGGCCTCGACGAGCGTCTCGAAGCCGGCGCGGACGAGCTCGGTGGCGCCTCCACAGAGGACCGCTTGCTCACCGAAGAGGTCGGTCTCGGCCTCGTCCTTGAAAGTGGTCTCGATGATCCCGGCGCGCCCTCCGCCGATGCCGCTCGCGTAGGCGAGCACCTGCTCGCGCGCGCTCCCGGTCGCGTCCTGGTGGATCGCCATCAGGCAGGGGACCCCCTGGCCCTCTGTGAACTCGCGGCGGACCAGGTGCCCGGGGCCCTTCGGAGCGACCATGCCCACATCGACGCCCGGCGGCGGCTCGATCTGCCCGAAGCGGATCGCGAAGCCGTGGGCGAACATCAGCAGGTTGCCGTCGGCGATTCCATCCGCGATCTCCTCCCGCCAGATCTGGGCCTGCTTCTCGTCGGGCAGCAGGATCATCACCACGTCGCCCCTGCTGGCAGCGTCGGCGACGTCGAGCACTTCGAGACCCTCGGCCTCCGCGTCGGCGCGGCTAGGGGAGTCCGGGCGGAGCCCGACCACCACGTTCATGCCCGATTCCTTCAGATTGAGGGCGTGCGCGTGCCCCTGGGAGCCGTATCCCAGGATCGCGATCGTCTTCCCCTCGAGCGCAGAGAGGTCCGCGTCCTTGTCGTAGAGGACGTCGTCGGCGGCCATGAGGCGGCGGATGCTACAGAGGCCCGGTTCGCGCTCAGGTGCCGGCGGGCTCGGGCAACTCGCCGCGGAGCAGCTTGCCGGAGGGAGTCCTTGGCAGGCTCGAGACGAAGTCCACCCGCTTCGGCACCTTGTAGGGCGCCAGCGAGGCGGAGCAATGGGTGCGCAGCTCCTCATCCGTCGCCTCGGCCCCTTCGTGGACGACCACCAGCGCACAGACGGTCTCCTGCCATTCGGGGTCGGGCCGGCCGACCACGGCCGCGTCCGCCACGGCGGGGTGCGAGACCAGCACCGCCTCGACCTCCGCGGGCATCACGTTCTCCCCGCCCGTGACGATCACCTCACCCCGGCGGCCGGTGACGCGGAGGAAGCCCTCCTCGTCGATATGTCCGAGATCGCCGGTGTGGAGCCAGCCGTCCGCCTCGTAGCAGCCCGGGGCGACGGTCGGCCCCTGGACCAGGATCTCCCCCGCCTCAATACGGATGTGGCTGGTGAGCAGCGGCCGCCCCGCCGAGCCGATCTTGCGCTCCGCGTCCTCCGGCGCCAGCGTCGTGACCTGCGAACAGGTCTCGGTCATGCCATAGGTCTGCACCACGGTCGCCCCCCGGCGGAGTGCCTCGCGGAGGGCTTCGGCGGGAACCGGCCCCCCGCCGATCAGGATCGCCCGCGGGGCGGAGAGGTCGGCGTCCGCCTCGAGCAGGCGGATCAGCTGCGTCGGCACGAGCGAGAGCACCGAGATATCCCCGGAGACGAGAGTGCTCGCCACCTGCTCGGTGTCGAAGCCGTCGAGGAGAACCGCGGTGGTCCCGTAGATGACGGAGCGGAGGATGATGGAGAGGCCGGCGACGTGGCTGAGCGGCAGGCAGCAGAGCCAGCGGTCGGAGGGGTCAACGCCGATGTTGAAGGCGGATCCGACCGCGCTGAACAGGAAGTTTCCGTAGGTGAGCCCGACCGGCCGCGGCTCGCCGGAGGTGCCGCTGGTCAGGATCCGGCACTGGAGATCCTCCATGTCGTGCTCGCCGAGCAGTGGCAGGTCGGCCTCGGTCTGGGTGAGCTCCGCCGCGTCGTTCAGGTCAACGGCCGGCCGCTCCGCAGCCAGGACGCCGGCCCGTTCGGCCTCGGTGAGGCGCGGGCTGAGCGGCAGCGCCACGGCACCGAGCTTCATCAGCGCGTGGAGCAATACGACCTCCTCCCGGCGCGGGTGCATTGTCAGAGCCGCGACCGCGTCCCTCCTCACCCCGAATGCCGCGAGGCGGCGAGCGACCCAGGTCGCCTCTGCCTCCAGCTCCGCATAGGTCACGCTGGAGGCTTCCGTGACCAGCGCGGACCGCTCGGGGCAACTGTGCGCCCGCTGCGCGAGCCAGTCGTCGAGCTTCACGTCCGGAAGCCTAAGAAATAAGCGCGGGGCTATCGTTGCCGCGTGCCGCGACGCCACAAGGACGCACCGCCCGAGGACCAGCTCTACGCGCCGATCGAGTGGCGCGCCGAGGGCGATTACGAGGACGTGATCTACGAGCGCGGCGATCAGATCGCCAAGATCACGATCAACCGGCCGGAGGTCCACAACGCCTTCCGCCCCCCGACCCTGGCCGAGCTGCGGGACGCGTTCGCCCGGGCCCGCGACGACATCGACGTCGCGACCGTCATCTTCACTGGCGCCGGCGACGAGGCCTTCTGCTCGGGCGGCGACCAGCGGATCCGCGGTGACGACGGGTACATGGGCGAGGACGAGGTCGCTCAGAAGGGCGTGGGCCGGCTCGACGTCGGCGATCTACACGTCCAGATCCGCCGGCTGCCCAAGCCGGTGGTCGCGATGGTGGCCGGCTACGCCGTGGGGGGCGGACACATCCTTCACCTCGTCTGCGACCTGACGATCGCCGCCGACAACGCCGTCTTCGGCCAGACAGGGCCGCGCGTGGGCAGCTTCGACGGCGGCTTCGGGTCCTCCCTGCTCGCCCGCAACGTCGGGGTGAAGAAGGCGAAGGAGGTCTGGTTTCTCTCGCGCCTCTACGAGGCGCAGGAGGCGCTCGACATGGGGCTGGTCAACACCGTCGTCCCGCTCGCGGACCTCGAGCGCGAGACCGTCGCCTGGTGCCGGGAGATGGCGGCGCTGTCCCCCCTCTCGCTGCGCCTGCTCAAGGCGAGCTTCAACGCGACCGAGGACGGGCTTGCCGGAATCCAGCAGCTCTCCCATGACGCGACGCTGCTCTTCTACATGACGGAGGAGGGCCAGGAGGGCCGCAACGCCTACCAGCAGGGACGCAGGCCGGACTTCTCCAAGTACCCGAAGAGGCCCTAGCGGTGCGGATCTGGCTGATGGCCGCGCGTCCCCGGACGCTGCCGGCGGCGATCGCACCGGTGCTCGTGGGGACCGCGGCCGCGATCGAGGAGGTGGAAGAGTTGCCCCGGGTCGGGGCCTTCATCGCGGCCCTGATCGGGAGCATCTTCATTCAGATCGGGACCAACTTGGCGAACGACTACTCGGACGCCAAGCGAGGGGCCGACACCGTCGCTCGGCTCGGACCTGTACGGGTGACCGCGGCGGGCCTGGTCGCGCCGCGCAGCGTGCTGATCGCGACCTGGCTCGCCTTCGGGATCGCGGTCGCGGCGGGCATCTACCTCGCCACCGTGGCGGGCTGGGTGATCATCGCCGTGGGCGCCGCGTCGATCGCCGCCGGTGTGCTGTACACGGGTGGGCCGCGGCCCTACGGCTACGCGGGCCTCGGAGAGCTCTTCGTCTTCCTCTTCTTCGGCCTCGTAGCCGTGAACGGCTCGTACTACGTGCAGCTCGAGCGGCTCGACTGGCTGCCCTTCGCCCTCTCGGTCTCAATCGGTTGTCTCGCGACAGCGATTCTCGTCGTCAACAACATTCGGGACATGGACACGGACCGCCGCGCCGGCAAGCGCACCCTGGCGGTGAGAGTCGGCCGCAAGCCGACGCGGGCGGTCTTCATCGGCCTCCTCCTGGTGGGGTTCTTCGTCGGCTGGGGGGCGCTGATCGCCACGGACGCCCCGTGGTGGAGCGGGCTTCTGGTTGCGGTGGTGTGGGTGCTGCTCTCCCGCGCGCCATCGCAGGCGGTCGCCAAGCGGACCGACGGGCCCTCGCTCAACAAGGCGCTTGCGCAGACCGGGGCGCTGCTCGGCGCCTTCAGCCTGGCGCTCTCGGCAGGCCTACTGGCCGCTGCATAGACGCTCGTCCACGGGCCTTGAAGACGCGCCGCAGCTCTGACTAGAACTGCCGCGCCGATGGAGGCCACGGAGGCGACCTCTAGTGGGGGGATCGACTGCTGTGGTGCCTGTGGCATGCGCCGCTCTTCGGCTGGGACGAGGTGGACAACCTCATCGTCGGGATGCTCCCCATGGGAATCGCATTCTCGATCTATTGGCGCAAGTCCGGAAACCTCGGCGTGTCGGGAGGCGCCCACGTGCTCAACGATTCGATCCGGAATGCGCTCTGGGGGACGCCGTAGGACGCGACCCGGGCCGCTCGGTCGCGCACATACGATCGGTGGGTGCAACTGGAGCAGCTCGAGGTCATCCCCTACTCCCTGCCGTTTCGTGAGCCCTACATCACGGCTCGGGGGGAGCTGCACGAGCGAAAGCTGATCCTTGTCCGGATCCGCGGCGAGGGCGTCGAGGGCTGGGGTGAGACCGCCGCCCTCTCCCTCCGTGGTGGCGTCGGCATCGACCAGATCGCCACTGAGATCCGAGATCGCTGCTGGCCCGGACTGCTCGAGGGCGAGGTCGACCCGAAGAGGATCTGGTCGGCGATCGCCCGGTGTCGCAATCGCGGGGCGTCGCCGCAGGCCGTCGCCGCCGTTGACATCGCGTTGCATGACCTGGTAGGGCGCGCCACCGGCGACTCGGTCTGGCGATTGCTCGGCGCGGCAGAAGCCGCGCCGGTTACCTGCAACGCGACTCTTCCGGCCGCGAATCCTTCGACTACTCGTGTGCTGGCGCGAGACTGGGCGGCCGAGGGCTTCCGCACCTTCAAGCTCAAAGTTGGGCTGGCAGGGGATGTGACACGGGTCGCCACGGTCCGGCAGACACTTGGGGACGAGATCGCTATCCGCGTCGACGCGAACGGCGCCTGGAGCGTGGACGAGGCCGCCGACCGGCTCGAGGCGCTCGCCCGCCACCGGATCGAGCTCGCCGAGCAGCCGGTGGGCACCTTCGAGCAGATGGTGGACCTGCGGGGCCGGGTGCAGGTCCGGGTCGCAGCCGACGAGAGCCTGGTCTCCCCCTTCGACGCGCGCCGTGCCCGGGAGCTGGGCGCCTGCGACGTGGCCGCCGTCAAGGTGGCGAAGGTCGGCGGTCTCGGCGCGACGCTCGAGATCGCGGAGACGATGCCGTCGTATCTGTCGAGCTCGCTTGAGGGCCCGGTTGGGATCACCGCGGCCGCTCATGCCGTGCAGGCACTTCGCTCGCGAGGCGGCGACGCCGGCATCGCACACGGGCTCGCCACCGAGAGGCTCTTCTCGACCACGGTCGGGAAGGGAGCGTCCGTGGAGCGCGGCGAGCTCCATCTGGACGACCGCCCCGGCCTCGGCGTCGAGATCGACGAAGAGGCCCTTGCGGCCCGCCGCCTCGACTGAACTACCGTTCGGCGACGGTGGACACGACCAACCGCAACACGGCCCTCGCCTCGGCGATGGTCGAGGAGCTGGCCCGCAGCGGCGTCCGCCGGGCGGTGCTATCCCCCGGCTCGCGCTCCACTCCCCTCGCGGTCGCCCTCTGGCGGCAGCCCGCGATCGAGGTGGCGGTGATCCTCGACGAGCGCAGTGCCGGGTTCTTCGCTCTCGGCACGGCCCTCGCCACCGGCATCCCGGCGGCCGTGCTCTGCACCTCGGGCTCGGCCGCGGCGAACCTCCACCCCGCCGTCGTCGAGGCCGATGAGGCGGCCGTCCCGCTGATCGTGCTCACGGCCGATCGGCCGCCTGAGCTCCGCGACATCGGCGCCGGCCAGACCATCGACCAGCTCAAGCTCTACGGCGAGGCGGTGCGCTGGTTCTGCGAGGTCGGGACGCACGAGGCCGACGACGATGGATTGCTCCACTTTCGCTCGGTCGCATGCCGGGCCTACGCCGCCGCTCTGGGTGACCCACGGCCAGGGCCCGTGCACCTGAACGTGCCCTGGCGGGAGCCCCTCGCCCCCGTGCCCGTCGCGGGCCAGGTGAGCGCCACAGACCCGCTCGCGCTCGAGGGCCGCGGCGATGCCCCGCTTCACGTGGTCGCCCCCACGTGGTCGCGCGCCGGCGAGAGCCTCCTCGACGACCTGGCGGAGCGGATCGAGTCCTCACCGCGCGGCCTGATCGTCGCTGGACGGCAGCCCGACCCGAGCCTGGCCGGGCCGATCGCCGAGCTCGCGGCCGCCGCCGGGTTTCCGATCCTCGCCGAGCCGACCTCCCAGCTGCGTCGCGGGCCGCACGATCGCTCGCTGCTCGTCACCGCCTACGATGCCATCGTCCGGGAGCGTCCCGCGGAGCTCCAGCCCGAGCTGGTGATCCGCGTCGGCGACCTACCGACCAGCAAGCCGCTGCGTCAGTGGCTGGCCGCGATCGAGGGTCTCGATCAGATCGTCGTCGACCCGACGGGACAATGGCGCGAGCCGACCCGACGCGCCGCCACCGTGGTCCGTGCGGAGCCGCTTGCGACGTCGCGCTCGCTCACGGAGCGCCTCTTGCGGATGCGGCCGGGATCCGCCGCTGTCGAGGGATCCCCCTACGCCGCCGGGTGGCTCCAGGCCGAGCGCGCGGTGCGCGACGCGGTCGAGGAGCGGCTCGAGTCGCTCGACGAGCTCAGCGAGCCGGGCGTCTGGCTCGCGCTGGGTCGGGCGCTGCGCGACGGCGACTCCGTGTTCACCGCCTCGAGCATGCCGGTCCGGGATCTGGAGGCCTTCCTGCGGCCGGGGCCCGAGGGCGTGCGCTTCGCCTCCAACCGCGGGGCGAACGGCATCGACGGGCTGGTCTCCACCGCCGCTGGGCTCACCGCCGCCAGCGGCAGCCGCACCTGGGCGGTGCTCGGCGATCTCGCTCTCTTCCATGACATCGGCGGGCTGGCCGCGGTAAAGCACGCGCCGGAGCTGCGCCTGATCGTGATCGACAACGGGGGCGGCGGCATCTTCCACTTCCTGCCGCAGGCCGAGGCGATGCCCGAGACCGAGTTCGAGGAACTGCTCGGGACTCCCGCCGGCCGCGATCCCGCCGACGCGGCGGACCTGGTCGACCTCTCGGTCACGGTCCCCGACACGCCGCGCGAGCTCGACGAGGCGCTCTCCGGCGAAGCGCGGATGATCGTGGTCCGCACCGACCGGGCGCGCAACCTGGAGCTCCACCGCGAGCTCAGCCAGCTAGCAGCGGCAGCAGCGCCTCGAACTTGAGCTCGGACTCCTGAAGCTCGGCGGCGGGATCCGAATCCGCCACGATCCCGCAACCGGCGAACAGGTGCGCCTCGCGGTCACGGAGCAGCGCCGAGCGCAGGCCGACGCAGTACTCGCCGTCCTCCGTGGCGTCCATCCAGCCGACCGGGCCGGTGTACCAGCCGCGGTCAATCCCCTCGAGCTCGGAGATCAGCTCGAGCGCGGGAGCCCTCGGCTCGCCCCCGATCGCGGGGGTCGGGTGCAGGAAGCCGGCTAGCTCGATGGCGCTGTGCGCCTCGGCGAGCTGGGCGCGAATCGGCGTGGCCAGGTGCTGCAGGTTGCCGACCTTGACCACGAAAGGCTGCCCCTCCGGGTGAACCCAGACCGCGTGCGGGCGGAGCGTGCGCTCGATCCGCCGGACTACGATGCCGTGCTCATCGCGGACCTTGGGGCTGCGCAGCATCGCCTCGCCAACGTGATCGTCGACGGCGGGGTCCGCGCTGCGCGAGGTGGTCCCGGCCAGCGCGACGGTCGCGGCGACGGGACCGGAGCGGCGCACCAGCAGCTCCGGACTCGCCCCGAGGAAGGCAGCCTCCGGGGTGCCGAAGCAGAAGCAGAAGCAGGACGGGAAGAGGTCCCGGAGGGCGCCGAACAGCGCCGCCGGATCGTGCGCAGCGGGCGCCTCCACGGTCAGCTCGCGGGCGAGTACGACCTTGTCGATGGCGGTGGAGTGGATGCGCTCGACGGCCGCTGCGACGATTCGCTCATAGCGGTGGGGCGGATAGCGGCCGAAGATCCGGGTCGCAGCACTCGGGTGCGGGTCAGCCGGCGTGAGTGCGGCCTCGCGCAGCGAGCCGATCCTGCCGCTGATGCGCCCGAGGCTTTCGTCGGGGTCCGTGCCCGGCTCGAGGTGGATCGACGCGGTCAGAAAGGCGCCCTCCGGCCCCCGGGCGATCGCGAGCTCCGGCATGACGGCAAGCGCCGGAGGCAGCGAGGACCAGAGTGGATCCGACCCTCCGCGAGGCGAGAAACCGAACCCACTTGCCCAGAACGGGCCCGCGCCAGCGGGCAGCTCCGCCGGCTCCTCCGCTACGCGGGCGTGCATCGCGCGCGCGCATCCCTCCGCCACGTCGGCAAAGCGGTCCTCCCCCCGGCTCACCACCTGCACGGCGGATCCCAGCCCGGCGAGAGCGAAATCGCGATCGGGTTGCTCCCAGCAGAACCAACGGTCGGCGGCGAGCCTGGAACCGGCGGCTATCGCTGCCGGGTCCACCTCGACCTCGACCTCGACGGTGGCGGAGATCAGCTGGTTCGGACGGTCCGGGTCCCGGCGCGAGAGCGCGCTCTCGAGGCCGGCCAGCAGCGTCTCCGTGGCTTCGGCCGCGACCCCCATCCGGACGGCTAGGCGTCCGGCTTGGCGCGGGCGATCGCGACCTCGCCCGTGCGGACCATCTCGATCAGCCCGTGTGGGCGAATCATCCGCTCGAAGGCCTCGACCTTGTCGGCGCTCCCAGTGACCTCGATGGTCAGCGAGCGTCGGGAGACGTCGACGATCTTGGCCCGGAAGATCTCGGCGAACTGCATGATCTCGGCGCGGCTCTCGATCGGGGCCGAGACCTTGAAGAGGGCCATCTCGCGGGCGATCGTCTCGCCCGGCCCCATGTCCCTGATCTTGATCACGTTGACCAGCTTGTGGAGCTGCTTGGTCACCTGATCGATCGGGTGGACGCCGCCATCGACTGTAAGGGTGATCCGGGATACCTCGGGGTCCTCGGTCGGCCCAACGGCGAGGGTGTCGATGTTGAATCCGCGGCGGCTGAAGAGGCCGGCGATCCGGGCGAGAACGCCGGGGCGGTTCTCGACCAGGATCGAGAGGACGTGCTTGCGCCCGGTGAGCGCGCCCGCGGCGGCGTCCAGGTCCTCGAGCTTGATCAGGTCCGGAGTTCCAGCTTCCATCTCAGCCCACCATGTCCCGAGCGGCGGCGCCGGCCGGGATCATCGGATAGCAGTTCTCGTCCTTGGTGACGCGGACGTCGAGGAGCACCGGTCCCTCGGTGGCGAGCGCCTCGCCCATCGCCGCCTCGACCTCGTTCTTGTCGTCGACCATCATCCCCTTGGCTCCGAACGCCTCGGCGAGCTTCGGCCAGTCCGGGCTGGGCCCCATCTCCACGGCGGAGTAGCGGCCGTCCCAGAAGAGCTCCTGCCACTGGCGGACCATGCCGAAGTAGCCGTTGTTCATCAGGAAGACCTTCACCGGGATCTCGTGCCGGACCGCGGTGGCGAACTCCTGGCAGGTCATGATCAGGCTGCCGTCCCCTGCGAGGCAGACCACTGTCTCGTCGGGACAGGCCACCTTGGCCCCGATCGCCGAGGGCAGGCCGAAGCCCATCGTCCCGAGGCCGCCGGAATTGATCCAGCGCCGCGGCTTGTCGAAGTCGTAGTACTGCGCGCACCACATCTGGTGCTGCCCGACGTCCGAGGTGATGATCGCGTCGCCCCCGGTCGCCGCGTGCATCGCCTGGATCATGCGCTGAGGCTTGATCTCGGAGTCCTCGGAGTCCTCATAACCGAGCGGGTGCTCCTTCTGCCATGCGCGGATCTGATCCCACCAGGCGTCGAGCCGACCCCGGTCGGCCTTGGTCGCGCGGTACTCCTTGGTGAGCTTCGGCAGGACCTCCTTGGCGTCCCCCACGATCGGGATGTGCGCCGGGACGTTCTTGGAGATCTCGGCCGGGTCGATGTCGATGTGGACGAACTTGGCGCGCGGCGCGAACTCGGAGAGCTTGCCGGTGATCCGATCGTCGAATCGGGCGCCTACCGCGACGATCAGGTCGGCGTTGTCCATGGAGTAGTTCGCGCTGCGCGTTCCGTGCATCCCGAGCATGCCGAGCCACTGATCGTGCGGAGCTGGGAAGGCCCCGAGGCCCATCACCGTGCATGTCACTGGGAAGTTGTCGGCGGTGCAGAACTCGCGCAGCTCCTCGGAGGCGTTGGCGTTGACCACTCCGCCGCCGGCGTAGATCACGGGTCGCTGCGCGTTGGCGAGGGCCTTGGCGGCGAGGCGAATCTGCTTGATGTTGCCCTCGGTCGAGGGCTTGTAGCCGGGTAGGTTCGGGGTCTCGGTGATCGGCTCGTACTCGATGTCCGCGCGGGAGAGGTCCTGGGGAACGTCGACCAGCACCGGCCCGGGGCGACCAGTGGATGCGATGTGGAACGCCGCGTGGACGTACTCGGGGATCTTGCGCGGGTCCTGGACCATGAGGGAGTGCTTCACAACCGGCATCGTGATGCCGTTCACGTCAGCCTCCTGGAAGCCGTCGGTGCCGATCAGCTCGGTGCGGACCTGGCCGGTGATGAAGACGGTGGGAACCGAGTCCATGATCGCGTCGGCGATCGGGGTGACCAGGTTGGTCGCGCCCGGACCGGAGGTCGCGAAGGCGACGCCGACCCGTCCCGACGCCTTGGCGTAGCCCTCGGCCATGTGGCCCGCGCCCTGCTCGTGCCGCGCCTGGATGTGGGTGATCTCGGCGTCGTGGACCGCGTCGTAGATCGGCAGGTTCGCCCCGCCCGGAATGCCGAAGATGTGTTGTGTGCCCTCGGCCTTGAGGGCCTCCATCAGAGCGTCAGCAGCGCGCATGGGCCGATGGTAGCCAAGCGCCCTCGGCGGGCGCGAACCACCTCTCCCGATGAGTTTCGAGACCCGGTCCGGTCATTTGGATCAACCCGAGGAAAGGAGCCAACAGATGCGAGAGCTGATCGTGAGCAGTTTCATCACCCTCGACGGCGTCATGCAGGCGCCGGGCGGCCCGGAGGAGGATCCGGAAGGCGGTTTCGAGCACGGCGGTTGGTCGTTCGGTTACTGGGACGAGCAGATGCAGGAGAGGATGGGCGAGTGGATGTCGAAGCCCTTCGACCTCGTCCTGGGCCGGAAGACCTACGAGATCTTCGCGGCCTACTGGCCGCAGCACCGCGATGAGCCCGGCGCCGAGCCGCTGAACAAGGCGACCAAGCACGTGGCCTCGACCACGCTCACAGATCTCGAGTGGGAGAACTCGAAACTGATCGAGGGTGAGGTCCCCGAGGGCGTCCGCGCGCTGAAGGAGGAAGACGGCCCGGAGCTTCAGGTGCAAGGCAGCGCGAACCTGATTCAGACGCTGCTCGAGCACGGGCTCGTCGACGAGTTCCGCCTGATGGTCTTCCCGGTCGTACTCGGCAAGGGAAAGCGACTGTTCGACGGCGGCACGCTCCCGGAGGGCCTGGACGTCACGAGCTCGCAGGTCTCCTCCACCGGCGTGATCATGGCCACCTACAGGACCGGCGCCGAGATCAAGTACGGGTCGTTCGGGGATTGAGCGCTCGCGCGTCGCTCAGCGCGGCGGCTAGCGCGCACCCGCCGGCTCCTGAGCGGGCTTCCACCGAGTGCGGGGATCGATCGCCGAGTCGATCACCCGATCCCGGTGGCGCTCGATCGTCTTCAGCATCGAGCGGACCAGTTCATCGCCGAGGTGGCTCGGCTCGAGGCCCAGGTCGAGCAGCTTCGTGTGGACGGGGTTGTAGTAGTGCTCCTCGGCCTCGACGCGCGGGTTCTCGAGGTGCTCGATCTCGACCTCGAGCCCGACCTCACCCCCTGCTCGCTGCACGAGCTCGGCGAGCTCCGCGACCGAGAACGACTCGGTGAACTGGTTGAAGACCCGGTACTCGCCCACGTCCGGCGGGTTGTCCACCGCCAGCTCCACGCACTGGAGCGTGTCGCGGAGGTTGAGGAAGCCGCGTGTCTGGCCGCCCTTGCCGTAGACCGTGAGCGGGTGGCCGATCACGGCCTGCACGCAGAAGCGGTTGAGGACCGTCCCGAACCACTCGTCGTAGTCGAACCGGGTGCAGAGCCGCTCGTCCCGGGCGGTCTCATCGGTCTCGATGCCGTAGACGACGCCCTGATTGAGGTCGGTCGAGCGCAGGCCCCAGACGCGGCAGGCGAAGTGGATGTTGTGGGAGTCGTGCACCTTGGAGAGGTGGTAGAGCGAGCCCGGCATCTTCGGGAAGGGCAGTGTGTCCTTGCGGCCCTTGTGCTCGATCTCGATGAAGCCCTCCTCGATGTCGATGTTGGGCGTCCCGTACTCCCCCATCGTCCCGAGCTTGACGAGGTGGCAGTCCGGCGCATGGTCCCGAAGGAGGAAGAGGAGGTTGAGCGTTCCGATCACGTTCGTGTACTGCGTCTCGATGGCCTGCTCGCGACTGGCCATCGAGAAGGGGGCCGAAGGCTGCTCGCCGTAGTGCACGATGGCCTCGGGCTTCGTCTCGACGATCACCTGCTCGAGGAACTCCGGGTCCTCGATCGCGCCGATGTGGGACGCGATCTGGTTGCCGGAGATCTCTCCCCAGGCCTCGATGCGCTCCTCGAGGAAACGGATCGGAGTGAGTGAGTCTGTGCCGTGCTTCTCGTGCCAGCGACGGCGGGAGAAGTTGTCGACGACGGAGACCTCGTGCCCGCCGGCGGAGAAGCGCATCGCCGTCGGCCAGCCCAGATAGCCGTCGCCCCCGAGGATGAGGACGCGCATGGTGAACGCGGCAGGGTAACGCCCGGGGCGGCGCGTCGTCGTGCCCGCGATGCGCGGGCGTCGCGAAAGGGACAACCCGCCCGACAGGGCCGTCGGGGCCTATTCTGGCGCCGCCTTGACCGTCCCGATGATCGCCTCGGTGTTCCCCGAAGAGCTCACGGCGCTGCGTGCCTTCGGGCTCGTCTTCGCGGTGCTGTTGATCGCCTTCGCCATCTGGCGGCGGCACTCCCTCTCCAACGGCGCCGTCCTGCTCGCGATCCTCGGGGGGATTGGGCTCGCGATCGTCTCCGGGACCGAGCTGCTCGACGCGTTGCTCTCAGCCTTCTCCTTCGAACGGGGAAACGGCGGCCGCATCCTCGGCCTCGCGGTGTTCGCGATCCTGATCCTGTTCCTGCTGGTGCTGCGCGCGCTGACCGAGAGCGCGCGGATGAACCAGCAGCTCTCCGCCCTGCTCGAGGGCCTCGCCTGGGAGGAGTTCCGGGAGGCGAAGCTCCCGGAGCGCTTTCGCGACACGATCGCCGTCGTCGTCCCGGCCTTCAATGAGGCCGAGAGCGTCGGCGACGTGGTCCGCAGCATCCCCTCGGAGGTTTGCGGCGAGCAGACCGCCGTCCTGGTCATCGACGACGGCTCCCGGGACGACACGAGCGAGGAGGCCGCAAAGGCCGGGGCGATCGTCGCGCGCCACGTGATCAATCGCGGCGGCGGAGCCGCACTTCGCACCGGCTACCGGCTGATGGCCGAGTCGGGCTCGCTCGTGGTGGTGACTCTCGACGCCGACGGGCAGCACCTGCCGAGCGAGATGGAGCGCCTGGTCAGGCCCGTGCTCGACGACGAGGTCGACGTCGCCCACGGCTCGCGGGTGTTGGGCGCGGCAGATCCGAATTCGCGCTCACGCGAGTTCGGCATCGTCTTTTTCAACAAGCTCGTCTCCTTCATCACCCGCACCAAGGTCTCCGACTGTTCCAACGGCTATCGGGCCGTCCGGACCACGGTGCTGCCCCAGCTCGTCCTGCGCCAGGAGCAGTTCCACACCTCGGAGTTCCTGATCGAGGCGATCAAGCGCGGCATCCCGGCGAAGGAGGTGCCGGTGACGGTGGCCAAGCGCACCTACGGCCACTCCAAGAAACCGGCCGTGGTTCGCTACGGCCTCGGCTTCGCGAACGCGATCGTCCGCACCTGGCTCAGGTAGATCGGTGCGCGGGGCCGGGCCTGACCTCTGAGGGGTCGGGCAGGTACAGCTCCGTCCCACACCGCGTGCAGACCTGGACGTGGAGTTTGAGGATCTTGCCGCAGGTTGGGCAGCGGCGCTCGGGCTCCTCGCGCTCGGATCGATAGAGAATCGCCGCGAGGAGTCCGAAGACCGGGATCACGAGCCCGATCAGGAACCAGAGGAAGAACGAGCTGCCCTTGGCACGGCCGATGATCCCGCTCGAGAGACCGAAGAGCAGGGCGATGATCACGTAGGGCGCACCGGCCATCGACCCAGGGTACGACCAGGCGAAGGCAGGCGATGCCGACGGCGAACTAGAGGCGTTCGCGGATCAGCTTCGTGACGGCGCCGCCGTCGGCGCGGCCCTTCGTCTCCTTCATCACCGCGCCGACGATCCGGCCGATCGCCTTTTCGTTGCCTTGGCGGACCTGCTCGGCCGCCTCTGTCTCGGCCTCGATCGCGCGGTCGACGATTCCCTCTAGCTCGGAACTGTCTGAGATCTGGGCGAGGCCCTCGCGCTCGACGATCTCGGCTGGATCGCCCCCCTCCTCGACGAGCTTGGCGAGTACCTGCTTACCAGCCCCGTGCGAGATGGTCTTCGTCTCCACGAGTCCCGCCAGGACGGCCACGGCCTCGGGCGTCGCCTTGGAGGCGAGTGGATCGTCCTCCGCGCCGGCCTGGCGCAGCGCCGCCACCAGCTCGCCGGTGACCCAGTTGGCGATCGCCTTCGCGGGTGCGCCGTCGGCGGCGGCGGCCGCCCGCTCGAAGTACTCGCCGAATTCCGACTGGAAGGCAAGTGTCGTCGCGGCCTCCTCGGAGAGACCGACCTCCTTCAGGTAGCGCTCGCGCCGGTGGGCCGGCAGCTCCGGCAGCGATTCCCGCGCCTCCTTCAGCATCTCGTCGGTCGGCGCGACCGGGACAAGGTCGGGCTCGGGGAAGTAGCGGTAATCGTGCGCGTACTCCTTGGAGCGCAGCGGGGTCAGTGAGCCGTCCTCGGGATGGAAGTGGAGCGTGTCCTGGACGACCGCCTCGCCGCCCTGGACGAGGACGCGCTGGCGCTCGAGCTCGGCCTCGATCCCGCGCTCGAGGAACCGGAAGCTGTTCATGTTCTTGAGCTCGGTCTTCGTGCCGAGTTCGTCCGAGCCCGTGGGCCTGATCGAGACGTTCGCGTCGACCCGCAGCGAGCCCTCCTCCATGTTCACGTCGGAGACGCCGAGCTGGCGAATCGTGGTGCGCAGCAGCTGCGCCCACTCGCGCGCCTCGTGCGCCGAGCGCAGATCCGGCTCGGTGACGATCTCGACCAGCGGCGTGCCGGCGCGGTTGAAGTCCACCAGCGACGCGCTGGAGCCGTGGATGCGGCCCGACTCCCCCACGTGGATCATCTTCGCCGTGTCCTCCTCGAGGTGGGCGCGGTGGATACGGACGCCGCCGAGCTTGCCGTTGACCGCGATGGGCTCGTCGTACTGGGTGATCTGGTAGTTCTTGGCCTGGTCGGGATAGAAGTACTGCTTGCGGTGGAAGATCGAGGTCGGCGGGACCTGGCACTCGAGAGCGGCGGCGATCACGAGCGCGTAGCGGATCGCCTGCTCGTTGATCGTCGGCAGCGTCCCCGGGTGCCCGAGGCAGACCGGGCAGGTATGGACGTTGGGCTGATCTCCGAACGAGGGCTCACACCCGCAGAACATCTTGGTCCCGGTCGAGAGCTCGACGTGGATCTCGAGCCCGATGACGGGCTCGTAGCCGTTCGTGCTCACAGACCCCACCCCCGAACCGTCGCCTCGTCGGCGCCGAAATAGTGCCCGACCTCGTGGAGCACGGTGTCCCTGACGCTCTCGCGACTGGTGTGGTGCTCACGGTAGATGATGATTCGCGGCATTCCCCCGCGCGGGTCGAACAGCCCCATCAGGCGCCCGCTCGGATGGCGGTCCTCGACGATCACCGCGACGTTCGTCAGCTTCGATGCGATCTCGGGTGGCAGCGTGTCGAGGGCGTCCTTCACCGCCTCGCGGAACTCCTCGTCGGTGAGAGCAGGCGCGCCCCTCACGCCGTACCTCCGGCTCCATTGCGCTGGAAGGCGATCGCTCCCTCGAGGGCGAAGGCAGCATCCAGCATGGCGGAGTCCGAGAACGCCGGGCCCGCGATCTGAAAGCCGACCGGCAGGTCAGACCCCCCGCCGTCTGGCTGCGCCAGGCCCGCGGGGATCGAGATCGCCGGGATCCCGGCCAACGGCATCGGCACGGTGCAGTAGTCGGAGAGGTACATTGCCAGCGGATCGTCCGTGCGCTCGCCGAGTTTGAAGGCGACTGTCGGCGAGGTCGGGGTGACGACGAAGTCAAAGCGCTCGAACGCCTTGGCGAAGTCCTCGGCAATCTTGGTGCGCACTCGCTGCGCACGACCGTAATAGGCCTCGTAGTACCCCGAGGAGAGCGCGTAGGTGCCGAGCATGATGCGGCGCTTTACCTCGGGGCCGAAGCCCCGGGCGCGGGTCTCCTCGTACATCTCGGTCAGATCCTCGGACTCCACGCGCAGCCCGTAGCGAACGCCGTCGAAGCGTGCGAGGTTAGCCGAGGCCTCCGCGGGAGCCAGCACGTAGTAGGCGGAGATCCCGTGCGGCGCGTGCGGAAGCTCCGTCTCCGAGACCTCGCCTCCCAGCTCCTCGATCAGCGCGACGGTTCGCTCGAAGACCTCACGTACACCCGACTCGATCCCCTCGGCCTCGCCGGCCAGCTCCCTGGGCACCCCGAAGCTGAGGCCCTTCAGGTCCTCCCGGCTCGGCAGGTCGATGCCCCCCTCGATGCCGACCGAGGTGGAATCGCAGGCGTCGCGCCCCTCCATCGCCTGGAGGAGGAGGGCCGCGTCGGTGACGTTCCTGGTCAGCGGACCGCACTGGTCGAGCGAGGAGGCGAAGGCGATCATCCCGTAGCGGGAGACGGCGCCGTAGGTCGGCTTCATCCCGACGATCCCGCAGAGCGCCGCCGGCTGGCGGATCGAGCCTCCGGTGTCGGTGCCGATGGCGCAGGGCGCGAGCCGCCCGGCGACCGCCGCGGCGCTGCCGCCCGAGGAGCCGCCCGGAACGCGGCCGGAGTCCCACGGATTGAGGGCGGGGCCATAGCCGGAGTTCTCGTTGGAGGAGCCCATCGCGAACTCGTCCATGTTCGCCTTGCCGAGGACGCGGGCCCCCGCGTCGCGGAGCCGGCGGACAGCCGTGGCCGTGTACGGGGGGCGGTAGCCCTCGAGGATCCGCGACCCGGCCGTCGTCGGGATCCCCTCGGTACAGAAGATGTCCTTGACCGCGACGGGGATTCCGGCCAGCGGGCGGTCCGGATCGACCTCGTCCTGTGAGGCGCGGGTCCCCTCGAGATCCGCCTGGGAACCTTCCTCGGCCCTCCAGAGGAGGGCGTTCAGCGAATCCCCGGCCGCCGCCTCACGGTAGGCGGCGAGGTACTCGTCCGCGCCCAGCTCGCCGGAGCGGACGCGCTCGGCCGCCTCGGCGACCGTGAGCTCGATCAGCTCTTGGTTCACGCCTGCGGCGAGGGGACTCGGAAGGCGCCGGAGGCCGGATCCGGGGCTCGCTCGAGAACGTCGTCGCGCGACCAGCTCGGCCGCGGCTCGTCCGGCCGCAGGACATTCTCCAGCGCGATCACGTGCGAGGTCGGCTCGACGCCCTCTAGGTCGAGCTCTGAGATCCGATCAACGTGGTCGAGGATCCCGGAGAGCTCGCCGGCCATCCGCTCGATCTCCTCATCCGTCAGCTTCAGCCGAGCGAGCCTGGCGACATGCAGCACTTGGTCTCGATCAATCACTCCGCGAGATC
Organism: Solirubrobacterales bacterium; assembly: GCA_035265665.1. Classification (GTDB taxonomy): domain Bacteria; phylum Actinomycetota; class Thermoleophilia; order Solirubrobacterales; family 70-9; genus DASUPK01. The sequence goes on along the minus strand of DATFOK010000044.1, from coordinate 2,709 downwards.
ATAGGTATGAGTCATCCTGGCCAGCCAGCCAGTTAGGATGCCGCCGCCATGTCGGGGGAGAGAGCCGAGCGCTTCGTCGTCTTCAACTTGCGCTTGATGGCGATCGGCTTCGCCATCACGGGCTTCTTCTTCATCGCCTGGCCAGACGGCACGCTGGATCGCCTCACCGAGCTCGGCGGCCACCTCGGCTTCGACACGCCCGCGCCGAAGACCGACGAACGGCTCTGGCTTTCGCTCGGCTTCGCCTACATGGTGGTGATCACGTTCCTCGCCTGGATCGCGTCGGCCGATGTCGTGCGCTACCGCCCCATGATCCTGGCCCTCGCGGCGGGGAAGGCGGCCTCCTCGATCACCTCGCTGGTCTTCTTCATCCAGGACGACGTCTTCGTCTACCTGCTCAACGGGATCGTCGACGGGTCGCTCGTCTTCGCCTCACTGCTGCTCTGGTCGCTGGCCGGAAGGGTCGGCTCCCCCGCCGCGCCGCCCTGAAGGCGCCCGCCGGGGCTGCGAGCCGCCGAGCTGCGCACTCTGCGAGCGATCGCGGAGGCACTCGCCCCTGGTGAGGACGGCCTGCCCGCGGCCGAGAGGCAGGTCCCGGTCGCCCAGCCGCTCGCCCGCTTTCTCTCCCGACTGCCGGCCCGGACCGTGCAGGTCGTCCGCATTGCCCTGCGGGTCTTCGAGTGGCTGCCCTTTCCGTGGCGCTTCAGCAAGCTGAGCATCGAAGCCCGCTCCGAGTACATGGCGAAGATGGAGGGCTCGCGCTTCGCGCTCTACCGCGATCTGCTCCTGCTCGCCAAGCTGCTCGCGATGATCGGCTGGGCCCGGGACGACCGCGTCCGCAGGGCGATCGGCTTCGAGTACAGCTGCGCGGTCGCCGACGGCGCCCCGCAGCCTGAGCCGACCGACCTGGGCGATCTCGAGCCGCGCGGCGACGGCGAGGACTGCGACGTCGCGATTGTCGGCTCTGGCGCCGGTGGCGCCGCAGCCGCCGCGACCCTCGCCGAGGCGGGGCTGGACGTGCTGGTGCTCGAGTCCGGACCCTACGTCGATCGCGGCGGGTACCCGAGCGACCCGCTCGAGGCCATGCCGCTCTTCTACCGCGACGGTGGCATGACGATCGCGCTCGGGAAGCCCGCCATCCCGGTCCCGGTCGGCCGGACGGTCGGCGGCACCACCGTGATCAACTCCGGCACCTGCTTCCGGGCCCCGCGCGAAGTGCTCGAGGAGTGGCGCCATCGAGAGGGTGTCGGCTGGGCCACGGAGCTGGACCCGCTCTACGAAGCGGCGGAGGAGGTGCTCGCCGTCACGCCGCTGGACATCGAGACGCTTGGCCGAAACGGGCAGCTCTGCGCCGAAGGCGCGCGGACCTTGGGAGCAAGTGGCGGACCGATCAGCCGCAACGCCGGCCGCTGCGTGCAGTGCAGCTCCTGTCCGCTCGGCTGCCGAATCGACGCGAAGCGCGCGGCGCACGTCTCTTATCTGCCCCGGGCCGTGGCAGCCGGCGCGCGGGTCCGGGCGGGCGTCCAGGTGCAGCGACTGATCACCGAGGACGGGCGGGTCAGCGGACTCGCGTGCCGGGCGGGGTTGCCGACCACCGGCGCTCAGGAGATGCGGCGCAATGCCCGTCCCGCGGCGGGCCGCGACTGGCAGGTCCGGGCCAAGGCGGTGATCAGCGCGGGCGGGGCCTTCGGGACGCCCGAGCTGCTGCTCCGCTCGGGGATCCGCCATCCGGCGCTGGGGCGCCACCTCCACATCCACCCCGCGGCCTGGATCGGCGCGCGCTACGACGAGGAGGTGCGGGGTTGGGAGGGCGTGATGCAGAGCTATTACGTCGACCAGTGGCAGCCCGAGGGAATCCTGCTCGAGGCCACCTTCACTCCGCTCTCCTTCGGCGCCCAGTGGCTGCCGGGAGCCGGCCCCGCATTCACCGACCGGGTCGCCAACTTCGACCGGATCGCCTCGATCGGCGTCCACCTCCACGACCGCTCCGAGGGTCGGGTTGGCCTGACCTCAAACGGCTCGCTGCGCCTCTCCTACCGCCTGGTGGCGGAGGAGGCGCGACGGATCCAGTTCGGCATCGCGCGAGCGACCGAGATCCATTTTGCCGCCGGGGCGACAGAGGTCTACCCGAACGTCGGCCCGGTGTCGGTGATCAAGCGAGGCGAGCTGGAGCAGTTCGAGTCGCTTCGACTGCGGCCGGCCGACCTCCGCCTGGAGGCATTCCACCCGATGAGCACCGCGAGGATGGGCGCCGATCCCGACACCAGCGTCGTCGACCCGAGCGGAGCGGTGCGCGGCGTCGATGGTCTCTACGTCGCCGACGGGAGCCTGCTGCCGACCTCGGTGGGCGTCAACCCGATGATGACCATCATCGCCTGCGCGATCCGCGTCGCGCGTGACGCCGCGGGGTCGCTAAGCGGCTGAGGGTGTGCCGAGCGAACGCGGCTCCTGCATGCCGAGGTAGCCGCCGATGGTGATCCCCGCCGAGGCGAGCAGGCCGAGCCAGGCGCCGATCTCCCGGTTCAGGTCGCCGTCCCCGGGTGGGTTGATGAGTCGGTAGGCGATCAGCAGCAGCGCCAGGGCGCCGAGCGCCGCCGTCACGGAGGAGCCCGCGACCGGATAGCTCACCGAGAACCGTCCGAGCGCGACCACTCCCACGGATAGCGCCACGATGGCGGCCGCCGCCATCAGAAGATCGACGACGCCGAA
>DATFOK010000043.1:0-9432 GCA_035265665.1 Solirubrobacterales bacterium | reverse complement strand
CCTGCATCGGGGATGTATGGGTCCGCAACACGACATCCTCTGGCCCCGGGGGGAGAGCATCACCGTCCGCGGGGATCCGCAGATCGGCCCGCAGTGTGGACGGATCGACGTAGAAGGTGTCCTGCGCCATCCGCGCCGGGTGACCGGGCGGATGGTTGAGCGCCGTGAAGTTGTAGTAGTCGAGCTCGACCTCGGGCCCCTCCATCACTCGGTAGCCGAGGCCGATAAAGATGTCCTCGATCTCCCGCTGAGTGCGGATCAGGGGGTTCTGGGCGCCGACCGGGACCAGCGGCGAGCCCGGCAGGGTGACATCGATCGCGTCTTCGGCCAGCCTCGCGCCGAGCTCGCTCGCGTCGAGCTCCTCGCGCTTTCTCCCGAGCATGTGCTCAATGCGCACCTTCGCCTCATTCCCAGCCTTGCCGACGGCCGCCCGCTCGTCCGCTGACAAATCTGAGACCCCTCGCAGGATGTTTGGGAGCTCCGCCTTCCTCCCAAGAAACCGGACACGGAGTTGCTCAAGCTCGTCGGTGCTTGCCGCAGCCGCGATTGCCTCCTCGGCTTCCGTGTTGATCTCTTCGATTCGCTCAACCATGGCCTTCTCCGGAGCCGGACGCTATCCGCTGCAGCGCGATCGCAGCCGCCGCCGCGACGTTCAGCGATTCGGCTCCCTCGCGCAGTGGGATCGTCACCTGGACGTCACAGCGTGCGAGCGTCGCCTCGGGCAGCCCCTCCCGCTCGGCGCCGAGGCAGATCGTCACCATCCCCTCGAGCGCCTCGGGTGGCTCGCCGCCGTGAGCGACCAGCGCCGCCCGGGGCTCCGGCGTCGCCTCGATCCCGCCCCGGAGCAAGGGCTCGGCGAACACCGCCCCCATGCTCGCCCGCACCGCCTGTGGCCCGAACGGGTCCGCGCAGTCGGGGCCGAGGACGACCGAGCCACCAACCAGCGCACGCGCCGCCCGGATCACGGTGCCGACATTCCCGGGGTCGGAGACACCGTGCAGATAGACGCATGGGGCTACCGCTTCCTCCGCCCAGGCCTCCCGCCAGACCCCGATCGCCCGGGTTCCCGATCCGAGCTTGGAGACGCGGGCGAGCAGCGCCGGCTCGACCTCGATGCCGCCAAGACCCTCGCCCGCCGCCGTGAGCAGCTCGACCGGCTCGACCCCGGCGTCGCGAGCTGCGGCAAGCAGGTCCTCGCCCTCGCCGATGAAGAGCCCCTCGCGCTCGCGGCTCCGCCGCCGGCCGAGCCGGCGAATCAGCTTGAGCTTCTCGTTGTGGGGGCTGGTGATCATCGTGTTGTCCTGAAATGAAAAAGGGCGGCTCCGCCTCGCGGACCGCCCGGGGAATCTTGCTCTGGCTGCCGTGATCTAGGTGGCGGCAGCCTCCCGGGCGAGCTCGACAAATCGGCGGAAGCCGTCGGGATCGTTGACGGCGATGTCGGCGAGCATCTTGCGGTTCACGTCGACCTCGGCCTTCTGGAGGCCGTGGATCAGCTCCGAGTAGCTCATCCCCTCGCGCCGGGCGGCGGCGTTGATCCGGGTGATCCAGAGCCGGCGGAAGTCACGCTTGCGGTTGCGTCGATCGCGGTACGCGTAGGCATCCGAGCGCATGAGCTGTTCGTTCGCGAGCCGGTAGCTCGAGTGCTTGCGTCCGTAGTAGCCCTTGGCGCGGTCGAGGACCTTCTTCTTCCGCTTCTTCCGGGCGACGGCGTTGGTGGCGCGGGGCATCAGCGACCACCCCCCGCTAGCAGGGTGTCGACCCGCTTGCGGTCAGGCTTAGAGATCTCCGAGGGCCGCTTGAAGCGCCGCTTCCGCGCTGGCGACTTCTTCTCGAGGATGTGGCTCGAGAACGCACGCCTGCCGCGCAGCTTGCCCTTCGCGGTCTTGCGAAAGCGCTTCTTGGAGCCGGAATGGGTCTTCATCTTCGGCATCGGAGCCGACTATTGAAGCAGACGTCCGCGCTACTGAACGCGAATCACGGAGAGGCCGCCCCACTGCTTGAGCCCGGCCGTGGAGCAGTTCATGTGGCCCGGATCGGCGTCCAGATCCACGATGCTGAGCGAGCCCTGTGACCTGAGGCGCCTCGGACCGTGATTCGGCTTGTCGATCGTGCCGCGGAGCGTGCCGGTGAAGGTCTGGAAGCTGTAGGAGAAACGAAAAGCAAAGCGGCGGGCCTTCGGCTTCTTCCCGCTCGGCTGCGGGGCCTTGGTGAGCTTGACGGTTGTGTTCAGGGTGGTGGTCAGCTGGAGCCGCGATGTGCCATTACCTGAGGCGTTCATGCAGAGCAGCGGCACCTGCGCGAAGTCAATGCGAGTCAGCTGGCGCGGCGTGAACCTCCGTTTGTCGGCGCGCTTGTTCTTGAAGACGAAGTCAAGACTGAGAGTCCCCGGCGGGGTGGGTGGATTACTCGCCGACCCGGGGATCGGAACCTGAACCCGCCTGAGCTGCGTTGCCGCATCGGCCGCGGGCGCGGTCAGTCCGATCGCGAGCAGCGCGGCCAACCCGATGAGCAGTCGAGATCTCATCTCCCTCCTCCCATCAAACACCGGCGGCGGGGTGCCGGAGCGGCGCTAGCTTGCGGCCGCTTCCTTCTCCTGGCCGGCGTTTCGGGCGGGCGCGAGCAGCATCGTCATGTTGCGGCCCTCCTGAAGAGGCTCCTGCTCCATGACCCCGATGTCGGAGACGTCCTGCAGGAGGCGGTCGAGAAGCATGCGGCCCCTCTCGGGATGGCTCTGCTCGCGGCCGCGGAACATGATCGTCACCTTGACCTTGTCCTGCTGCTTCAGGAAACGCTCGACATGGCCGCGCTTGGTCTCGTAATCGTGCTGGGCGATCTTCGGCCGCAGCTTGATCTCCCGCACGTTCACCTGCTGCTGGTGCTTGCGGGCGGCCTTGGCCTTCTGCTCCTGCTCGTACTTGTACTTGGAGTAGTCGAGGATTCGAGTGACCGGCGGCTTCGACTGGGGAGCGACCTCGACCAGATCGAGATCGCGCTCGCGCGCCCGTTCCAGGGCCTCCGGGGTCGGGACGATCCCGACCTGCTCGCCGTTCTCATCGATCAGGCGCACCTCGGGCACGCGGATCCGCTCGTTGATACGAGTGGTGTCGCGCTCGGGCGGTCGGCGATCGAAGCGGGAGACCGCCACTTAGCTGCGCATTGGGTAGAGCTTCAAGCTGATGGGCGAGAGTGGTTCGGGTAGGCGGGCACGAGAGCGCTTAGACGCGCGGCGTGGTGTGGGTGCCCGGCATTGCGGCCAGTATAGACGCCTTATCTGGCTCCCACCGCGACTCGGCGGATGCGCAGCTAATCGCCCGCTTCCTCGCTCATCCGGGTGATCACTGCGTCGATCCCCATCGCGCCCAGGTCGCCATCGCCGTGGTGGCGCACGGAGACCGTCTCGGACTCGATCTCCTTGTCCCCGAGCACGAGCATGTAGGGCGCCTTCGAGAGCTCCGCGTCGCGGATCTTGCGACCGACGGATTCCGTGCGGTCATCGACCCGAGCCCGCAGCCCGCTCGCTCGCAGTCGACCGGCGACCTCGGCCGCCCGCTCGTTGTGCCGGTCGGCTACCGGCAACACGACCGCCTGCACCGGCGCCAGCCAGAGCGGGAAGCGGCCTCCGTAATGCTCGATCAGGACGCCGGCGAAGCGCTCCATGGAGCCGAGCAGGGCGCGGTGGATCATCACCGGGGTGTGCTCGGCGTTGTCGGCGCCGGTGTAGGTGAGCTCGAACCGCTCGGGCATCTGGAAGTCGAGCTGGCAGGTGCCGCACTGCCAGGAGCGGCCGAGCGCGTCCGTGATGTGGAAGTCGATCTTCGGGCCGTAGAAGGTCCCCTCCCCCGGGCTCACGTCGTACTCGCGCCCCTGTCGCTCGAGGGCCTCGCGGAGCGCGGCCTCGGCCCGCTCCCACTGCTCGTCGGTGCCGATCGACTTGTCGGGCCGCGTCGAGAGCTCGACCCGAACCTCGTCGAAGCCGAAGCGCGCATAGAGCTGGTCGATCGCCTCGCAGATCGAGTCGACCTCGTCCGTGACCTGGTCGAGAGCGCAAAAGACATGGGCGTCGTCCTGGGTGAAGGCGCGGACGCGAAGCAACCCGTGCAGGACCCCCTCCCGTTCGTATCGGGAGCAAAGCCCGAACTCCGCCAGTCGCAGGGGCAGCTCCCGGTAGGAGTGGCGTCTCGAGGCGAAGACCAGGCAGGCGCCCGGGCAGTTCATCGGCTTGAGCGCGTACTCGCGCTCCTCCCCCTTGCCCTCTCGCTCCGCGGGAGCCGTGAAGAACATGTTCTCCTTGTAGTTGTCCCAGTGACCCGAGCGGTGCCAGAGCTCGACGTCGAGCACCTGCGGGGTCTTGATCTCGAGGTAGCCGCGGGCGTCGAGCTGCTTTTGGACCTCCGCCTCGATCAGCTTGAGCAGGACGGTGCCGTGCGGCAGCCAGAAGGGCATGCCCGGCGCCTCGGGACGGAACTGGAAAAGGTCGAGCTCAGGGCCTAGCCTGCGGTGGTCGCGCTCGCGCGCCTGCTCGAGGCGCTCCAGGTGCTGCTCGAGGTCCTTCTTGTTGAGAAACGCGGTGCCGTAGATCCGGGTAAGCATCTGGCGGGTCTCGTCTCCGCGCCAGTAGGCGCCCGCCAGCGAGGTCAGCTTGAAGGCGCCGATCCGGCCCGTCGAGGGGCCATGCGGGCCGCGGCAGAGGTCCTCGAAGGGGCCGTTGCGATAGAGCGAGACGGTCTCGGCTCCCTCGTCGCGGATCAGGTCCTCGATCAGCTCGACCTTGTAGTCCTGGCCCTGGCTGCGGAAGAGCTCGACCGCCTCCTTCGCCGGCAGCTCGCGACGCTCGAAGGGCTCGTTGGCCTTGACGTGCTCGGCCATCCGTTCCTCGATCCGAGCGAGGTCCTCCTCCCCTGGATTCCCGTCGGGGAACTCGATGTCGTAGTAGAAGCCGCTCTCGATCGGCGGCCCGATCGAGATCTTCGCGTCGGGCCAGAGATCGAGCACCGACTCGGCGAGGACGTGCGCCGCGTCATGGCGGATCAGCTCGAGCGCCTCCGGGCTGCGGTCGGTGACGATCTCGATGGACTCGCCACCTCTGAGCGACGCCGAGAGATCCCTCAGCTCGCCGTCGGCCTTGATCGCGAGCGCCGCCTTCGCCAGGCCCGAGCCGATCGCGGCGGCGGCGTCTGTCCCCGTCGCCCCGCTCTCCAGCTCCAGCGCGGAGCCGTCAGGCAGCTTCACCTCGATCTTCTCTTTCGTCGCCATCGCGGCTAAGGCTATCCGTGGGTGTTTCCGCCCAGCTTGCAGGGGCGCGCAACTCGGCCGCCGTACAGCCCTTACGAGTGCCAATGGCTTCGAACAAACCCAGATCGGTCGTGTGCGCGGTGGTCGCGGTGGCGCTGATCGCCGCGCTTCCCCCGGCCGCCGAGGCCAAGCTGAAGCACAAGCACCCCTTCGGCTCCCGGGTCCTGCGCCCGGGAGCCAAGGGCAAGGACGTCCGCTACCTGCAGCGCGCCCTGACGCGGCTAGGCATCGCGACCGCGATCGACGGCGCCTTCGGCAAGGGGACCAAGAGGAGCGTCAAGACCCTCGAGACCCAGCGCGGCTGGCCCGTCAACGGCGTGGTCAGCCGCAAGGACGCAAACCGGATCCGGAAGCTGATCGCGAAACGCAGGGTGAGCGGCAGCTTCTTCGTCCAGGGCCTGACCAGCCCGACCCTCAAGGTCAGCTCCCGGCACGCCGGGCGCGCGAAGGTCAAGGTCCTTGACGCCGCGGGCAACCGGATCCATCTCATCCCGGTGAGCTTCGCGGGCGCGGAGTCGCACGACATCGCCTGGAATGGGACGACTCCCGCCGGGCCCGTCCCCGACGGCACCTACCAGCTCAAGCTGGGCAAATCGAACACGGCGAGGGCAAGCGCCACAGGCCAGGCGCAGCCCTTCGGCATGCACCTGCACGTCTTCCCGGTGCCGGGGCCCCACACCTTCGGCGGAGCGGATGCCGGCTTCGGGGCCCCCCGGTCCGGCCACATCCACCAGGGTCAGGACCTCCCGGCGTCCTGCGGCCAGAAGCTGATGGTCGCTGAAACCGGCCAGGTGACGGTGAACGCCTACCAGGCCTCGGGCGCCGGCTACTACGTCGTGCTCCACGGCACCCTGACCGGCACCGGCTTCGTCTACATGCATCTGCAGCGGCCGAGCTGGGCCCCGGTCGGGACCACCATCTATGCGGGGCAGCAGATCGGCCGGGTCGGCGCCACCGGTTCCGCCATCGGCTGCCACCTGCACTTCGAGCGCTGGTCGGCGCCCGGCTGGTACCTGGGCGGCGCAGCCTATGACCCGCTCCCGGAACTCCTCTACTGGGACTCGTACTCCTGAGTCGACGCCACGAGTGAGATGGGCGCAACTGGGCTCGAACCAGTGACCTCCAGCTTGTCGAGCTGGCGCTCTCCCAACTGAGCTATGCGCCCGGGCACAGAAATTTAGCGGCTGGTAGTCGCTACGCGACCGGCGCTGTCGGCGTCCGGACCGTCGTCGGCGCCTCGGGCAGGATGCCCTTGGCGCGCGCCGTGACCTTGAAGGTCTCGAGGGTGTCGTACTTCGGCTGCCAGTCGGTAGTCGACTTGAGCTTCTCGGTGGAGACCACCCACGGGTAGCGGATGAAGTCGAGGTTCCCGGCCGGCGCCTCGGTCCGTGGGACGTGGAGCTTCCACATCGCGTTGTTGAACCGCTTCATGTTCTTCAGGGAGATGTTGCGGGTCTTCTTGCCGACCATCTCCGCTGCGCGCCCCCACGTCATCAGCCCGTCACCGGCCAGGTTGAAGGCACCCTCGTGCTTGCCGTCGAGGAGTGCGATCAGGGCCGAGACGACGTCGTCCTCGTGCACCAGCTGGAACTCCTCGTCGACGCCGTCGAGCAGCGGCACGAACGGGTTGTTCTGGAAGGCGCGAACGATGTAGTTGTCGACGCTCGGTCCGAAGACGATCGAGGGTCGGACGATCGTCATCACGGCATCCGGGTTCTGCAGCGCCCAGAGCTGGGCGATCCGGTCGGAGTCGGCCTTGTGCTTGGCGTACGAGAAGTCCGGGGCGCCCCGCACCGGCCAGTCCTCGGCGATCGGCTTCGGGTTATCCGGGAAGGCGCCGTAGGCCGTCGCCGAAGAGGTCTGGATCACCTGCTTGACGCCGGCGTCCGCGGCGGCCTGGAGGACCGCCTGGGTGCCGTTGACGTCGATGTCATACATCTTCGCCTCGTCGCGGATCGGGTTGAGGACGAAAGCGAAGTGCAGGAGCGCGTCGATCTCGTGCTTCTCGAGCAGCTCCTGCATCACGCGGCGATCGCGGATGTCGGCCTTGACGAACTCGTGCCTCGGCCAGGTCCGCGGCGGGGGGCGCAGGTCGACATCGATGATCTTCTCCGTCTCCTCGCGCCCGGAGAGCTCGTCGGTCAACCGGCCGCCGATGTAGCCCGAACCGCCTGTGATCAGATAGCGCACGAGCGGATCCTATCCTGGCCGCACAGCCGATGCCCTGGGGGATCGTCTTCACCGCCCGGCTGCGGGAAATCCGCAGACCTCGCAAAATCGCCCGCAACTACGCGGAGAACTGCAACCTCTGGCGAAGACTCGTGTTACTTTCTCTCGACAGGCTCAAGTCGGGCCACCGAGCCGCCGACATTGAGCCATAAGACTTGAAGGACCGACGGGCCGGTTGAAGTGGATTTGGCCGGTGGCACGTCCTTTCGGAAACAAAGGGCCCCCTCAGCGGGGCCCTTTTCCGTTCTCGGGCTCGATTTCCAGGGTGAGCCCATGGACCCCGGCCACCCTGACTCGGTCGCCGACGCTCGCTCCAACCGGGCAGCGAGCGTGCCAGATCTCGCCCCGCAGGCGGACCCGGCCGCGGGGGTTGCAGGCCTCGATCACCTTGGCCGTTGCTCCGATCAGCCCCTCCGCACCGGTGCTGACGCGGTAGCGGCGTAGGAATCGGATCCAGAATCCGACCTCCGCGACCTCGATGACTATCCCCAGCGCCACCGCCGCGATCCCGAGGCCCGGGGGCAGCACGAAAAGCGCAAGAGCGATCGTGCCTACGAGCAGCATCTCCGACCGATGCTACGTCCGGCGGAGATCCGAGCGGCGTCGACCTTAGAGGCGGGGCGAGCTGGCCCGGCCGCGGTGGCCGGGCCAGCACCGCGAACTACTTGCTGAGCTGGCCGCGCACCGCCCCGTTGGGGAAGTTCGGCTGGCTGTGGACGTTCACGTAGTAGTCCGAGGGATCCTTGCGGATCGCCTTGATCAGGCCCCGATCGACGTCTCCAACGCAATCGCTGACCGCGTCCGTGCCCGCGAACGAGCCGCTGAAGAGCGTCACGACGATCGGTCCCGCCACGCCCGGTGGTCCGACATGGATATGGCCCGCGAAGACCGTTCCGTCGATTCCAGTCCAGTTGACGTCGAAACAGACCCGATTCTTGCCCTGGTTCAGCCTGAGGTCGGCCTGCCCAGTGGCGTCAGGGTCGCCTGGGTCGGGCGCCTCCTCCGCCCCGGTCAGGGTGGTTGAAAGCGACCTACCGCCTGTGCCGGCGCCGGCCGCGCTCACCACCGACAGCGCAACCGCGAGCGCCGCGACGAGCACTGCCAAACGGATGCCCATAACTCCTCCTTTCCCGGTGCAACGGGATCGATGCCTGAACCTCACTCATACCCGCCGCGACATTCCCGTCACATTGAGCGCGGGACGGAAACCGAAGGGTTCGCGGTTCGGCGGAACCGCGATGTGCCTCCTCGGCCACGGAAAGCGACCATGCCGGCCCGCCTGCACAGACTCCGGAGCGGATCGAGCTAATCAGCCCACCAGTCGCGCTGGCCCTCGACGTCTTCGCGCCGACCGTCGCCGAGACTGGGCGCGCCGATGACGAGGATCTCGAGGCCATCGGGCCCGGCCTCGTAGCCTCGCCACGTACCGGGCGGGACGCGGACCGCGTCCCACTCCTTGAGCTCGACGACCTCGTCGTCGAGCTTCATCCGCCCGCTCCCGCGCACGACCACGTACACCTCTTCCTGCGTCTTGTGCGTGTGGCCGTACGGAAAGCGATAGCTGGGTGGGACGCGCTGGTAGCTCAGGCCGGATTGATCGAGCTCGAGCGCCTCGGACGCCAAGCGGAACTCCAGGTCCGGCGCCCCGTCGAAATTGGACCCGACATCGGCCAGGTCCTCCTTGAGGTTCCTGAGCGTGAACGGCACGGCCGCAATCCTAAGGTGCCCGGGTCAGCCAGCGGGTAGCGCTTCCCATGCAAAGCGGCGCTTTTCGCTAGCGAAGGTGCCGATTAGCGGGCGGTTTCTAGAGGTGCCTACCGGAATCGAACCGGTGTAAGCGGCTTTGCAGGCCGAACCTAGGGTTGGCTGGTGTCGATTTCACCCCTGCTCAGGCGTGCCTTCTTGCTCTGA
>DATFOK010000042.1:0-5466 GCA_035265665.1 Solirubrobacterales bacterium | reverse complement strand
AGGACGCGGTGAGCGCCCCGAGGGCCAGCAATCCGAGGAGCCCGGCACCGCCGAACATGCCCGCGCCGGTGCCCGCGGTCCTCGCCTTCTCGGTGAGCTCCGCCTTGGCCAGCTCGACCTCCTGGCGTGCGAGCGTCGAGGCCTGCTCGGAGAGCTGCTTGACCAGCTCGCCGGTGGAGTGGCTTCGGAGCTCGTTGCTCGAGCCTCGGCTAACGGTCATCGTCGATCCCCCTTACCGCACCGCGGGATCCGCGGGCGTCATGCGCGGCGCGGGATCGGTTGGCGTCCCCGGCGTGCCCGTCGGGACCTGATCGGCGCGTGGGGGCTCGACCGGCTCCCGGCGCTCATAGACCGACCGGGTTGGGAGACGACGGGACGGCGCATGGTGACGCGCGGCGCCGGAGCCGTAGCGCTCCTCGTAGCGGCGCCGGCTCGAGGCCTTGAGGAAGCGCGCACCGGCGATTCCAAGTGCGAGCCCGCCGACGAGGACGACGAGCGGTTGGCGCCGTCCGAAGTCTTCGATGTCCGACAGCAGTGCGTCGGCGTCGGAGTCCTGAAGGTAGGTCCCGACGCGCTCGGCTCGCTCGGCCGCCTTGGCGGCGAGGTTCGCCGGGGTCTCCTTGCCCTGCTTTCGAAGCTCCTGCCCGACCGCTCGCATGTCCTCGGCGACAGAGCCGACCTTCTCGCCGGCCTCGGTGGAACGGTGACCGATCTGCTCGCGCACCTTCGCCTGCGCCTGTCCCGCCACCTGCTGCGCCTTCTCCTGAGCCTGTCCCGCCACCTGCTGCGCCCTCTCCTGGGCCGCTGAGGATTCATCCTCCTGTGCGGCCTCCATTGCCACATGGCTTCCCGTTGCCTCGTCCATCTCGACCTCCAGACCGGTCACGCCTCTCGCCGTCGGCTGTTTGTTCCCGATCCCCCGGTTGCGCAAACACCGAAGGTCGGCGAAAAGCTGACACCCCCTTCGATGCGAGGCGCCTGTAAGGTGGCGCAGACGCCGGATCGGCAATGGGATAGGGGACAGATTTCGATGGCGGAGACCACGGCCCGGGACGCGAAGCTCGTTCAGTACCTCCACGAGGCCCACGGCAAGGAGCGGGAGCTTGAGACCTCGCTTCAGGCACACATCGCGGTCGCGAGTCGGCCCGTCTACAAGAAGCGCCTCCAGCAGCACCTGAAGGAGACCAAGAACCATGCCCGCCAGGTCGAGCGCCGGATCAAGCAGCTGGGCGGCGCGTCGCTGCTGCAGACGGCCACCGCCAGGGGCGCCGAGGCGTGAGCCGCGGCACCGCCCTCGCCAAGGGCCCGCTGCACGTCGTCCGCGGCACCGGCGAGGAAGAGGTGCAACTCAAGAACGCGATCACCGAGCATTCCGAGGAGGGCGAGGAGATCGCGCGCTACACGGCGATCGAGGCGCTCGCCGAGGCGGTCGGCGACACCGACACCGCCAAGCTCGCCCGCGGCATTCGTCGCGAGGAGGAGCGCATGGCTGCCTTCCTCGCGCGGCAGATCCCACAGCTCGCCAAGGCCGTGGCGCGGGGGGAGATCCCCGCGTCGGAGCGGCGGACCACTTCGAGGCGGCGCTCGCAGAAGCGGAGCTCGCGATCGCGCGCCTAGGAGGCCGTGAGCAGCTCGCGCTGATAGGTGTCTCCAGCGGTTCGGGCCAAGCACACATTGGATTGAGTGGTAGTCGGCCGGTAGATGCGAGGAGGACTCAGGCCCGTTTACGGTCTGAGGCTGGCAAGCATCGACGGCCGGTAAGACGGATGGAGGGGTCGGACGCTAACAAGGTCGGCCGTTCGGATCCGCGGAAAGGGTCGGGCCAGCGGCGTCCCTGCCGAGATGCGCCTCTTCTCTATATGGATGCTCCGCGCGAAGGAAGCCATCGAGCCCCCGGTGGACACCGCCGGGTTGAATACGTTTCGCGACAGGTCGAAGGCGAAGTCGGGATCGGCGAGTTCCGGGACCGCCGAGAAGTCGCGGCTCTCCCACAACCGGTAGCAGCGGCGGAACCTCGACGTTCTCCTTAGACATCGCCTACCGAGTATCTGGCGCTTTGGCTCATCAAGCGCGGAATGCTCCTTCTTGATGGCGAGGGTTGATCCGTATCGCCTCGGGTAGCCGACGGAGGGAGACGATCGATTACAAGGAGGACGCATGGCGGACAGCATCCAGGACCAATTGATCTCGTACTTGAAAGACGCTCACGCCCTAGAGCAGATGTCACTGCAGATGACGGAGGCGGCGGCGAAGGCGACGGATGATCCTCAGCTGCATCAGCTGTTCGAGCACCACCACGAGGAGACCGAGGAGCACGAGCGGCTGATTCGTGAGCGAATCGAGGCCCACGGCGAGAGTCCCTCGAAAGTGAAGGAGCTTGGCGGTCGGGTCGCCGCGATGGGAAAGGGCGTCGGTGCGATGGCCCCGTCGGACACCCCGGCCCGGCTTGCCCGTGACGGATACGTCCAGGAGCACACCGAGGTGGCGGCCTACGAGCTGCTATGCCGGGTGGCGGATCGGGCCGGCGACGCGGAAACCGCCGCCGTGGGCCGGCGCATCCTGGAAAACGAGCGTCAGACGGCCGAGAAGATCGCTGCGACCTGGGATCACGCGACAGACCTGGCGCTACGCGAGGCCGGCGTCACCGCGTAAGTCGCGCCTGACCGGCTGCGTCTGCGGCCGGTCCGCACGGGCGCGCTGAGGGTGTCCCGCGACCAGTTTTGATCAGGGTTCGCCGTATCTCGTACCGGATCGCGAATCCTCTGGAGACAGTCCAGCCTGAGCTCGCGGCTTTGCTGCAGACGTCGCAGGAGAACTCCCGCGCGTCCAGCGCAGCGACAACATCTACGGCACGTTTCGGCTGGAGTGCGTATCTCCACCGGGGGCAGTCGGAGCTCCGGATCAATAGGCATGTTGACCGAAGTCAAGCGGCCACTTGCACGCGCGGAAGGGATAACGCTCCGAGACGGCGCAGTAGCTGTGCGGTTAGCGTCGGGTAGCCTGGCGCGTGGGCCTGGCTCAAGACGTCCACGTCCCGCGGTCTTCGCTTTCACGCGCGAGCAGCAGCTGACGGGTCCACAGTGAGACGGGGCGCCCGCCGCGGTAGGGTCGAAACCGATGGTCGCCCTTCTGCGCCACCCGCTGATCGACGAGATCCTCGACGCACAGCGGGGGTATGCGCGCGGCCAGCACTCGGCTTTTGAGGGCTACCGTAACCACGCGCACCGAATCCACAACTTCGTCGGCGCGATTTCGTCCCCCTCCGCGGAAGACGAGGAAAAGATCGCGATCGCTTCCGCCTTCCACGACCTGTGCTCGTTCGACGGATTGGATTACCTCGAACCCTCGATCGAGGAGGCGGCGCGGTACCTGCGCGAGACTGGGCGGGAGGCGTGGGACTGCGAGGTCGCACTCATGATCGCCTTTCACCATCGGATCCGCCCATACCGCGGAGAGTTCGCGAGGCTCGTGGAGCCGTTTCGCCGCGCCGACTGGAATGACTTCACGATGGGTCTGGTAACAGGGGGCGTCCCGCGCGAGGTCCGAAGGGCCGCCGATGCCGAGTTCCCAGTTACCGATTTCATCCCACGAGCGGTCGTCAAGGTGGCGTTGGGCTGGCTTGCGCGCCATCCCCTGCGTCCGGCCCCGCTCTTTCGCGGCGGCGCCGCATTGCGGCGCACCGGCCGCGCCTGAGCCGCGGCGCGCTTGGTAACCGCGCCCGCGGGAGAAGCAGAATGCGACGACTGCTTCCAGCTTCGTCAGTTTGAACCGATACTGCGCAGGTGGTTCCGCCGCCGCTCGTGGTCGTCTCAGGTCGCCCGGATCCCGCAGCTGCGCCCGGCCTCCGCCAGGCACCTGTTTGGTCTCGGTGCACAGGTGCCTGCATCAGGTTCGCCGCCAGTTCGAGGGGCCAGATCACGACGTCCTGTCTGGGCGCGAGGTGGAGCATCGGGTCGCCCTCGAGCCGGATTCCGACGGGCTGGGCCATCGTGCTGGCGGCGAACTCGGCCCCGCGCCCGCCGCAGCTCTCAGGGGCGATGGTGATCTCCGCCCGCTGATGTCGCCGGCCTCGTTCAGCGTGTAGGCGCAGTAGCGCTCGATCAGCGCCGCTTCGGTCGTTCCCGGTGACGCTTTGAAGCCCGGCCCCTCGGGAGCGCCACATCCGCAGAAACACCGATGCGTCGCGCGGCGAACTACGGAACTAACTGGCCGCCATCGCGTGGTTGGGAGCGCGGCCAGGTGGCCATGGACAGCGACCGCCGGTGCGTGCCCCTAAATATGTCCCGAACCGCCCCGACCTGAGGTGATCTCAGCGCAGTTCGCCGGCTTGTCGAGCCATGAGGCGAGCCGAGCGAACTGCTCTCGCGCCATTCTCAGTCCGGAAACCCGGGTTCGAATCCCGGTAGCGGTGGCTTGCTAGAGCGGTTTACGGGGTTCGGTCAGCGCATCGAGGCGACTGCAGCCATTTTTGCAGCCCTACCACTCGCGCGCCGAGTCTTCGATGGCCTCGTACACGTCGCGGCCGAGGTCGGATCGGCGGATGATCGGATAGTCGGTGTCTCCGTCGGTCATGCGGCGGAGCGCCGCGGCAGGCTGTGCGGCGCCTCGATGCGCTTCGCGGAGCTGGTTTCGGCCGGCATGATCCGCCACCCCGACGATCTCGAGTTCACGAGCCACGTCCTCAGCGCTTCGGCCCGGTTCATCGGCGAGCGCTGGCGCTTTGCCCGTCCTCGCGGGCAGCGAAAGCCGATCGACGCGCTGACCGCCGCGATGACCGCCGTGGACTGGCTCGTGAGCAAGCCGGCGCCTCGGCGTTCGGTCTACGAAGACAGATTTCCGTTGTTCGTATGAGGATCCGGCGTCAGTCAAAGGAGGACCGCCCGTCCGACAAGAAGCAAGGGCCGAACACCGGCCTCCGCCGCTCGATCTACGTCGACCGACCGGACCCGAGGCCGGCCAGGAAGCGGTGCGACCAGGGAAGCGACGCTCGCCTCGCTCACCACGGGAGTTCGTCGAAGAGCGGATGCGCGAGATTGGGACTCGGCGTGGCAAGAAGCTAGACGAGTCCGCCAAGGGTCGGCGCCAGCCGTAAGCGAATTCTCTCGGCCGAGCGAAATGCCGTCAGCAAGCGAGGCTGCGCACGCCGGGCCGGGCACTCGCGATTCGTGGGTTCGCGAAGTCGGTTGCGGATCTTGGTGCGCAAAAACCCAAACTTGATCGCCTTTAACATCTTTGTAGGAACCGAGTCCGAAGGGGGCCGAAATGAGCCCGATCGACGAGTTCCTGAAGAACAACGAGGCCTTTGCCGAGGGCTTCGATAAGGGGGACCTGCCGCTGCCCCCAGCAAAGAAGGTCGCGATCGTTGCCTGCATGGACGCGCGCCTGAATCCGTATCCGATCCTCGGGCTCTCGATCGGGGACGCACACGTGATCCGCAACGCGGGCGGCGTGATCACCGATGACGAG
>DATFOK010000041.1:0-13166 GCA_035265665.1 Solirubrobacterales bacterium | reverse complement strand
GACACGGCTCGCGATCACCAGGGCGGCCACGCCTGAGACGTGCGCCGCGGCCATCGAGGTGCCCTCGTAGCCGCCCGGCACGCCGAACGTGCGGAACCCGCCGCCGATCAGGGTGAGCTGGAAGATCGGCACGCCGCGGCTGAACAGCGGGTCGTCGCTGCCGCAGTTGGGGAGCAGCGGGAACCCGCCGCCCGGTGCGACCAGGTCGAGACCCGCGCCGGTCCGCGACTCGCTCGCCAGACATGCGTCCTTGGTGGTGCGCCCGACGCCAATCGCGTGCGGAGCGCCCGCCGGGAAGGCGACCGGCTCGCCGTTCTCGTTCCCGGCCGCAGCGACCACCAGGGCACCCTTCTTGAAGGCGTACTTGATGGCCGCGCAGATGCCCTTGATCTTCGCGCAGCTGTTCACCCCGAGCGAGAACTCGAAGCTCATGTTGATGACATGCGCCTTGTGGTTGGCGGCGAAGCGGATTCCCTTGGCAATGTCGCGGGCCGTGCCGAAGCCCTCGGAGTCGAGGACGCGGACCGGAATGATCTTGGCGCGCGAGG
This sequence comes from Solirubrobacterales bacterium, assembly GCA_035265665.1. Classification (GTDB taxonomy): domain Bacteria; phylum Actinomycetota; class Thermoleophilia; order Solirubrobacterales; family 70-9; genus DASUPK01. Next base: position 12,618 of record DATFOK010000041.1, on the reverse strand, counting down.
CCAGCCCGGTGAGGCCGAAGTGGTTGCCGGTCCGCTCGGCGATCGTGCCGGTGACATGGGTGCCGTGGCCGTCCTCGTCGAGCGGCCGGCGGTCCTTGTCGACGAAGTCGAAGCCGGGCAGGAACTGCTTGCGGGAGAAGTCCGGGCTGCGGCGGAACTTGGGCTTTTGGGTCATGTAGGCGACGCCGGTGTCGAGGACCGCCAGTTTTGCTCCCTTGCCGGCTGGTGCCCCACGCTGCTTGAGGATGTCCCAGGCGCCCGGGGCGTTCAGCCCTCCGCGCTCCTGAAACGTCAGCGGGGTGAGGGACTCTCCGCAGAGGGAGCCGCAGGGCAGGAAGTTCCACTGCGTCCGCTGCCAGCCGCCTGGCACGCCGGCGAGGCCGGGGTCGTCCGGGACGGCCGAGGCATGCGCGACGTAGTTGGGGACGGCGTAGCTGACGGCCGGGTTCGCGCCGAGAGCCCGCTCGGCAGCGGCGACGCTGACGCCCTGCGGCAGCTTGACGAGCTTCTCGCCACCCCCCTCGAAGCGGACGAGCAGCTGCCCCGGGACGAATGTCTCGGAGGCCGGGGTCTCCGCGGCGCTCGCCGTCGCCGCGCACAGGGCGGTCGCGATCAGGACGAGCGCGATTGTTGCGATCAGCTTTCGCATGGTCTCCGGTGAATCTTCCCGAGAGGAGCGCCCGCCGATGGGCTCGGCCGGCTAGGACCCAAACACCGACCCCTGAGGAAAGTTCCTGCTCGCTTGCCGGTTCAGGGGATACTCAGCGTCGTGACCGAGCCCACGACCGACGAGCGGATGATGCGGCGCGCCCTGCAGCACGCAAAGCGGGCGGCGGAGCACGGCGACGTGCCGATCGGCGCCGTGGTCGCCCGCGGCGATGAGGTGCTCGGAGAGGCCGGCAACGAGCGCGAGCTCCGCGGCGATCCCACCGCTCATGCGGAGGTGCTCGCTCTGCGGCAGGCCGCCGAGCGCCTCGGCGGCTGGCGGCTGCTCGAGACGACGGTGTACGTCACGCTCGAGCCCTGCCCAATGTGCGCCGGGGCGATCACCCTCGCCCGAGTGCCGCGCCTGATCTACGGCGCCGCGGACCCCAAGGGCGGTGCGGTGGGGAGCGTGATCGACCTCTTCGACGCGCCGGTCGTCAACCACCGGCCCTCGGTCGAGGCTGGGCTGCTCGCGGACCGGTCGGCCGATCTGCTCGAGGACTTCTTCTCGGCTCGGCGCTAGCCGGGGGTCAAAGCGCGAGCCGCCTCAGTGAGCGCCTCCGAATGCCGCACCGGGTAGCGCGGCTTCTCGCCGGGGCTGCGCAGGGCGACAGGCAGGGAGCCGAGGCTGCGCTTCGCCCGCTCCCGCATCTGATCCAGGGTCTCGGCATGGACGATCTCGCCCTCCCTCATGGCGGGGATGAGCAGCGGCTCGCCATCGATCTCCTCCTCGGCGGTGCCGACGACGTCCTCGACCATCGTCCCCTCCACGAGGCGGCGGAACACCTGCTTCGCGCCCGGAAGGGTGACCTTCCCCTCGGAGCGCTTCGCGACGCCGCGCCAGGCCCCGCCCCTGAGCTCGGCGACGAGCTTGTAGACGCCGTTCACGACGGGAGAGTCGCGGCTGGTGCCGAGCTCCGTGCCGACCCCCCAGAGGTCGATCGGCGTCCCGGCGCGGCACATCTCGGCGATCCGGTGCTCCTCGAGGTCCCCGGACGCCACGATCACCGCCTCCTTGAAGCCAGCGTCGTCCAGCAGGCCCCGCGCCGCGTGGGCAAGCCCGGCGAGGTCGCCCGAGTCGATCCGGATGCCGGTCAGCGGGATCTCCGTGCGGCGTGAGGCCTCGATCGCCCGGCGCACCCCCTCGAGGGTGTCGTAGGTGTCGACCAGGAGCAGTGCGTTCTCCGGGTTCTCCCTCATGAAGGCCTCGAAGGCCTCCTCCTCGCTCTCGAAGCTGAGCACGTAGGAATGCGCCATCGTGCCCACCGGGAGCAGCCCGTAGCGCATCGCCGCCGCCATGTTGGAGGTCCCCCCGAATCCGGCGACCGCTGACGCCCGGGCCACCTTCATCGCGGCGTCGACGCCGTGATCCCGCCTGGGGGAGAAGTCGATTACCGAATCTCCCTTGCCGTCCGCGGCGAGCACGACCCGGGCCGCCTTGGTGGCGATCATCGTCTGGAAGTTGATCTGGTTGAGCAGCAGCGTTTCGAGCAATTGGGCGTCGATCAGCGGTGCGGTGACACGCACAAACGGCTCGTCGGGAAACGCGATCGTCCCCTCAGGCATCGCGTCGATGTCGCCGCTGAAGCGGAAACCCTCGAGGTAGCCCAGAAAGTCGTCGTTGCAGCCGAGGGTGCCCAGGTAGCCGAGCTCCGCCGGCCCAAAGCGCATCTCGGAGATCAGCCGCAGCGTCGGCCCGAGCCCGCAGACGACCAGCCAGTCCCGGTGCGGTGGAAGTTTGCGGACGAAGTGCTCGAAGACGGCCGGCTCGTTACGGCCGAGCCGGTGGTAGCTCGCCGCCATCGTGATCTCGTAGCGATCGATCAGCAGCGAGATCTCCGCTGGTGTCAGCAGGCCTGGGTCGTTGGCGTCCGGCATGACCGAAGCCTATGTAGGTGGAGGTTCAGTCAGTCAACCAGCGAACCGGGTTCTCGACCATCATCGTCCGCTCCTGCTCCTCGGTCATGCCCCACTCGCGGAGCTCGGGCAGCACCCGCTCGTGGATGATGCGGATGGTCCAGTCGTGCGCGGCCCCCGCGGCGAGCAGCCCCTCGATCACGTCGGGCGGGAACCAGTCGGTGGTGGCGACGGAGTCGGCCGAGAGGAAGATCCGGTCGGCGTAGCCGCGCTCGAGCAGCGCCTTGGCCGTGTTCTGGCGCCTCTCGTAGGGCAGGAAGAGGTCGAGCCCGTAGCGGTCGAGGCCGATCCAGACGCCCTTCTCCAGGAGGCCCTCGATGTAGTCGAGATCGTCGGTATCGCCGGTGTGTGCCATCTGGATCTTCGCCGGCTCGACTCCCTCCTCGAGGAAGATCTCGACCTGGCGCGGACCGGTGTTGCTGGCGGGGCGGGAGTGGGCCATGATCGGCGCCCCGGTTCGAACGCTCGCGCGGGCGACCGCCCGATGCACCTTCTCGATGTTCTCGTTCACCCCGGGCTCGTCTGCCGCGCACTTGATGAAGGCGGCCTTGATGTCGGTCCCCTGGATCCCAACCTCGATGTCGTTCACGAAGAGATCGGCGATCTGGTCGGGATCGCGGTTCAGGAAGAACTGCGGCAGGTAGTCGTACGTGTAGATCCCGGTGCACGGGATCACCTGTAGGCCGGTCGCCTCGGAGACGCGGCGCATGAACTCGACGTCGCGGCCGAGGAACATCGCGGTCGGCTCTCCGATCGTCTTGACGCCAAGGTCCACCGCCGCCTTCGCCTCGCGCACGGCGATGTCGAAGACCTCGTCGGGCGCGACCTCGTAGGGCTGGTCTTCCTTGACGGCGCCGGCGATCGGCCACTGGTCGTGGACGGCCTCGTCGCTGTTGCGCAGGTGCTCGTGAATCAGCGTTGTCCCCAGCTGATCGGCCTCGACCACCCCGGTCACCGTGGGCACCTGCGACATGGCGGGAACCCTATGCGACCGGCCCCACTGGCATACTGCCGCCGCGTCGCGTGGGGCGGCGCGACAAGAGGAGGGAGTTGCAATGAACGGGAGTGACAGCCGTGAGTGGCTCGTGCCGCTCGGCACGATGCTCGGCTTCGTTGTCCTGCTGATCGTGAGCTTCATCGTGGCCGGTGAGCCGAAGTCCGCAGATGATGGGGCGGCTGAGGTTGCCGAGTGGTACACCGACAACCAGGACTCAGCGCGGGCCGGGGCCTTCATCGGAGTTGTGGCCGCCGTCCCCCTGATCTTCTTCGGGGCGTACCTGCGCAAGGTCCTGGAGCCCGCCGGGGCGCTGCTGTCAACCCTGCCCTTGATCGGGACGGCGATCGTCGGCATCGGAGGGGCGATCGACAACATGCTGCTGTTCGCCGCCGCCGAGGCGGCCGACGACATCACCGGACCCCAGCTTCAGACGATCCAGGCGATCTGGGACAGCGATTTCCTGCCCTTCTTCCTGGGCATCATGGTGTTCCTCTGGTCCGTCGGGATCGCCGTGCTGCGGAGCGATGTGCTGCCCAAGTGGATGGGCTGGTTCGCGATCGTGTTCGGTGTGGTCTCACTGGCCGGGCCGATCGGGTTCATCGGCGCTCTCGGGGCTCTCCTCTGGGTCATCATCGCCAGCATCATGCTGTCGATGCGGGCGCGCTCGGCGCCGACGACGCCGGCCGCTCCTGTCGCGTAGGGCACTAGGTTCACCTCCGGCCAGAGCTCAGTGGGGCCGCGCGCGGTACATCGCGGGCGGCCCTCGCGCTCTCCCGCATTACCCTTCCCGTTGCCGCTGGAGAGGTGTCCGAGTGGCTTAAGGAGCTCGCTTGGAAAGCGAGTGGGCGGCTTTAACCGCCTCGTGGGTTCGAATCCCACCCTCTCCGCTCAAATACCCAGGGGGCGAACGTCCCACGTTCGCGCCTATAGGGGGGTATGTGGGACGTTCAGGTCGCGGAGCTCGCCCGGCCGTCAGTTCAATCGCATCTCCCGCCAGGCAGTTGCTCTGCCTCGGTGCACGGATGCGGCGATCCAGCACCGGCTCGACGCCAGGCCGCTGGTGCTCGTCGAGCAGGGAGTGTTCGGCATCGCCCCGTTACTGGGGCACGATGACTGGGGCCGCTGGACCGGGGCCACGCTCACAGCGCCTGTGCAGCGTTCTCAGCCACCCGAGAGCCGCCGCGGCCCGGGGACTGCTGTCGCTCCCGCGCCAACTCGAATCGCAGGCGAGGAGGCCGACTTGAGCTGGCCTGCCTCACGGCTGATCATCGAGGTCGACGGCGGGCCGTTTCACCTGGACGTCGGCGAGGACGCTCGCAACAGCGGGTTTGGGAGACAACGGGATGGACCGTTCGGAGGATTTCCTCCGACGACGTGTACGAGCGCCCCGCCGAGCTGCTCACGCTCGCACCTTCCGAACATCCCGCGCTACCCGCTATAGCACGGACTCCCGGACGTTCGGAGGGACGCCCTTAGCCGAACGTCAGGCGCTACCCCGCACAGTGTGGAACGCGGGACGATCAGTCCTCACGTATAACTCGCGCCATGGCGTGGCAGGTGTACCTGGCCGGCGAGATCCACTCCGACTGGCGTGAGCGGATCGCCGAGGGGGCCGAGCGGGCCGGGCTCGACGTCACCTTCACCTCGCCAGTCACCAACCACGCCGCCTCCGATGACGTCGGCGTGGCGATCCTCGGCCAGGAGTCCGACGGCTTCTGGAAGGACCACAAGGGCGCCGGCATAAACGCCGTTCGCACCCAGACGCTGATCCGTCAGGCGGATGTGATGGTCGTCCGCTTCGGCGACAAGTACAAGCAGTGGAACGCCGCGTTCGACGCCGGCTTCGCTGCGGCGCTCGGCAAGCCGATCATCACCCTCCACGATCCCGACACCACTCATGCGTTGAAGGAGATCGACCGCGCCGCGATGGCTACCGCCGAAACACCGAAACAGGTGGTCGACGTGCTGCGCTACGTGCTCCAGGGCAAGCTCCCCGCCGGCGCGTAGCCTCGGGCGGGCTCTCGCGAGGGGAAGCTCAGCCCTGGGTCCCTCGCACAGCGCTCCGCGTCAGCGCGCCCGGCCGGAGCTCGAGACCGGCGCGCTCTCCTTCTGAGCGGGTGGCAACCGAGTCGTGTCCGCGCTGCTCGCCGCGTCGTCGTTCGATTCTCCGGCCGTCAGCCCGACGACCGGGTGGCGCAGTCGCTGCGCCGCCTCGATTGCCTCCCGGCGAGAATGCACATCGAGCTTTCGCAACAGGTTCTTTGCGTGGGTGTAGACGGTTTCCTCCGAGAGGACGAGGGTTTCGGCGATGTCCTTGGTGTCCTTGTCCTGCGAGAGAAGGTCGAGCACCTCCCATTCCCGCGAGGTCAGCGGGCTTCTTACGGGGCGCATGCCGGCCCCGCCTTCGGGGAGACGGCGCAGGCGATCGATCAGGCGCATCGTGAGCGTCCGCGAGATAACGGCCTCACCGCGGACCAGGCTCTGCACCGCCCGAGGCACGGTCTCAACGCGCACGTCCTTGGAGAGAAATCCGGATGCTCCCGCGCGCAGTGCCTCGAGCTGGGTCTCCTCCGCATCTCGCCAGGAGAAGATGAGGACGCGAACCTCAGGCGCAGCGGCAAGGATCTGCCGCGTCGCGGCGAGCCCGTCCATCTCCGGGAGCGAAACCTCCAGCAGAGCCACCTGGGGACGGTAGTAGAGGCAGAGCTCAACGGCCTCGGGCCCGGTCGATGCCTCGCCGGGGATGACGAAACCCGACCGGTCCTGCAGGGCCTCCCGAACGACCCGCCGAGCCAGCGGATCCGAGTCCCCGATAACGATGTGAATACCGTCCACCCTCAGTTTGGCCATCCGGGCATCCCTTCCCTCAGTTCGGCCATCCGGGCATCCCTTCCCGGTGTGGCTCCGTCCACGTCACTCCCTGATTTCGCACGGTCCTACCCAAATTCCGATGGTTTGACCACTTAAAGCGTTGACCATGTGTCCAAGGTTACGGCCGCGTCACTGCCGCAAGGCGCGACGAAGACGCTTGACGTAACGGACCGCCTCGTCGCGGGAATGCACGCCGAGCTTGCCGTGCACGTGCTTGACGTGGCTCCGCACGGTCGTGAGGCTGATGTCGAGTTGCCTTGCGATCTCGCGCATCGGCGTGCCTTCGACCAGCAGATCCAGCACTTCCCACTCCCGTTGCGTCAGCGAGCTCCTTACCGGGCGAAACCGGTCCAGCCCGCCCCGGTCGAGCATCCTGACCTGTTCCAGCACGCGCGTAGCGAGGGCCCGAGTCACGGCCGCCTCGCCAGCCCGCACGCCGCGCAGGACGCGGGGCAGAACCTCGAGATCGGTGGCCTTTGGCAGGCAGCCCGCTGCCCCCATCCGCAGTGCGTGCATTTGCGCATCCTCGTCGGGGTCGACGGCGAGCACGATGACGCGCGTTTGCGGAGAGATCGTGAGCATCTCTCGCATCGCCTCGCTGCCACTTCGATCGGGCAGCGAGAGGGCGATCAGCACCATGTCCGGTCGTCTGTTCCAGACCAGTTCGATTCCCGTGGCGCTGTCCGACGCCTCCCCGACGACGACGAGGTCGTCTTCGGCAGCGAGACGGGTGCGTATTGCGCGGCGCGCAAGCGGGTCGCCATCCACGATCGCGACTGCGAGCATCGGGGATGACCTCGCTCGAGGCGAAACCAGTTGCGCGCCCTCCATTGGCACTAGAGATAAGTACAACGCGGGACCGGTCGGCTAGTTAATTGCGAACCCACTCTGGGTCAGCCACCTGCCCTGCACTCTAGCGAAAAGCGGGTAGAAATCTGCCCAGCGCCGGCCAGATTGACCCCCTACCAAGGGCGCTGTGTGGCGCGAAACTTCGACCCGGGGATATGGCAAACGAACTTTGGCTAGCTCTGAGTGGGGTTGTGGAGTCGTTCGACGGCTTGGACTTGGCGATCCTCGCAGCCGGCATGTTCGCGGCGATCACTTGCGGCGCCGTACTGCAGATGCTCTCGAACCCGGCGGGCCGATCGCGCCTCCTCGTCACGCGTGCCCGGGAGCTGGTCGGTGTGCTCGGGACGCAGGTAGGCCCGGCGGCTACGGCCGGTTTGCTGGTGTACGCGGACACGGGACAATGGCGGGCGGCATTCCTCCTCTTCTTCGCCGCCTTCGCGGGGTGCTGGTCGGCCGCCCGATTTGCATATCCGCGGCATCTGATGCCCGCGTCGCGCCTGCTGCTTGCTGTGGCAGGTCCGGGACTGGGCGCCGCCGCCGTGATCTTGCTCGAGCCGGCGAGCCGAGTTTCCCCCTATGTGCTGAGCGAGGCGGCGGTCGTCGCGATGCTGACCGCGGCCGCCGGGCGCTTGGCGGAGGCTCGCTTCGAGGCCGAGCGCCCGGTCGTAGCTGCGGTGATCGGATCCTCCTCGTTTGCTGCATCCTTCGCAAGGCGGCTCAACGAGGCGGGGATTCGGTCGTATCGGCTGGCTGGATGGTTGAGCACTGAGTCCAGAGACGTGACGCCGATTGGCGAAGAAGGGTCCCTTGGAGTCCTGTCCGATGTGCGATCGGTGGTCATCGAGCATGGAGTGGAGCTCCTGGTGTGCGCTCCGCCGGAAAACGAGGAAGGCGCCGGAGTGGTGGACCGTTCCGTCCCAGCCTGCGTTTATCGCGAGGTGACTCGGAACTGCGTCGATCTCCCTGTGCGGATGATCGACGCCAACCAGCTTCATGAGGAGCTGTTGGGTCACGTTCCAATCGCGAACATCGACGCCGCCTGGTTCAGGTACATCATGCATCCGCGCTACCGGGCCAGTTCCCCTCTTTTCAAGCGCTTGCTCGACCTGACCGGGGCCCTGATCGGGGGGATTCTGGCACTTCCCATTCTCGCCCTGAGCGCACTGGCCATCAAGCTCCAGGATGGGGGACCGCTGCTCTACCGGCAGCTCCGGTACGGTGAGCGCGGGCGAGAGTTCGAGATGCTCAAGCTCCGCACCATGCGTACGGATGCAGAGTCAGATGGGCGCGCACGCTGGAGTTCTGAGGACGACACTCGGGTGACCGCCGTGGGTCGGCTTCTGCGCCGCACGCACTTCGACGAACTGCCTCAACTGTGGAATGTCCTTCGCGGGGAGATGGCCCTAGTTGGGCCGCGACCCGAGCGACCCGAGCTCGTCTCCTGGCTGGAGCGGCAGTTCCCTCACTATGAGCGCCGCCATCTCGTGAAGCCTGGAGTCACGGGCTGGGCGCAGATCCGATGCGGCTATGCGGGCTCGGAGGTCGGGACGGCCTGGAAGCTGTCCCACGACCTCTACTACCTCAAGCACCGCTCACTCGTGACGGACCTGATGCTGCTCGTGGAAACGGCCGTCGCCGTGATCCGGCAGACCAACCGACTGCCGGCTCCAGGTCCGGCTCTGGCGCCGCCGGCCGCAGCGATCGCGCCTGTACACGCGGCCGGGGAACCACAAGGGGCGACTGTAGCCTCAGCGACCCTCGTCACCGATCCGCTCGGCCGTGAAGCAGGTTCCACACTCCAGGGCCCCCGGTGAACAGCCGCACTTTGACCCGTGCTCGCAGGCGACCGTCCCGGCGATTGAAGACCAGACGTGGCCAACGCATCGGGTCGGACAGGGTCGATTTCCGCATCAGCGGCTCGTACAGCGCTGCGCCGGCGGCGTAGCCGGCGGCCGCCGCGGTTCTCGCCACCCGCTCGTCGGTGTCGCCATACGGGTAGGCGATGGCCGTGCAGGGAGCACCGACGTGGCTCTCGCACTCCCTGCGGGATTCCTCGAGCTCGCGCGTAAGTTCGGCGTCCCCGAGGCGGGGGAGATGAGGATGCGAGCGCGTGTGCGACCCGATCTCCCACCCCGATCTGCTGAGGGTGCGAAGCTCGTCCCAACTGGCCGGAACGAGCTCGGCAGCCGACGGCCCGTGCACGAACCCGTCGATTCCCGGCCAGCTCATCGGAGCCCGGGAGCTGGGGAACGACGTCGGGACGAACACGGTGCCGGGGACCCCGAGACGCTCCAGGATCGGACGCGCGGCCTCGTATACCGAGCGGTATGCGTCGTCGAAGGTGACGGCCATCACTCTTCCCGGCTCGGAGCCCGCGACGGCCTTGGTGAAGGTCACAGGGTCGAATCCTCGGCCGAGCAGGTACCTCAGCTCGTCCTCGAGCTGCTCGGGGGATACGGCCAGCTCCGCGCGCCACTCGCGGCTGACAGCGTGATAGCAGACGACCAACACCGATCTCCCATCCAGCTGTTGCGCTGCCCACGGTAGGTTGCGGATCACGTGTTAGAGGAGGGTCCCGGTGGAGCGCGTGCGGCTCATGAAGGCCGCCCGCTCCGCCTCGCCGTCTACGTCGATGCGGTCTTCCGATGCAAGGGAGACCGCCTGTATACCTACTCGCTGGGGTTTCCCATCATGTGTTTCGTCGCGGAGGTCGGCAAGCACTTCGCCGAAACACGTGTTGTGGGCCGGGCCGTCAGGGCGGGCGCCGGCACCGACTACGAGCTGCCGGCCGGGCTTCGGCTTACGCCATTGCCCTATTACGAGGACCTGCGCAGGGTTGGACGGGTCCTGAAATCGATCAGCGGCACCCTGAGGGGGATGTGGCGCGGGCTCTCGAGCGTCGATGCGGTCTGGATCTTCGGCCCACATCCGTTCGCGTTGGCGTTCATCCTGCTCGCCCTCGTCAGGCGGCGCCGGGTGATCCTCGGCGTTCGCCAAGACACGATGAGCTACTTTCGCGCCAGGCTTCCAGGCCGGGGTTGGCTCCCAGTCCTGTTGCCGCTCTGGCTGGTCGACCGGGCATTTCGACTCCTCGCCAGGGTCCATCCGGCCGTCGTCGTCGGCACTCAGCTGGAGCGGGCCTACGGGGGCCCTCGTGCGGGTCTGATGCCCATCACCATCTCCCTGACGGCGTCCAGTGAGATCTCGAGCGAGCCCGGGGCGAAGGACTGGCGCGGCGTCAAGGAGCTGCTCACCGTCGGACGCATCGAACCCGAGAAGAACCCGATGCTGGTCGTCGACGCCCTCGCTGAGCTCAACCGGCGCCGGCCCAACGAGTACCGGCTCACCTGGGCTGGGGTCGGTCGGATGATGGATGCGACGAGGAGGCGGGCTGCCGCGCTTGGCGTCGAGCGGAATCTCGTGTTCGCCGGGTTCGTGCCCTACGGCCCGTCGTTGCTCGCGATGTACCGCTCGGCCCACATCCTGGTTCACGTCTCGCTGACCGAGGGTTTGCCCCACGTGCTGATCGAGGCGATGGCTATGGCAACTCCCATAGTGGCGACCGACGTCGGCTCGGTGCGGGACGCCGTTGACGGTGGGAGGGCGGGAGTGCTCATCCCGGCGGGGGATCGGGACGCCCTCGTTGACGCGGTGCTCAGGCTCACCGATGATCCGCAGCTCCGAGAGCGCTGCATCGAGCGAGGGCTGATCATTGCCCGCCGTCACGCGCTCGACGTGGAGGCCGCACGGGTGGCTGAGTTCATCATCGCGGCGGCCGGCCGCGATCGCGCCTAGCGTTCCTCGTGGGGTGATCGTCCGCCGTTCCTCCATCTCAACAGGGATCATTCTCCTTCAAGCTATGCCCGCCTTGCCTGATGTCAGCGTGCTCGTTCCGGTCCTCAACGAGGCCGCCGTAATCGAACGGACGGCGGCGGCGATGAGAGGCCAGCGCGTCGATGGCACAGTAGAGCTGTTGTTCGTGGACGGAGGCTCGGACGATGGCACTCGTGCCCTGCTCCAGCGGCTCGCCGCCGAGGACGATTCGATCCGGATCCTCGACAATCCCTCGCGAGGCATCCCCGCCGGCCTCAACATCGGCTTGCGCGAGGCCCGTGGGGAGTTCGTGGCGCGCATGGACGCGCACACCACCTATCCGCCTGGATACCTGGCCAAGGGAGTAGATCGTCTGCGGCGCGGCGACGTCGACTGGGTGAGCGGCCCAGCGCTTGCCGAGGGCACGAATGCCTGGTCGGAGTCGGTCGCACTTGCGCTCAGCGTCCGGTTGGGGGTAGGTGGCGCGAGGTTCCGATTTCCGCAAGACCGGGAGATCGATGTCGACACGGGCTTCACCGGTGTCTGGCGCCGGTCGACGCTCGAGGCCCTCGGCGGTTGGGACGAGGAATGGCCAGTGAACGAGGACTCCGAGCTCGCCGCCAGGGTGCGCGAGCGCGGCGGGCGGATCGTATGCATCCCGGAGATGGCCGCCCGATATGCACCTCGCAGGAGCATCATCGACCTCGCCCGGCAGTACTGGACCTACGGTCAGTTTCGCGCCAAGACCAGTCGCCACCATCCCGAGAGCATGCGCCGCTCGAATCTTCTCCCGCCGACCCTCGCGGCTGTCGCGGCCGCGAGTGTGATCGCCCCAAGGCCGGTCGCGCGCCTCGCTCGTCGCCTGCTTGCCACGTATGGGCTGTGCTTGATCGGCGAGAGCGCCCGGCAGGCCGCGCGAGGTCACCGCACCGAAGCCGCGCTGCTCCCCGCGGTGCTAGCCACGATGCACTTTTCATGGGGCGCAGGCTTCCTTCTCGGCTGCGTCAAGTTCGGGCCGCCGGTCGAGGCGATCAGGAGCGCGCTGGGCCTGGGGAAGCGGGGGTAGTCAGTCAGCACGTCCCCCGCGAAACGCAAGGGTCGAGCACCCGCAGCCGGCTCCCCCAGTTAACGCCCGGGCGGGCGTCGAAGAGGTAGCGCAGGGCTCCCCCCGCCTCCCAGCTCGGCAGCTCATATCGCCTGCCGAGCTCGACCCAGGGATCGGCGTAGCCGAAGCTGAGCCAGGACTGGGTCGACTCCGCCCCGATCCCGAGGTTGCCGCCGGGCCCGGTGGTGTCGCCGACGAAGGCGCCGTAGTGGGCGTAGGCCCTGAGGATCGCCTTGCGCCAGGCGGGGGCGGGGAGGGCGTCGATCTCGGCGTCCGAGATCGCCAGGTAGAGGTGCTGGCCGATCTTCGGCGCGTCGGCGCCGGGGATCCCGAGGCTCGAGCAGGGCCGCCCGGTGTTGGC
>DATFOK010000040.1:0-6372 GCA_035265665.1 Solirubrobacterales bacterium | reverse complement strand
GAGCGGGCGTCTGGCGGGCGCGCGCGGAGACCCTCGCTCTCCGCGCCAAGGATCATCCCTCCTCTTCCTCGCCTCCTTCGCACCACTCAGTGCAGAGCTTGCAGCGGCTCGCGGGCACTCTCGGCGCGAGCCGGTGGGATTGGAGGTAGACACGGTCCCCGGGCGAAGCGGGAGCGCCACGATGCGAGGACAGGTTGACCCGCGATCCTAGATGCGAAAACCGCCGCGTTTGCGGCGGTTCTCTGAGATCGGGGCGACTGGATTTGAACCAGCGACCTTTCGGCCCCCAGCCGAATGCGCTATTAGCGTGTACGGGGCTCCCTCGCTTCGGTTTCCGCATTCTCATGCGGTTCTACGTGGTCTGGGTTCGCCTCAGTTTCGTGCAGTTTGGAACCTCAAATGGAACCCTCGCATCGTCCCAGTACATCGGGGCTTGCAGCCGTAGCCGCCCCATTCCAACGGAGGCTGGCTACTCAGTGGTTTGCTGGATGCCTGCGGATCCGAGCCGCCAGGTCCGCAGCGCGTCCCGCCGAGGCGGCGCGGCCGGCTCGCTCGGGGTCGAGGGGGACGCCCTCGCGCTCCGCGAGGTCGAGCAGCTCCTGGCGCTCGGTGTCGTGGCGCGCCCAGCGGAGGAAGAGCCAGGCGAAGAGCCCGAGGGTGACGAGGCCCCCCTCGATCATCATCACGGCACCGGCCGCGCCCTGGTCGGCGAGCGCCGAGATCCCGTGCTCCGCCTCGGTGGGGCCGTAGTCCGAGTAGAGCGGGGACCCCGACCAGATCAGGACGTTCGCCAGCACCGCGCCGGAGAAGCGGACCGCGATGACGTAGATCAGCTTGGCGCCGTTCCCGAACCAGCTCGGTGTCGGCAGCGGGCCGACCACCGGCATCCACATGATCACCCCGAAGGCGAGGAAGCCGAAGTGCTGGGCGAAGTGGAGGGCTGAGCTGTCGAGCACTCCCTGGTAGAGCGCCCCGAGGTGCCAGAGGTAGAGGTTGAGGATCCACAGCGGCAGGGCGATCACGGGGTTGCCGAGGAAACGGAGCCACCCGAGCCCCGGCAAACGCAGAAGGGGTTGGAGCATCGGACCGGTCAGCCCGAGCGCGATCCCGAGCGCCGCCAAGTCGCCGATCAGCAGGTGCTGGGCCATGTGGGCGACGACCAGCTCCTCGGCGAGCCCGCCCAACGGCTGGAGGTCGGTGACCACCAGGATCAGCAGGCCGAGGCCGAAACAGAGCTGGCGCCGGAAGGGCACGGGCTGACCGCGAGCGGCGAGGGTCGTGCTCCGCCGGGCGTATGCGAGCCCGACCGCGAGCAGGATGAGCGGCGCGAGAAGCTCGACCATCGCTACCCCGGGCCCGGACCTGGGTGGGGATGATCGGTGTGGTGCTGGTGGTGCTCTTGCCCGTCGTATGCCCGCACCGTCTGCCACGACTGCCAGGTGATCCGCAGGATCACCGCGGTGATCCCGAGGCCGATCACCGGGTCGAGGACCTGGGCGCCAAGGGCGACCGCCGCGGCGCTCGCGATCACGGCGAGGCTGACATAGGCGTCGGCGCGAGCGTGATGGCCGTCGGCGACCAGGGCAGGGCTGTTGAGGCGCTCACCGGCACCCGTCCGGATCTGCGCGGCGATCCAGTTGCCTCCGTAGCCGATCAGCCCCGCCCCCGCGAGCGCTCCCAGATGAGTGACGTCGCGGGGATGGATCAGGCGGTCGACGGCCTCGTAGCCCGCGACCGCGGCGCTGACGAAGATCGCGAAGACGACCGCGAGCCCGGCCCAACGCTCCACCCGCACGCTGCGGAGTGCAAAGGCAGCGGCGAGCGGAAAGGCCGTGGCAGCGTCGCCGAAGTTGTGGATCAGGTCGGCGAGCAGCGCGACGGACGAGGTGAGCGCGAAGATCACCGTCTGGGCTGCGGCCGTGAGCCCGAGGACGAGCAGGGACGCCGCGACGGCCTCGATCCCGGCCCGCGAGCGCTTGATCGTCGGGTCGATCAGCCCATGGGTGTGGCCGTGATCGTGGACGTGCGCGTGGTCGCTCACGAACCCGGCACCTCGTCGTCTCCCTTGGCCGGTTCGTCCCGCGCCCGCTCGGGACTGCGCCGCTCGCGAATCGCGACCACGACCGCCGCCCCCACCACGACGATAACGGGCATCAGGTAGACGAGGTTGACCAGCCAGTGGCCGGCGTGGGCGAGGAGGATCACGGTCCCTGGATCAGCGAACTTGGATAACAAGTGAATATATCTTCACTCATGCTAACGTGGCGGAGCGTGCCGCACCCCTCCGAGCACAGTCCCGCTGCGCGACCGCTCAGCCCCGAGGAGGCGGAGAGCCTCGCGGAGCGCATGCAGGCGTTCGCGACCGCAAGCCGGCTACGGCTGCTCTGGGCGATGCTCGACGGTGAGCGGACGGTCGAGGAGCTCGCCGAGAGCACGGGCCTCACACGGACCGCGACCTCGCAGCAGCTGAGGGTGCTCCGCCAGACGCGCCTCGCGAGCGTCCGCCGTGACGGAAGGCGTGCCTTCTATCGCCTCCACGACCATCATCTGCCCGACCTGCTCGCCGCGATGCGGCACCACCACGAACACGTTCACCCCGAGGAGGAGCTGACAATGCCCGAGCGAGTGAGCAAGACCGCCGGGCGCGTCGGGAACGAGCCTTAACCGCCGGGCGCATCTCAGGGAACGGACCGGAGCTCATAACCCGCAGCCGAGTCCGCCCCGCGCCCGCCGTTGCAGAGGTCGCGGCCGGGGCCACCGTCCAGGAGGTCCCACCCGCCTCCCCCGAAGAGCGCGTCGCGGCCGGCGCCCCCGCGCAGGCGATCGGCGGCGCCGCCGCCGATCAGCAGGTCGTCTCCCCCGGCCCCGATCAGCGCGTCCGCTCCGGACCGCCCTCGAGCAGGTCGGCCCCGGCGCCGCCGACGATCCGATACCGGCCCGGGCCGCCGCTCAACGACCGGCGCTCGCCGTCGATCACGCCGCCAACCATCACGGACAGGTCCGACGAGGCCGTGAAGGTGTCGTTGCCCCCGCCAAGGTCGCCGGCGATCACCTGGATGTAGCCCGGGTCGAGCTGATCTGCTGCGTTGTGTCCTGGGTGCACTGCCCCGCCGGGGTCGCGGGCGCGTCGATTCCCTCCGCGGAGGTGAGCATCAGGCGCCCTGTCGATCCGATGAAGGCGACCACCCGGTTCGCGATCGGCCCGCCGTTGATCGTCACCACGGTCGCGCTCGAGGCGCGGTGTGCAGCCCGGCGAGTGGAGGAGGAAAGCGTGTCGTCGATTGAGGTCGAGGTGGCGCCAGCCGCGAGGGCCCCGCCGGCGCCGGGGCCGACCGCCGTGTCCAGCCCCGCGCTCGCCAATGCAGCCGCTGCGAGGGCCGCAGCGAGCCAGGCCCGGAGCCGCCGTTGATCGGGCATCCAAGAACTCTGGCTCCTCGTCGGCGGAAGCTCACTTCGCCTTCGGCAACCCCTGGACGAGCACGTTGTCGCCGGGTCCACCGTCGAGCCGGTCCTTGCCCGGCCCGCCCACGAGAAGGTCATTGCCCGACCCTCCGAAGAGGATGTCCCGACCAGGGCCGCCGTAGAGACGGTCCGGCCCAGGCCCTCCGAGCAGGCGGTCGTCCCCGCTGCCGCCGCCGAGCAGATCGGCCCCGGCGCCGCCGAACAGTGAGTCGTCTCCCTGGTTCGCGCTGATCAGGTCATCGCCGGGACCGCCGAGGATCCGATCGTCGCCCTGACCGCCGAGCAGCAGGTCGTTGCCGGCCCGCCCGCGAAGCAGATCCTCGCCCCGCCCGCCGACCAGATGGTCGCGGAGAGCGCCGCCGAGAATGCGATCGTCCCCGGGGCCGCCGAGGACGAGGTTGAAGGCGCTGGCGCTGCCGATGTAGGTGTCATCGCCCGGACCGAGCTTCGCGGCGACCCCCGTGCCGCGGCCGAAGCCCGCCAGGTCGGTCTCGCCGAAGGCGCCGTCGACGCCGGAGAGGTCCACCCGATCGTCCCCGTCCCGCATCACCGCGTCGACCTCGACGACCTGCGAGCAGAGCACCCGCCCCGTCCGCGGATCGCGTCCGTTCACCTTCACGTTCGCGTCCGCTCCGCAGACGACCTTGACCCGGTCGGCGCCCTTCCCTCCCTGGACCGTGAGGATCTGACCGGCGACCCGGGCCGTCACCTTCGCCTCCGCGCTCGGACAGGCGAGCAGGGCGGCCGGCGCCAGCAGTGTCGCGATGAGGTGGAGTCTGACCATGCGACGCGTACTCGCGCTGGCGCGAAAGCGGTCACCGGGTGCGCGGGCAGACCTGAGAACACGAGGGGGAATCGGAAGTCGCGGGCTCTGTCCACCGAAAACGCCCGTGAACCCTCCTACTGATCCTCGCGGGCGATCCAGGCGAGCAACACCAACACAAGCGCCGTGAGCACAAGGGTGACGGCTGCGGCGCGTCCCTCGCCGACCAGCGGCCCGCCGACCAGAAGGAGCAGGCCGCCATAGAGGGCCGCGCATCCCGCCGCCAGCGCGAGGCGAAGTGCGCCCCTCAGCGGCGAACGGTGCCCTCGGCGTTTCAGCGGAAGGCCCAAGCGAAGGTGATCGTCGTAACCATGAACAGGATCAGGCTGGCGGCGAGCGTGACGTCGTCGCTGGTGGTCGAGCTCAGCACCACCTCGGCGGCGATCGCAACGAACAGACCGCAGAGGAGCGCTGCGATCAGCCGCGTACCACTTCCCATGTTCATGACAGATCCCAGTGTGACCGATCCTGCGGCTGCCGACGGAGGAACCTCCCGCCAGGGGGAAACGGCCGGGGACCGGTCAGGGCCGCTCCGGAATCAGGACTCTCAGCTGGGCGACACGCGTGCCGTCCATCTTCTCCACCTCGAGGGACGTGCCCGCGATCTCGACGCTGTCCCCGACCCTGGGGTGGCGACCGAGCGCGTCGAACACGAGCCCGGCTAGGGTCAGGGGTCCGCGCTGGGGCAACGTCGTCCCGGTTGTCTCGTTGAAGTCGTCGATTGAGATTGATCCGGCGGCGATAACCGTGCGCTCGGCGGTCCAGCGGAGTGTGGCGTCCGGGAGCTCGTACTCGTCCTGGATATCCCCGACGAGTTCCTCGAGGATGTCCTCGATCGCGACGATCCCGCTGATGGTCCCATATTCGCCGACGACGATCGCGATCTGGCGTCGCCTCTCTCGAAGCTCGCGCAGAAGCGCACCGAGGTCCTTAGTCGCCGGGACGATCGGGGCCGGCTCGGCAAGCTCTCTAACGGTGATCGCGCGACCCTCGCGTGCGGCCTTCAGCACCTCGTGGGCATGCACGGTGCCGACCGGCCGATCCAGCGAACCGTCGCCAACGGGCAGGCGGCGATGATGGGTAGCAGCGAGCCGATCCAGCGCATCGCCCGGGGTGAGGGCGGAGTCGAGCCAGGCCACCTCCGCCGCCGGGACCATCACATCGCGCGCCTCGCGGCCTGCGAACTCGAACACCTTGTAGAGCAGCTCCTCCTGGGCGCGCGGGATCACCCCGGCCGCCTCCGCCTCGTCGACCAGCGCGGTCAGCTCCTCGGCGCTGCGAATCGATCCGCCGGCGGTCACTTCGCGCACGCCGAAGGGCCGCAGCGCTGCGCGGGCCGATCCCTCCAGCACCCAGACGGCGGGGCTCCAGAGCCGGCCGATCAGCTCGATCGGGCGCGCGACCAGCATCGCCAGCGACTCAGCATGCTCCAGCGTGAGCGCCTTCGGGACGAGCTCCCCGAGCACCACGCTCAGGTAGGTCACGACGAGGAACGCAATCAGGAATCCCAGCCAGCCTGGAACGCCCTCCCCGAGCAGATCGCGGACGAGCGGCTCGCCGATCGCGCCGGTGAGGATGCCCACCGCGGTGATCCCGACCTGGACCGTGGAGATCACCCGAACCGGGTCGTCCATCAGTCGCAGCGCGGCGGCCGCGCGCCTGCTGCCGGCCTCGGCCCGCGCCGCGAGCAGCCCGCGGCGCGCGGTCAGCACCGCGTACTCGCCGACCACGAAGAACGCGTTGCTGCCGACGAGGCCGAGGACAACCGCGATCCGCAGGGGGTCGCTCACTCTCTGGAAGCTACCCGGCGATCGACAAGCACGGCGGTGTCCTCGGGAACGGAAGTTGTTCCCCGTTTGTTCCCCGCCGCGAGCCTTGGCGCTAAGCCGTAACGCACAGAACCGCCGCTAATGCGGCGGTTCTGGCCAGTCGGGGCGACTGGATTTGAACCAGCGGCCTTCCCGCCCCCAGCGGGATGCGCTACTAGTGTCCGGGGGTGCCGTGGACTTGCTTTTCCGCATTCCCATGCGGTTTCAGTTGCTCTGAGTTGTCCCGAGTTTCGTGCAGATTGGAACCCTGAATGGAAC
>DATFOK010000039.1:0-33824 GCA_035265665.1 Solirubrobacterales bacterium | reverse complement strand
GCGACGATGTCGAAGTAGGTCCACCACAGCGCCGCTGCCAATCCGATCCCCAGCGCCGCCGCGGCGGCGATTCCCCAGGTGAGCTCGGTTCCGGCGCCGACTCCGATGGCGACGATCGACTCGCCGAGAGCGATGATCACGATCAGGCCATGCCGCTCCGCAAAGTGTCCGGGTACCAGGCGCCAGCCCTCGGCGCCGAAGAAGTAGGGCTCGCTCATGTCCAGGACGAGCGCCAGCCCCCAGACCGCGGCCTGGAGGCCAGGGTCGAGGAACGACCCGGCGATGAGAAGGGTGACGCCGATCGCCGTCCCGATCCCAAGGCCGGTCACCGAGCGCCGGAGACTGGGGTCGTCGCGGCCGGCGATCGCCATTAGGAAGATCTGCGCGAAACGCACCGCGCCGTAGGCGATGGCGAACTCGGTCGCCAGGCTGCCGAAGGCTTCGGGCACGCAGATCGCGGCGATCAGGAAGCTCGCCATCGCGGCGAACAGCGCAATCCGGACGCCCCCCTCCTCCGGGTTGACGAGGCTGGTCAGCCACGCATACGCAACCCAGGACCACCAGAGCAGCGCGAGGACGAGCATGCCCTGGCCAAGGCCCTCCCAGGTCGGGTTGTCCGACATCAGCGTCGTGCACTGCGTGAGCGCCAGGACGAAAACCAGGTCGAAGAAGAGCTCCAGCGGCAGCACCCGGTCCTCCTGCCGCAGCGTTGCCCCCAGCCGCAGGCGCTGCGTCTCTGACTCCGTCGCCATGGGTCGCATCGTTCCACGCCTCGGCACGGCGGGATGTTTCGAAAATCGACGATCACGCAGCATCCTGCGAAACCGTGTCGATCTGACGCGCTACGGGATCAAGCGGGGGCGGGTCCTTAGTCATCAGAAGCACGCGGCTGTCTCAATCCGCGGCGCAGGACGGTCGCGAGAACGACGGCGTCGTTGTGCTCGTTGTCGCGGGCCGCGTAGACGAGGGTGAGGGTGCCGTTGCCGGGTCCGGCGACGCAGCTCGACGAGTCGCGGGCGCTGCTGGCGAAGTTCCTCTAGACCGGTTAGCGCCCGTTCGCTGAGCGGTCTTACGAGCTAAGACAGAGGTGAACGACATCGCTCACCTCAGGCAGCAGCTGCGGCGCCGACGATTGCGCCGTAGACGACGTGCGTGACCAGCATCGCGATCGGAGTGCTCGCCCCATAGTTGAGCAGCATGAAGCCGGGTGGCTCCAGAAGGGGAGCGGAATCGGCGGCACTGAACTGCGTGCCCATTCTCGGGTGGACCAGGGGGAGGAGAACACTGACCAAAGCCGTGGCGGCGAAGAGAGCGTGGGCCACCCCTAGCAGAGAGCCGAGCCACCAGCTGGCCTGATCGAGCGCGGCGAAGATCAGGTAGTAGGCGCTGGCGAACAGCAAGCCAAAGAGGAAGTGAAGGGCATAGCCGGCGGCGCGGGCGCGAGTGCGGTCAGCGGTGAACACGGTGCCCAAGAGGAAGGGCAGATCAATCCGTGTCAGTCGGAGCTCCGTGGCCGCCCGCAGTCCGGTTGTCAGAACCAGGGTTCCGATGAAGCCACCCGCCAGCGCACCCGGTAGCGAGACCATCAGTGCGATTCCCCCTGCAGAGTGACAGCCGCGTTGATCAGGGCCAGGTGGACGAGACCCTGGGGGAAGTTGCCGAGAAACGCTCCGCTCGCGGGGTCGATCTCCTCGGAATACAGCCCGACGTCGTTGCTGTGAGCAAGGAGCCCCTCCATCAACTCGCTGGCTTCCTCAATCTCACCCAGCCGCCCCAGCGCGTCGACGAGCCAGAAAGAGCAAGCCAGAAAGGCTCCCTCCTGTCCGGGAAGACCATCCTCGCCTCGGTAGCGATGGAGATGGAGGCCGCTGCCGAGCTCGGCGCGAATGTTCCGGACCGTCGACAGCAGCCGCTCCCGCTCCTCGCCTGCCCCGTAGCCAATGAGTGTCGGCAGGAGGATGCCGGCGTCTGTCTCCGAGGCGCCGGGGAACCGCATGTAGCTGTCGCGCTCGGAAGACCAGCACCAATCGGAGAGGAATCGGCGGATTGCAGTCGCCTGCGCGAGCCAGTGCGAGGCGTTCTTGGCCGGAATGTGGCCGTCAGCCGCGAGGCGGCAGGCGCGTTCGAGCGCTACCCAGCACATCATCTTTGACTGGGTGAAGTGCCGTGTGAGTCCTCGGACCTCCCAGATCCCAGAGTCCTCGTCGCTCCAAATCGAGCAGACGAGGTCGGCCGTCGAGGCCAGCCGCGACGAGGTGTCAGCGCTCAGTACGCCCCCGGCCTCGACGAACAGCCACGCCGTCTGCAGCAGATGCCCGTAGACGTCGAGTTGGCGTTGCGGGGCGGCCGCGTTGCCAATTCGCACTGGGCGCGAACCCTGGTATCCGGATAGATCGAGCTCGGACTCGGGCAGTCCGGCACGCCCATCGAGCCGGTAGAGGACGTTCACCTGCGGATGGGTGAGCTGGGAGGCGTGGAGCAGCCACCAGAAGAATGCTTCGCCCTCGCTGGGGCATCCGAGGCTGAGCAGGGCGTCGAGGGTCGCAGAGCTGTCCCGAATCCAGGAGTATCGATAGTCCCAGTTGCGTACCCCGCCAAGCTCTTCGGGCAAGGAGGTGGTCGCCGCGGCGGCGATCGCCCCCGAAGGGGCATGAATCAACAGCTTCAGGGCAAGTGCGCTGCGCACCACCGCCTCGCGCCACGGACCTTCGTAGCTGCGCTCCCTCGACCACCTGCGCCAGTAGTCAAGAGTTTCTGCAGTGCGCCGCTCGATGGCGCTCCGCGGCGAGAAGACGAGCGGGTCGCCATGGGCCATGCTCAACGCCAAGAGAGCCTGGACGCCGGGCTGCGCGGTGAACTGACCCTCGATCGCGTCAGCGCTGCCCTGCGGCTCGCCGGCCTCGAAGCTGAGTACGGCCATGGCCTCGGGCCCGGCATCGGCGACGGGGACTCCTAGACGACGCCCGATATGGGTCCGACCCTGGCCGTAGCCGAAGCGAGGCTCGACGCTCCAGCGGATGGCAACCTCGCCGGAGAGACCCTCAATCGAGCGAACGAGCTCGCGGGTCGGAGCAAGGCCGCTCAGCGGCAGCGGCATGGCGTCGGTGACGCGGACCGTGCCCCGACTCGTCCTGTAGGTGGTCTCGAGCAGGTTGCTGTCTTCCAGGTATCGGCGCTCGGCGGAGAAGGGCTCGATCGGTTCGAGGCGAAAAGCACCGCCGCGCTGCGGGTCGAGGATCGCTCCGAAGACGCTGCCCGAATCAAGGTCTGGAAGGCAGAGCCAGTCGATCGATCCATCGGCGGCCACCAAGGCCGCAGTTCGCCCGTCGCCGATTACGGCGTAATCGCGAATCGCGGCATAGCCGTCTCGCCGAGCTGCGGGGGCGGTCGCGGCGACGGCCTTGCTCCCTGTTACTCGCGCCCCGGGCCCTCGGCGACTACCAGCGCGCGCAGGCTCTCATAGTCCTCTTTGCAGGCGGGGCAGCCCTCGAGGTGAGTGCGCAACCCCGGGAGGCGTGCGTTGGCATCCGAGCCGGCAAGCTCAAGCTCGACGTACTCGTCGAGCAGGTCGAAGCACTGATCACAGCTCACTTGGTCGTCGATCGGCCCAAGTAGCCGCTCAATGTGGCGAGGCTGAAGCATTTCCTGGGCAGCCATTGGGCTAGTCCTTTCCGAGTCGATCCAACCTATCTCTACAGATTGGGACTCAGAGGCAGCAGAAGCCATGGGTGGTTGCACCCACCTGGCGCTGCGCGCTCTCCGTGCACCGGGCTCACCGGTCGGGCAGTCGATACATAGAGGATCAGGCATCGGGTCCATTAGCGGCCGGGCCAGGGCAGTTCTTACGTCGGTGAGCTGAAAGCGATCGGAGTAAGGCATGGTCGCGGTCGGTCGCTAACTCGGTAACCGTCACCTGCGACCAAAGCATTAAGACGAGTGTCCGGGACCAAAGGCGGTCTATGCCCCTATGAAAGGAGCAATCTATGAGCACAATTGCCGCCTTTATGCGGCCCACCCCATTCCCGACGATGGACCGACTGCGCAGCGATCCGGTCAACCAGGCCTTCACGCTGCTCCGGATCGGTTTCGTCGTCCTCCCGATTCTCATGGGACTCGACAAGTTCTTCGAGGTGATGAATGACAGCTGGCCCATGTATCTGGCCAGCGAGTTCAACGACATCATCCCGGGAAGCGCCCAGGACGCTATGTACATCGTCGGCGCAGTGGAGATCCTCGCCGGGCTCATCGTTTTGGTGACGCCCCGGTTCGGTGGTCTACTCGTTGCCGGCTGGCTGGCAGGGATCATCGTCAGCCTCCTGCTGGTTGGCGGTTACGGCGATATCGCATTGCGCGATTTCGGGCTCCTGCTTGGTGCCCTGACGCTTTTCCGTCTCGCCGGTGTCTATTCGGGTGACTCGTCCGACCGCGGAGCCACCGTTTTGCATGGCCGCGGAACCGACGATTCACCGACCAGCGGAATCGGTGGAGCTTCTGCCCGCGGAACCGGTGGCCACGCCCGCGTCGGCTAGCACGACTCCAGGGAGGCGGCCGGTTCTCCCGGCCGCCTCCCGAAGCGTCGCAGGAGACAGGGATGGGACCGGCGGGGCAGAACGCCGAGCGCCTCTGGGCGCTCCAGGTCTCCCTCCGGCTAGCGCCGCGTAGAGCACCCATCCCGAAGATCGTCTACCCGTGAGGCCTTCTCGAGTTTCCTTGGCATCGGCCGAGTCGACGTCCTGGGAGGGAATCTGGGGCGGAGGTAAGAACGAGGTCTGGTTCGACGCGGAGAGAGTGTCGGCCAATCCGCGCCGCACTCGAGCCAAGGAGAAGTAATGAATGCACACGGGCAGACCTTCGTCATCGTCGGCGCCGGCTTGGCCGGGGCCAAGGCGGCTGAGACGCTACGTGAAGAAGGCTTCGACGGCCGCCTCATCCTGATCGGTGAGGAGCCCGAGCGACCCTACGAGCGACCGCCCCTCTCGAAGGAGTACCTCCGCGCCGAGACCGAGGAGAAGCCGTTTGTTCACGAGCGGGGGTTCTACGCCGAGAACGACATTGAGCTCTGGACCTCGACGCGGGTCACGGGAATCGAGCCGGGTTTGAATGAGCTTCTCCTCGAGGGCGACCGGCGCCAGGGGTTCGATCGGCTCCTCCTAACCACGGGTGCGGTTCCCCGGCGACTCGACGTCCCAGGGGCAAACCTCGACGGGGTCCACTACCTCCGCACCGTGGGCGACTCCGAGCGGATCGCCAAGCGCATCAGCTCCGGCGAGCGTCTTGCCGTCGTCGGCTCGGGTTGGATCGGGGCCGAGGTCGCCGCTTCGGCAAGGCAGAAGGGCTCGGAGGTGACGATGCTCGAGATGTCCTCGCTGCCCCTCGAGCGGGTCCTCGGGCCCGAGGTCGGGACGATCTACCGCGACATCCACCGCGATCACGGGGTCGAGTTCATTCCGGAGACGACCGTGGAGCGCTTCGAGGGCTCTGACGCCGTCGAGCGGGTGATCACGAGCGATGGGGCAGAGATCGAGACTTCCTTCGTCGTGGTCGGCATCGGCGTCATGCCGCGAGTCGGGCTGCTGGAGACTGCGGGCCTCCGCGTCGATAACGGGATCCTGGTCGACGAGAGCCTCCAGACCAGCCTGCCCGGCGTCTACGCCGCCGGCGACATCGCCAACGCCCGTCATCCGCTGTACGAGCGCCATCTGCGGATCGAGCACTGGGCCAATGCGCTCAACCAAGGCCCGGCTGCCGCCAGGTCGATGCTCGGTCAGGAGGTCAGCTACGACGAAATCCCCTACTTCTTCTCCGACCAGTACGAGACCGGGATGGAGTACGGCGGATACGCGCTCGACTGGGACGAGGTCGTCTTCCGCGGTGACGTGGCCGCGCTGGAGTTCATCGCATTCTGGCTCCAGGACGAACGGGTCGTGGCCGGTATGAACATGAACGTCTGGGACGTCAACGAACAGGTCCGCGACCTGATCCGATCCGAGGAGAGGGTCGACCGCAGGCGCCTGATCGACCCCGATGTGGCCCTCGAGGAGCTTGTCGGCCAGGAGGCCGGCTGCTCATGAGGCCCGAGACGAACGGGCATCGCCCGGACCCGCATCCCTTCGAACTGATCGACGGGGGCGTGGATCTGCCCGCGGCCGAGCAGGCTGCAGCCGACCTGCTCCGAGCCCTCGGAGCCGACATCGACTCCGAGCACCTGCGCGAGACACCACGGCGAGTGGCGCAGGCCTACGCCGAGCTCCTCACCCCGACGCCGTTCAACGCGACGACGTTCCCGAACGACGAGGGCTACGACGAGCTGATCCTGGTTCGGGACATCCCCTTCCAGTCTCTCTGCGCTCACCATCTCCTGCCCTTCCATGGCATCGCACACGTTGCCTATCTCCCCGCCGATCGCCTCGTCGGCCTCTCCAAGCTCGGACGGGTCGTTGATCTCTTCGCCCGTGACCTTCAGGTGCAGGAGCGCCTGACGACGCAGGTCGCCGACTGGCTCGAGAGAAACCTAGATCCCCGCGGCGTCGGCGTGATCGTCGAGGCCGAGCACCTCTGCATGTCGCTGCGCGGCGCACAGAAGCCCGGGTCATTGACGGTCACCTCCGCGTTGCGCGGGCTCGTCAAGGAAGACGCTCGAACCCGGCAGGAGTTCCTGAGTCTTGTCGGCGCCGATCGCTCGCGCTGATCCGGCTCGCTCGATCCGCTCGAGTCAGATGGGGGTAAAGGCCCATTGCCCGAGCTCGAATCGTCAGCGACCCTTGGTCCATGGTCACAGGCCCGTCCGCGGTTAGCGCCAGCTGGGGCATACGGGCACTGACCAGGCGGCTCGGGTCCGTGTAAATGGGTTCCCCCTCCCTGCGACCCGCACCGTTCCAGGCGGCCCGCGCCCTGACCTTCTCCCCGGGGCGCGGGCCGCGGATTTCTCTGGTTGCGAGGCTCGATCGCTCCGGGATGCTGCTCAACTTTCTCGACCCGGCAGGGTAGGGTCCTCGGAATGAGCGCGAAGCTCCTGGTCGCGGCCGGCGAGGCCGCCTCGCACGTCAAGGAGCTTCCATTCGGGGTGCGCGAGTTGATCGACGCCTCCGAGGAGATCCTCGTCATCACCCCGACTCTGCCTGGACGGTTCGAATGGCTCTCGTCAGCGACCGATCGGGCCCGTGAACGGGCGGATCAGCGGCTGCAGGCCGTGCTCGGTCAGCTGGAAGAAGTCGGGTCCGAGGCAAAAGGCGAGGTCGGAAGTGATGATCCGCTTGAAGCAATCGGCGACGGGGTGCGGGACTTCAGGCCCGATCATCTGCTGATCGCACTGCGCGCCGGTGAGAAGGCCGGTTGGCAGGAGAAGGGCCTGCTCGATCGGATTCATGAGCGCTTCGCGCTCCCGATGACCGTCTTTTCGGTCAGCGGCGGCTAGACGGCTCCCGCAGGGCGGGCAAGCGAAGGGTGTGGTTAGCCTTCGCTACCTGTGATTTCGACCAACCAGTTCAAGAACGGGACGCACATCGACGTCGACGGGACGGTCTTCCGGATCGTCGAGTTCCAGCACGTGAAGCCCGGCAAGGGCGGCGCCTTCGTGCGCTCGAAGCTGAAGCGGGTCGGCGACGGCGCCGTAATCGACAAGACCTTCAAGGCCGGCGAGAAGTTCCGGCCGGTGCGCACCGAGACCCGCAAGATGCAGTTCCTCTACGACTCGGGCGACGCCGCGGTATTCATGGACAACCAGAGCTACGACCAGGTGGAGATCCCGAAGTCGATCGTCGGGGACGCGCTTCGCTGGGTCCCGCCCAACTCCGACGTCGACCTGCTCTACGTCGACGAGCGGCCGGCTGGGGCCCAGCCGGCGAGCGCGGTCGACCTGACCGTGACCCAGACCGATCCGGGACTGAAGGGCGACACCGCCTCGGGCGGCGGGACAAAGCCGGCGACCCTGGAGACGGGCGTCACTATCCAGGTCCCGCTCTTCATCGAGCGAGGCGAGAAGGTCAGGGTCGATACCCGCAGCGGCGAGTACGTCTCGCGGGCGTAGGGTTCGGGTCCGATGAGGCGATCGGACCAGCGAAGAGAAGCAGTGTTTGCCCTCTACCAGCACGAGGTGACCGGCAGGCCACTCGGTGAGCTGCTCGTGGAGGCCAAGCCGTTCACGCGCCAGGTGGCGGAGGAGGTCGCGGCCAATCGCGACGAGCTCGACGATCTGATCGCCCGCCACTCCCAGAACTGGTCGCTCGAGCGGATTGCCCCGCTCGAGCGGAGCATCATGCGGACGGCACTCTATGAGGCACTGCACGTCGACGATGTCCCCGTCGAGGTGGCGATCGACGAGGCGGTCGAGCTTGCCAAGCAGTACTGCGGCGCGGATGCTCCGGGGTTCGTCAACGGCGTGCTCGGGGCGGCACTGGAAGAGCGGGGCGTCGTCGACTGACGGCTTGCACCGGCAGGAGCCGGTGCCGGAGGCTGGAATTCAGCGGCAGCGACGGCGCACTCGATAGCGGGCGTGCCCGTGCTGCTCCCTATCTGAGGGCATATCCGTAGTTCTCCGCCGCTCTTTGCACACAAGTGCTGATGAACATGGGGCCGGGAAATTGCATGCTGCCCGCGGGATGAGGAGGAGGATGTCGGGTCCGATGCCGAGGAAAAGGACTCCGGAGGTATTGGAGGTCGAGCTGACGCGAAGGGTCTCCGACCAGTGGGCGCGCCCGATCAACTACCGTGACGGCGATGGAGGCCCGGAGTCCGGACCTGGAAGCGATAACGGCGCGACTGCAGCGGATAGCGCAGGAACTCGAAGCCGGTCCGGACAAGGAACGCGCAGCCGAGCTGGTGCGCGAGGCTTCCGAATCCGCGGCGGCGGCGGGGAGGGCGGTGGAGACCGCGCTGAGGGCCGCGACGGATACGAAGTCGCCCTGAAGGAGGCCATGGCCGAGTACCCCGACGACCTGCGTGAGCAGGTCGAGGACTATCTGGAAGGGCTTCGGTTCTCCCAGATCCCCCCCACCGAGGGCCTTGAGGAGGCGATGCGCTACTCGCTGCTGGCGGGGGGGAAGCGGATCCGCCCGGTCCTCGCCCTCGCCACCGCCCGCTCGATCGGTCTCGACCCCGAGCGGGTGCTCCCGGCGGCGGCGGCGCTCGAGCTGATTCACACGTACTCGCTGATCCACGACGATTTGCCGGCGATGGACGACGACGAGCTGCGGCGCGGGATGCCGACAGCCCACGTCAAGTTCGGGGAGAACATCGCGATCCTCGCCGGCGACGCCCTCTTCGCGGAGGCGATCCGCCTGTTCACCGACGAGCAGACCGGCCACCCAGCTGCGGTGCTCGCGGCGCTCAGGGAGCTGATCACGGCCGCCGGGGTGGGGGGCATGGTGGGCGGCCAGTACATCGACGTCACGGAGTTCGACGCCGCGGCGCAGGGCGACTGGGAAGCGGCGGTCAACCTGAACGCCTCGCGCCTGCGGGAGATGCATGCGCTCAAGACCGGCCGTCTGATCGCCGCCAGCGTGGGTGTGGTCCTGACCCTCGGCGAGGTGCCCGAAGGTGAGACAATCCCGTATCGGCGTTTCGCCGATGAGCTCGGAGTGCTGTTCCAGATCGTCGACGACATCCTCGACGTGACGGGCTCGGACGAGGAGCTCGGCAAGCCGAGCGGCAGCGACGAGAGGCACGGAAAGCTGACCTACGTGAGCGCTTATGGCCTCGAGAAAGCGCGCGAGCTAGCCTCCGAGTCTCACCGGAACGCTCGTACGGCGCTCGAGGGGGCACGGCCCCGCACAGACGACTTGATCCGGATAACCGACTTCATCCACACCCGACACACCTGATGCCGAAGAACGAGAGCGATTCGAATCAAGCCGAGGCGCGGCTGCTCGAGGAGATCGATTCGCCGGACGACCTCAAGCAGCTCTCCGACGAGCAGCTCCAGCGGGTTGCGCAGGAGACGCGTGAACTGATCATCGACACGATCGGCGAGATCGGCGGCCACTTCGGCGCCAACCTCGGGACTTGCGAGCTCGCGGTCGCGCTGCACAGCCTCCTCGACTCCCCCAAGGACAAGATTCTCTGGGACGTCGGCCACCAGGCCTATCCGCACAAGGTGCTGACCGGCCGGCGGGACCGGCTGGACACGATCCGCCAGTACGAGGGCCTGGCGCCGTTCTGCTCGATCTTCGAGTCCGAGCACGACATCATGGGCGCGGGTCACGCCTCGACCTCGATCGGCTACGCGGTCGGCCTGAAGGAGGCGATGCGCAAGGGGATCGGCGAGGACGGCAAGGTCATCGCGGTGATCGGTGACGGCGCCCTCACCGGGGGCGTCGCCTACGAGGCGCTCCATCACGCGGGCGGCCTGCAGACGCCGATGGTGATCGTCGTCAACGACAACGGCATGTCGATCTCGCCGAACGTGGGGGCGATGTCCCGCTACTTCCAGCGCGCGCGCCTCAACAAGCGCCTCTACCAGGCCCGCTCCACCACCGAGGAGCGCCTCACCCAGCTGCCGCTCGGACTCGGCCGCCGGATCGACAGGCTCGGCCCCGAGCTGAAGGCGGCAATCAAGGCCTACTTTGCACCGGGACTCTTCTTCGAGGAGCTCGACCTTGCCTACATGGGCCCGATCGACGGCCACGACGTCGCGGAGCTTCGCGCCGCGCTGCGAAAGGGGTTCGACGCCGGCCGGCCCGTCGTCGTCCATATCCAGACGGTCAAGGGCAAGGGCTTCGAGCCCGCCGAGGAGGGCGGCCTGGTCGGGATGGAGAAGTGGCACGCGGCCAAGCCCGGCAGCATCATCGACCGCAAGGAGGCTCCCAAGAAGCCGGTCATCCCGGTGAGCGAGAGCGACTCGCCCGAGAAGATCGAGAAGCTCGAGAAGCCGCCGCCCCAGTCCCCGCCCCAGTACACCGCGGTCTTCGCCGACGCTCTGGTCGAGGAGGGCAGGCGGGATCCGCGGGTGATCGGCATCACGGCCGCGATGGCGGGCGGCACCGGGCTCAACAAGCTCTGCGAGGCGCTGCCGGAGCAGTACTACGACGTCGGGATCGCCGAGCAGGACGCGGTCCTGTTCGCCGCTGGTCTGGCAATCCAGGGCGCGAAGCCGGTGTGCGCGATCTACTCGACCTTCCTCCAACGCGCCTTCGATCAACTCGTCCATGATGTTTGCCTGCAGAAGCTGAATGTGGTGTTCGCGATGGATAGAGCGGGCCTGGTCGGCGACGACGGTCCGACCCATCACGGCTTCATCGATGTCTCCTACTTCCGCCCACTGCCCAACGTGGTGGTGATGGCACCTCGCGACGAGGCGATGCTCGTCCACATGCTGCGCACGGCGCTCACCTACGACGACGGCCCGATCGCCTTCCGCTACCCGCGCGGTGCGGCCGAGGGCGCGCCGATGCCCGACGCGCCCAAGGAGATCGAGATCGGCAAGGGCGAGTACCTGCTGCCGGGCGAGCGGATCGCGCTGCTCGGCTACGGCTACGGCGTCCAGGTGGCGCTGAACGCGGCGGAGATCCTTCGCAACAAGGGCCTCGAGCCGACGGTCGCGGACGCCCGCTTCGCCAAGCCACTCGACGGCGGTTTGGTCGAGCGGCTCGCCTCGGACCACGACCTCGTGGTGACGGTCGAGGAGAACGTGCTCCCCGGCGGCTTCGGCTCGGCCGTGCTCGAGCATGCCGAGGACGCCTTCGCCGACGGCACCGAACGGGCCCGCATCCTCCGCGTCGGGCTCCCGGACCGCTACGTCACCCACGGCAAGCCCGCCCTGCTCCGCGAGGAGGTCGGGTTCACCGGGGAGGCCGTCGCCGAGCGCGTTCTCGCGGCGCTGGGTACGCGCGAGACGATCTTCGGCTGATTACCGATTAACGCTGGTTCCGCCCCTCGCGATCGCGGGTATGCCCAGCCAGTCGGCGATCGCCCTTGCACAGCGCGCGGCTTAGGGGGAGGAGGCAGGCGACCGGGTCAACGCCCGGCCGTCCCACTAACCGGAAGCGCTGTGAAGGAGAGCGGCATGACCTACCTGAGATGCCCGAGTTGTGGCCTGACGCTGTTCGACCGCAACCCACTCACCTCGCCCCGGAAGTGCCCCCGCTGTGCCGGCCGCGCCCTATCTATTGAGTTGGATCGCGTACCGAAGCTTCAGGGCGGTGCTGCGGGCAGCGTGCTGGCTGAGCGGCCCTCGCAACCGATCGATGAGGACTAGCAGCCTCGGCGCCAAGGCAAGCGCCGCGATGTCGAAGAGCACGTACACCCCCGCGATGCCGCTCGGCGGGTTGCCGGCGGGCACTGGCGCCTCGGGCGTGGTCGCGGCCCAGTGCCAGGCGCCGATCGAGGTGCCGTAGATCTCCAGGAAGGCCACGACGAGGAAGACCCCGGCGTAGAGCGTCGCCGTCCGACCCCGGAGTAGAACGTAGATCAGGGCCACGCCCGTGATCGCGCCGAGCACGTCCGTGCGGCCGAGCAGCAGCAAACCTGCGATCGCCCAGGCAACCACGATCCCGATCACGCCCGCCACAAAGACCCGCGGATGCCGCCGCACCGCTGCTGACTGGCTAATGCCGAGCCCCGCGAGGAAGACGATCCCGTGGCCCGGCGGCACGAACGCCGGCAGGTTCTCGAGCCGGTAGGTGTAGGCGCCGGACACGATCGAGCCGAGCACCTCCGCGCAACTCGCGATGACGACCACGAGCAGCACCCGGACGCGGTTCTCACGACCGAGCGGGAGGCAGGAGGCGATCAGGATCAGCCAGGTCGCGGCGCCGAGCAGGAGCTGTTCATCGGCCGTCGCGTAGTGGTCGAGCGCGAGGATACCCGAGATCACGCAGAGCACCATCGCCGCGAACGGAAGCGGCGCTGACAGCCGGCGGTTGGCGGCTCCTCTCCCCATCCTTAATCGGGTGGCTCCTCCGCTTCGCGTCCGGGGCCCCCTCGCATCAGTGCGTGGACGAATTGCGATTGGATCACCCGCTCATGGCGGCTGTCAAATGACAGACTGCGCGCCGTGATCGAACGGCCGGTATTCATCGTCGCCCCGCCGCGATCGGGAGGGACTGCGCTGTTCCGCTCGCTCGCTCGCGCGCCGGGCGTCTTCAGCGCTCAGGGCCCCATTCTCGAGGGCATCTTCGAGTTCGAGCCGGAGAACCGCGAGTGGAGCAGCAACCGGCTGACCGGCGCGGACGTCGAGGCCCGCGCGGTCGAGGAGCTTCGCGGGCGCCTCAAGGGCGGCCTCACGGACAGCGATGGCAACAGGCCCGGCCTCGACGCGACAGGGCTTCGCTGGGTCGACGGACAGCCGCGGAACGCCCTGCGGGTCCCCTTCCTTGCGGCCGTCTCCCCTGATTCCAAGTTCGTCTACATCCATCGCGACCCATCAGAGACCGTTCCCGCGATGCTGCGAGCGTGGGAGGGTGGCAGGCGCGTCAGCTATTCCCAGCTCCCGGACTGGCCCGGGCCGCCCTGGTCGCTGCCGCTGGTGCCCGGCTGGCGAGACCTGGCGGGCCGGCCGCTGCCGGAGATCGTCACCGCGCAATGGCTGCGGCTCACGGGCACGCTGCTCGACGACCTCGAGGGGCTGCCGCCCGAGCGTTGGTGCGTGACCGACTTCAAGGCCCTGCTCAACGACCCGATGCGGGAGCTCGAGCGCATCTGCGAGTTCGTCGCGATTGAGGCCTCCGAGGAGGTCACGCGGCCGCTGCGCTCGTTGCGGGACCAGCTCGCAGTCTCGGATGGCGACGGCGCGGGTGAGGTCCCGCCGGAGCTGCGGGAGCTGCTGCCGCGGATCGAGAAGCTGGCCGAGCGCTCCCGTGAGCTGCTCGCCCGCCCGAGCCGCCCTCCGCGAACAGCGAAGTGGTCGGCGCCGGCGGACTCCCCGCTCCGCAGCGTCTACACGCAGAGCTTTCCGGAGTTCCTCAACCAGCTCGGGAGCTCCATGCTCGTCTCGACCTACCAGACCGGCAAGCTGATCTGCGCGCGCTACGACAGCGGCCAGCTCAACACTCACTTCCGCAACTTCCCGCGCCCCATGGGCCTCGCCGTCGCTCCCGGGCGCATCGCGGTCGGGACGCGGGCCGAGGTGCTCGACTACCGGAACTTCCCTGCGGTCGCGCCGAAGGTCGAGCCGAGGGGCAAGCACGACGGCTGCTTCCTGCCTCGCAACAAGCACTTCACCGGGGACATCCGCATCCACGAGATCGCCTTCGCGCAGGGCGAGCTATGGCTCGTGGCGACGAACTTCTCCTGCCTCGCGACGCTTGATGCCGAGCACAGCTTCATCCCGCGCTGGAAGCCGCCCTTCATCTCACAGCTCACCTCCGAGGACCGCTGCCACCTGAACGGGCTCTGCGTGATCGACGACGAGCCTCGTTATGTCACGGCGCTCGGCGAGACCGACGCGCCGGGCGGCTGGCGGGAGAACAAGGTGAGCGGGGGAATCCTGATCGATGTCGAAACAGGCGAGACCGTGCTCCGCGACCTCTCGATGCCCCACTCGCCCCGCTGGTTCGAGGACCGCCTCTGGGTGCTCGAGTCCGGCAAGGGGACGATCTCGGTCGCGGACCTCGATGCGGGGACGGTGGAGACGGTCGCCGAGCTTCCCGGCTTCACCCGCGGGCTGCTGTTCGCGGGCGGCCTCGCCTTCGTCGGGCTCTCCCAAGTGAGGGAGACCGCCACCTTCGGCGGCCTGCCGCTGATGGAGCGTCTCGACGAGCGGCTCTCCGGGGTCTGGGCGGTCAACCCGCAGAGCGGCCAGATCGTCGGCTTCCTGCGCTTCGAGGAGCTGGTCCAGGAGGTCTTCGACGTCGCGCTGCTGGTGGGGCTCCGCTACCCCGAGATCGCCGAGGAGGGCTCCGACGCGGCGACCAACTCGTTCGTGCTCCCGGAGGCGCAGCCCGCGGCCGGATGAAGCCGATCGAGCGCGGCACCTGGCTCGCCCTGATCGCGATGGGGATCGCGGTCTTCGTGATCGCCAACGACTTCTCGGCGATCAACGTCGCGATCCCGCAGATCGAGGAGGACTTCAAGACGGACGTCTCCACCGCCCAATGGGTGGTCAACGCCTATGCCCTCACCTTCGGCGTGCTGATCGTCACCGGTGGGCGGCTGGCCGATCTCTTCGGTCGCCGCCGCGCCTTCTTCGTCGGCTCGGCGATCTTCGCCACCATGTCGTTCTCGGGCGGGATCGCCCCGACCGAGGCCTGGCTGATCGCGAGCAGGGTGCTGATGGGCATCGGCGGAGCCCTGATGTGGCCGGCGATTCTTGGCATGACATACGCGGCCCTCCCCGACGAGCGGGCAGGCCTGGCCGGCGGCCTGATTCTCGGCGCCGCGGGCCTCGGAAATGCGGCCGGGCCGCTGATCGGCGGTGTCCTCACGGACGCCCTGAGCTGGCGCTGGATCTTCTTTCTCAACCTGCCGGTGACCGCGTTCGCGGTGCTGGTCACCTGGCGGGAGGTCCATCAACCGCGACCGCAGCCGGTGGACACGAAGATCGACTATCCGGGAATCATCAGCATCTCCGTGGGCCTGGTGGCACTGCTGCTCGCCTTCGACGAGGTGATCAAGTTCGGTTGGGGCGACCCTCGGATCATCGGCCTTCTGGCCGTCTTCGTTCTGATGCTCGTGTTCTTCTTCTTCGCCGAGAGGCGCGCGCTGACCCACGCCCTGGTCCCGGCGTCGGTGATGCGAAACCGGGACTTCGCCTACTCCTGCACCGCGATCCTGCTGATGTCGGCCGTCTTCTTCGCGTCGATGCTCTACCTGCCGCAGTTCATGCTGAAGACGCTCGACTTCTCACCGATCGAAGCGGGTCTGGGGATGCTGCCGATGATGGCCACCTTCGCGGCGATCTCATTCGTCTCCGGCAGGCTCTATGACCGCTTTGGTCCGAAGCCGCTCGCGATCGTGGGCTCTCTTTGCATCACCATCGGCCCGGGACTGATCGCGGCCTTCGTCTCGGAGGAGAGCTACGGCGCGATCGTGCCCGGCTTGGCCCTGATGGGTCTCGGGATCGGACTCTTCTACCCGACGGCGACTACGGCCGGGGTGACCGCGGTCGAGGAGGGGCAGCGCAGCCTCGCCGGAGCGATCGTCTACATGTTCCAGATCGCCGGCGGCTCCGTCGGCCTGGGGCTGACCACGACCGTGCTGATCGAGTCGGGAGACGGCGACTTCGTCAAGGGCCTCGAGGCGGCTTTCCGCCTCGATGCCTTTCTCGCCCTCGGCGGCTTCCTGATCTCCGTCTTTCTGATCGGGGGCAGACCCCATTACCAACGGGCATCCCACCGGCTGCTCGCCGGCCACTCACCGCGCGGCCACGGCCCTTAGTTCGCTCTAGTCGTCGCCAGGCGGATCGTCGGAGCCGCCAGTGCTCCCACTACCGCTGCCGTCGTCATCTTGCGACTCGAGCCACATACGCAAGGGGCGCTGGGCCGTAGAACGGGCCGGGTGGCTCTGCGCGAGAAAAATCGGGGTTGCCACTCGGGTGAAGAACGGACAGCACCCCGGGCTTTGCATCCATCCGGAAGTGCGCGTTTTCTTAGGAAAGAGCGGTGGCCGCCACTTCGAGGTGATGTCGCTCCAGCTCCTCGGCTTGGCGCTTGGCGCGGCGGACTAGCTGGTCGAAGTCGATGCCCTCCACGCGCTGTGGGAGGCTATGCCCCAGCGCCTTCCACATGTCGAGCTTGCCGTTGATCCCCAGATGGAGCGATTCGAGCTCGACCAGCGGGCTGAGCGGCGAGTAGCCGGTGAGCTGGCCGTTGAGCTTCAGGCGGCCGACCTTCTCGGCGATCCAGGCCGCGCTGACCTTGCTGCGCTTGCGGCGAACTCCGAGCTCCTCCATCAGCCGCACAAGGGTCGCCCGGTCCTCCTCGATCTCGCGGCGGAGCGCTTCCAGGTAATCGCCTAGCGGCGTTCCCTGGTTCTCCGAGCTCGCCCGCTTTACCAGTTCGACGCCAAGCGTCGAGCCGGCGAGATGGTCGTTGAGGTAAATGGACAGCCTCGTCGTGGACCTTCGCATCGCATTGGCGTCGGCTGAGTTTTCGGTGGCGACAGACATGATGTGGATCCTCCGGGGATTTGGTGTATGGCACAAAGGCGGGGAGCAATACGAACTTGTGCGAGCCGTGATCCAGGGCCTCCGCGCCGCCCGAAGGCGGCACGGACGCACTGGACGCATGCACCTGTCAGTCGCTGTCCCGATCGGGACGTTCGGTATAAGGCTCCCTCGATCCGGACTTGGCGAGGCCCCGACTGATGAAGTAGGCCCCGACGACGATGGCGACGTAGAGCCACGCCTGGCGGGCGATGAACTCGTCGCCGTCGCTGTCCCCACCGGTGATCACCGCAGCGCTGACGAGAATCGCGGCGATGACCCCGACCATGGCCCAGAACTCCGTGGTCTTGAACGACGCCTTGGTCTCGGTGGCAAAGCGCCTCACGCGCGCCATCCCAACCGCGCGGGTCTCTCCGCCTGCAGGGGTACGGGCTTCCATGCGTTCTCCCTTCGGTTCGAATCTCGGCACTGACACCATTGGCCCTGGCCGGCGATCAGTGTCCGACGTGCGATTTCACGCTCCGGGCGGGGACTGACTCTCCCAGTCACGAGCGCGCGTTCGATTTACCCACCGCAATCGCCCCTAAACGACTGTTGGACCTTTGAATGGGAGCGTCAGGAGCAGGACTTAACCGCGACTCGCCGCGTGGAAAAAATCCGTGAATGCGACCTCCACGTCGATTTGGTTCGACGCTACCAGCGGCCAACACCTCTGCCTTGGACAGCCGGCCATCTTCCTCGGCTCCCGATCTTCCTCGGCTCCAGGTTGCTGCCTAGAGGGACGGACAACCGAGGTACTCCGCGAGCGCCTAACTCGCAGCGGCTACGGGTAGATGCCCGTCGCCGGTC
This sequence comes from Solirubrobacterales bacterium, assembly GCA_035265665.1. Classification (GTDB taxonomy): domain Bacteria; phylum Actinomycetota; class Thermoleophilia; order Solirubrobacterales; family 70-9; genus DASUPK01. The sequence continues at coordinate 15,940 of DATFOK010000039.1, read as the reverse complement.
GCAGACTGGCGATTGACCAGGCGCAACCCCGATGATCGCTTCGACCGTACAAGGCGCGGGCGAGTTCCTGCTCCGGCACCTGCCGGAGGGCTCCTACTCGGCGCGGCAGCGTGAGATCCCCGCGGAGATCGCGCACCGACCCTGGTCGCTGCCCTCATCGCCCTGGTTTATGGGGCAGACCTGGATCGATCTGCTATTCGCCCATTGGCGAGTAGAGCCGGAGCTTTTACGCCGGGTGATGCCGCCGCAGCTCGCTCCCGAGATCTATGACGGCTCAGCCTGGCTCGGCATCAGCCCGTTCGTGATCAGGGGTCTGCGCCTTCGCGGCACGCCGCCTCCGCCGTTGCTCTCGAGTTTCCCCGAGATCAATGTCAGGACCTACGTCCGTGTGGCGGGCAAGCCAGGGATTTACTTCTTCAGCCTGGATGCGGACAGCCGCGCAGCCGTCTTCGCGGCCCGGCGGGCATACCGGCTGCCGTACTTCAGGTCGAAGATCGATGTCGACGCCGACCGCGGGAGATGCATTCGCTACCGGGCGCGCCGCGTCTCAGGTAATGGCCCCGCGGCCGAGTTTGCGGCCGCCTATCACCCGACGGGCGAGCCTGATCCGGCGGAACCCGGGACCCTGGCCCACTTCCTCGCCGAGCGCTACTGCCTCTACACGCTGGATGGCCAGCGGCGGATCTGCCGTGCGGAGATTCATCACCCGCCCTGGCCGCTGCAGCCCGCTGAGCTGGAGGTCGACCTCAACACGATGACGACCGCGTTGGGGATAGACCTGGAGGGTGAGTCGGTCCTTCACTTCTCGGCGCGTCAAGACGTCGTGATCTGGCCGATTGAGCCCGTCGAGGCCACGATCTAACCCCGGCTCCCAACAAATCGTCTCACTCATTGGGTTAGCGCTCGAGATGGTGCGGGTAAACCATGCGCAGCGCCGACTCCCAGCGAGTTTGGTGTCAAGGTACCCCCAGGACGATCAGAGGCTCTAGCCAGCCAGGGAGCGGACTGAGGGAGGGAAGAACCAGTCTGAAATGGAGGAATCTCGATGGATCGCGGTCCCGTCTCTCTAAATACGCACGCCATGCTCGAACCACTGATGGCCGTGCTGATCATCGTCGCGCCGTGGCTCTTCGGCTTCAGCGACGTCAACGACGCGCAGACGATTTGCATCGTCGTCGGCGTAGTTATGCTGGCAGCGGGAGCAATGACCCAGTGGCGTTACTCGCTGGTCAAGCTGATCCCGTTGCGAACGCATTTCCTGACCGATCTGCTGCTCGCCGCAGTCTTGATCCTGACGCCATTCATCTTTGGCTTCAGCGATGAGGGTGGCGCGACCAGGTTCATGATCATCATCGGTGTCCTGGAGGCGATCACGGCGCTCAGCACCCGCTGGGATCCGGCAGAGGCCGAAGCAGGCCGTGGTACCCACGGAGGCCGCAGAACAGCTCGCGCCTAAAGGCAGGGCAGACAGGCCCACGCGGGCCGGCGGACTCGCGCGCCCTCTTGCCCCCGGTGGAAGAAGAGACCATGACTATGAGCTGCGCTAGCTGCGGGAGAGCTTTCGAAACCACCGAGGAGAGCCACGGCGGCAAATACTGTCCGCGCTGCTGGAAGGAGAGGCGACTCGTGCTTATTCGCGGCTTACTCCGGGATGCATCGCGTCGGCTGCGTGACCCGATGCGCGGGCATTAACGGCATGGCTCGGGAAGGGAATTTGAGAGCAGGGCCAGCCGGCAACGGCGGCGGGCGTGTGCTTGTCGTGGCAGCGGTGGAGATCGCGGGAGAAGGGGTAGAGGCGGTGGTCGACGTGGTTCGGCGGACCGCGGGGGACGAGCATCCCGATGTGCGTGTGGTCAGCCCGGTCTTGGCCTCCTCTGGCCTCAAGCAGACGCTCGGCGACCTCGACGATGCGATCGAACCGGCACGACGGCGACTCGAATCTTCGCTCTCGGCACTGCGCGGCGCTGGGCTGGAGGCGACAGGTGAGGTGGGAGATTCGGATCCCGTGACGGCCATAAGCGACGAGCTTCAGAAGTTCCCCATTCGTCGGATCCTTGTACTGACACATGCGCGCGACGACGAGCGTGCCCATGTGGAGAAGGACCTGATCGAGCGAATTGATCGTGAGTTCGATCCGCCCGCAACTGAGCTCCTCGTGACGGCGCCCGACGACCGGGCGCGAATTTCTGGGCGGGAGCAAGCGTCAGCCGGGGCGAAGCGTAGGCAGGAGGGTCGCCTGTTCTCTCCCAACCTGCCGCCCTTCCGCAAACAAGACCTTCTCGGGATCGGGGTGGCGGTCGTCGGAACGATCGTCCTCCTGATCTTGGCCGCATCGTGCGCCGATAACAACCACGAACAGGGGGGGCCACTGAATACGATCGCCGGCGGCTGCGCCGCGCGCTATCTGATCGCCGGCGCGTTCTTTCTCATCAACCTGGGTCACGTTGGCGCTCTCCTCCTGATGGAGAGTGTGGGATACCGGGGGCCGTTCGAGCGCTTCTTCGCGAGGCTCACTCTGATTGGAACCCCCCTCGCGATTGTGATCAGTGCACTGATCTGAGCGGAAGGTTCGCCGTGCGACGCCGATCGAGGCGAGAACCAAGCAGATTCTCTTTGCCAGAAACTCTCCCGGGCCTCGTAGAGCAGATGGAACAGGCACAGCAGGTACTCGACCGGCTCACGATGAGCCTCCAACCGGTATCGCATCGCCTTTGGGCGCTTCTTACCGGGCGCCGGATTCGCCGCTAAGGCAGCGTGTCACAGGCGAACGGACTGGCGAACTATGGCGCCGGCCACCACGCGGCTGATCGCCGTTCTAAAACGAAACCCCTTGCTAGTGAGCAATAGAAACGGCCCTCCGAAGAGGGCCGTTCCTGGGGTACTACAGGGAGGAGAGATATGTGTGTTGCTGTTGTCTGTGGGAGGTAGCCGGTATCAGGCTCCGAGTGGACGACTGAACCGCGTTGAGGCGGTCAGCGCCATATGTGCGGAGCCGAACCCGACCAAGAAGACCGTTGCGACATAGTCCCCCGCGATCCCGGCGATCACGCCCACCGCGATCGTGGCCGCGGCGAGTGTGTAGTCGAGACCCGCGTGGGCGCCTAGGGGCAGGTTCCCACGAGTTGTGTCGCCGTAAACGGAGGTCGCGAGCCCGATCAGCAGGACGCCCAGCGCAATGCTCAGGCCGCCGGCCAGGTAGTCGAATCCCAGCGCGAACGGCACCACGATGAGCAGCGGTGCGGCGGCCACCTCGAGGGCCGCATGGACATTGATCGGTATCGCTCTGAACAGAGTCATCGCGAAAACCAGGGTACGAACGTATGTGCGATCAGTCTGTGAGCGCGGTCACAGTCGTCGCACCTTCACAGTCGCCGCTTGCCATGGGTCTTCCGCTCGCGCCGGGCGGCCCTTTGTACGGTTCGCCGCGTGCCCCGCCGTCGCGCCGACACCCTGCTGGCCGAGCGCGGCCTCGCCCCGTCGCGCACCGCGGCTGCGGCGACCGTCCGCGCGGGCCGGGTCCGCCTGGGGAAGGATGGATCCACCATCGACAAGCCGAGCGAGCTCGTGCCCGAGGACGCCGAGCTCGTCGTGGAGGAGGGTCAGGATTTCGTCTCGCGTGGCGGCATCAAGCTCGACAACGCGCTCAAGGAGCTGCCCGTCGAGGTCGAGGATCGCCTGGCGCTTGACGTCGGGGCATCGACCGGCGGCTTCACCGATTGCCTGCTCCAGCGCGGGGCACGGCTGGTGCTCGCGGTCGACGTCGGCTACGGCCAGCTCGACTGGAGCCTGCGCCAGGACTCTCGCGTCCTCGTCATGGAGCGGCTCAACGCCCGATACCTGGGAGATTCCTCCTTGCCCTTTCGGCCCGAGCTGATCACCGTGGACGTCTCCTTCATCTCCCTCGCGATGCTGATGCCCCCGATCGTCGCCACCGCCGCCGACGAATTCGACCTGCTCGGCCTGGTCAAGCCGCAGTTCGAGCTCGGCAAGGAGAAGGTGGGGAAGGGGGGCGTCGTCCGGGATGCCGCGGACCGCCGCGAGGCGATCCGCCGGGTGGCGGAGGCCGTGCAGCAGGAGGGGCTTGCCGTCCGCGGACTCGCCTCCTCGGGACTTCCGGGGCCGAAGGGAAATCGCGAGACCTTCGTCTGGGCCGCCCGCAGCGGGGAACCGATCGACCTGGACGCGGCCCTGGAGGAGGTCGAGCCGTGAGCGTCAAGCGCGCGATGCTGATCACTCCCGCGCACCCAGAGCGGGCCGCGCAGGCGGTCACCACCACCGTCGAGGCGGCCCGCAAGGCGGGGGTCGAGCTGATCTCCACCGCCGACGAGCACGAGAAGCACGTCGAGGCCGCCGCCCACATCGAGCGGGTGGCCGACGGCGAGCGGCCAGACGTCTGCCTGGTGCTCGGAGGCGACGGCAGCATCCTCTACGCGCTTCGCCACTTCGCGAACACCGGCGTCCCGGTATTCGGCATCAACTTCGGCACGATCGGCTTCCTGGCCGCCGTCGAGGGCGAGGACCTCGCGGCCGGCCTCGAGCGCGCGTTCAGCGGCGACTTCGAGGTGATGGAGATGCCGGGGCTCAAGGTGGACCTGCCGCTCGACCATCAGGTGGCGCTCAACGACGTCAGCTTCCTGCGGCAGCCGCACGGGCGTGTCGCGGAGCTCTCCTACACGATCGGCAAGGAGGAGGTTGGCAACGTGCGCTGCGACGGGCTGGTCGCGGCCACTCCGGCGGGCTCGACGGGCTACAACCTCGCCAACAACGGGCCGATCCTGGCCTGGGGCGTAAAGGGCTTCGTGGTCAGCTTCATCGCGCCGCATACGCTCGCCGCCCGCGCCCTTGTGGTCGCCCCGGACGATCCCCTCATGGTGCGGAACGCCGCCGGCCGCGAACCGGTCGAGATCTCGCTGGACGGCGCGGCGGCCGGAGAGCTCGAGCCGGGCGCGGTGCTGCAGATGCGCTTCGAGGAATCAGTCAGCAGGCTGGCGCAGCTGCCGGGCGCGAACTTCTACCACCGCATCCGCGAGAAGTTCGGGAAGCTCGCCTAGCCGCCTTCGATGATGGCCCGCAGCATTCGCTGCAGCTCGCGGCGCTCGCCTTGCGAGAGGGGGGAGAGGGTCTCGTCGTAGACCCGCTTCATCAGTGTCGCGGCGCTGCGCTGAACCCGCTTGCCCTTGGGGGTTGCGGATAGCGCATAGGCGCGGCGATCCTCGGGATTGCGGATGCGATCGACGTGTCCCGCCCGCTCGAGGTCGTCGATGAGAGCAACCATCGTCGTCCGGTCGATCCGCATGACCTCGCCGAGGCGGCCCTGGGAGATCGTCCCCTCGTGGACCAGGAGGGTCAGCAGTCCGTAGTGCTTGACGGTCAATCCCAGCGGCTCGAGCGCCTCATTGGCCCTGACGTGGACGCGGAGATGGGCCTTCGACAGCAGATAGCCGACCTGATCGGCAAGCGAGAGGGGTATGGAGGTGATCGTCGTGTCCGGGGCGGCCGACATCGAACCTGATTATCCATTACTCTGATCGTCAGTACAACTGATGATCCAGACTACGGTCGATTTCAGGAGCGCCCGTCTCGTTGCGAAGTGGTCCTCGTAAGTAACGCGAAGAGGAAGGTTGGTGCCTGATGGAACGCAAGTGGTGGAGCCTGCTCGCGGTCTGCCTGGCGACTTTCATGTTGCTGCTCGACATCACCGTCGTCAACGTCGCGCTGCCCGACATCCAGAAGGAGCTCGACACCGACCTGACCGGGCTGCAATGGGTGGTCGACGCGTACACCCTGCTGCTCGCGGCCCTCACCCTGACCATGGGCACGCTCGCCGACCGCTTCGGGCGCCGGCGGTTGTTCGTGATCGGCGTCGGGGTGTTCACGCTCGCGTCGCTGCTCTGCGGCCTGGCGACCAGCGCGACCTTCCTGCACCTCGCCCGGGGCCTACAGGGCGTCGGCGGCGCGGCGATGTTCGCGACCTCGCTGGCGCTGATCGCCCAGGAGTTCCAGGGCTGCGAGCGCGGCACTGCGATCGCGGCCTGGGGCGCAACGATCGGCGGCGCGGTCGCGGTCGGGCCGCTGGTCGGCGGGGCGCTCACCGACGGGCTCGGCTGGGAGTGGATCTTCTTCGTCAATGTCCCGATCGGGATCGGCACCGTGATCCTCGCCGAGACGCAGGCCGGCGAGTCGCGCGATCCCGAGGCCAAGCGCCTCGACTGGGCGGGCCTGACCACGTTCTCGCTCGGGCTCTTCGCCCTGATCTTCGGTCTGCTGCGCGGCAACGCCGAGGGCTGGGGCAGCGGGCTGATCGTCGGCTCGCTGGTCGCCGCGGCCACCCTGCTTTTGGCGTTCGTTCTCTTCGAGTGGCGCCAGGGCCATGCGATGTTCGATCTCAATCTGTTCCGCAAGCCGGCGTTCTCCGGCGTCTCCTACGGCACCTTCGCGCTCGGCGCCGGGATGTTCGCGATGTTCCTCTACATCACGATCTATATGCAGAGCGTGATCGGGATGACGCCGCTCGAGGCCGGCGTCCGCTTCCTGCCGCTGACCCTGTTCGCGTTCCTCGTTCCGCTCGTCACCCGCAACCTCGTCGCGAGGATCCCGGCGCGGGTGCCGCTGACGATCGGGCTGGCGCTCGTCGGCGTCGGCTTGCTGCTGATGCGCGGCGCTGGCCCCGATTCGGAGTGGACGACCCTGCTCGCCGGGTTCATGGTCGCCGGCTTTGGCGTCGGTCTCGCCAACCCGTCGATCGCCTCGACCGCGCTCGGCGTCGTGCCCGCCGCGCGGTCGGGCATGGCCTCGGGGATCAACAACACGATGCGGATCGCAGGAGTCGCGACCGGGATTGCCGCCCTGGGCGCGGTGTTCCAGAGCAAGATCACCGACTCGCTCCACACGCTGCTGCCCCAGGCGCCGAGCGGCTTCGCCGACGGGGTCGCGGCGAGCGGCACCCAGGCGGCGAGCCAGGCGCCGCCCCAGCTCCACGACCAGGCCGTCAATGCGGCCGGCGTCGCCTTCACCGATGCCTTCAACGACATCCTGCTGATCGGGGCGCTGATCCTGTTCAGCGGCGCGCTCGCCGTTCTCGCCCTGGTGCGTCAAGGCGACTTCGTCCCGCATGGAGCGCCCGACGAGGCGAAGGAGCCGGCTGTCGCCTAAGCGCGAATCCGTCGGGGTCTCTCGTTAGAACGGGGGGCCGATGCTGCTCGAGGTCCGGATCGAGAATCTGCTTCTGATTGAGCGCGCCGAGCTGCGGCTTGGACCGGGCCTGAACGCGATCACGGGGGAGACCGGCGCCGGCAAGACGATCCTCGCGCACTCCTTCGACCTGCTGATGGGAGGCAGAGCCAAGGAAGGGATCGTCCGTCCCGGCGCGAGCGAGGCGTACGTCGAGGGAGTCTTCGAGGTTCCCGACGGATTGCTCGACGACCCCGAGCTGGCCGAGATCGCGGAGCGGTTGCCGGAGGGCAGCGGCGAGCTGGTGTTAGGCCGGCGGGTCTCGGCGACGGGCAGGACGAGCGCCTTCCTGGACGGCCGCTCCGCGTCGGCGCCTGACCTCCAGGCCCTGAGCTCGCGGCTGCTCGCCTTCTACGGGCAGCACGAGCACCGCAAGCTGACCCTGTCGAGCGCCCAGCTCGAGACGCTCGACGGCTTCGCGGGCGAGCGCCATCTCGAACGGCGGCGCGCCTACCGCGAGGCGCACGGGGAGGTGCTCCGCCTCGAGCGCGAGCTGGAGCGGATCCGGGAGCGCGAGGGGGCACGGGTACGCGACCTGGATCTGCTGCGCTACGAGCTCGACGAGATCGTGGCGGCGCAGCCCGGCGCCGAGGAGGAGGCCGAGCTCGCGGCCGACCGGGAGCGCCTGCGCCACGCAGAGGGCCTGCGCGGCGCGGCGGCGGAGGCCCTCGCGGCAGTATCGGGAGACGGCGAGACCGGGGGAGCCGCGGAGGCGATGGGATCCGCCGAGGCCGCCCTGGTGGCGAGGGAGGGAGTCGACCCTGCGTTGGACGGGCTCTCCGAAACCGCGAGAGGGCTGCGCGTCGAGCTCCAGGAGCTGGCGGGCGAGCTGCGCGGTTACGCCGAGGGAGTCGAGGCCGAGCCGGGGCGCCTCGAGCAGGTCGAGGAGCGGCTCGAGGTGATCGACCGGCTGAAGCGCAAACACGGCGGTTCGATCGAGTCGGTGCTCGCCCACGCCGAGCACTGCCGCGCCGAAATCGACGCGATCGAGGGCAGCGGCGACGTGACCGAGCGTCTCGAGGCTGAGCTCGCGAAGGCCATGCGGACGCGCACCGACCTCGTCGGCGGACTGAGTGAGATCCGCGCCAAGTCGGCAAAACGGCTCGAGAGGCGGATCGCGAAGGAGCTCGACCAGCTTGGGATGAGCGACGCGAAGCTCCAGGTCTCGCTCGAGCCCCATCCCGAAGGGTTCGGCCCGCTCGGCCAGGAGCGGGTCACATTCCGAGTCGCCACCAACCCCGGGATGCCGATGTCGCCGCTTCGGGAGGCGGCCTCGGGCGGCGAGCTCTCGCGGCTGATGCTGGCGCTCGCCGGCCAAGGGGCGCCCGGTGGCGCCGCCACCTACGTCTTCGATGAGATCGACGCCGGCGTGGGCGGCAACACCGCGCGAACCGTCGGCGAGAGGCTGCGCGCGCTCGGCACCGAGCGGCAGGTGCTCTGCATCACCCACCTGCCCCAGGTCGCCTCGATGGCCGAGGCGCACTTCACCATCTCCAAGAGCGTCGCGCGCGGCCAGGCGACCGCGACCGTCGAGCGGGTGGATGGGGATGACCTGGTCGCGGAGATCGTCCGGATGCTGGGCGGGGGCGACGGCGACGAGGCCGCCGACCGGCATGCCCGAGAGCTGCTCAAGGCCGCCTGACTCCGGAGGGAGTTCCGCTGCTTGACCGACTAGACTCGCTCGGCAGAGTCAGTTGAGCACTCCAAAGCCAGGCGACACCAAGTTCCTCTTCGTTACAGGCGGTGTCGTCTCGTCCCTCGGCAAGGGCATCGCCTCCGCCTCACTCGGTCGTCTCTTGGTCTCCCGCGGCTTCCGCGTCCAGCTGCAGAAGCTCGACCCCTACATCAACGTCGACCCCGGGACGATGAGCCCCTTCCAGCACGGCGAGGTGTTCGTCACCGAGGACGGCGCCGAGACCGACCTCGACCTCGGCCACTACGAGCGCTTCACCGACGAGAACACCTCTCGGGCCTCCAACTTCACCGCCGGCGGCGTTTACAACTCGGTCATCCGGCGAGAGCGCCGCGGCGACTACCTAGGCGCGACCGTCCAGGTGATCCCGCACATCACCGACGAGATCAAGAACCGGATCCTGATCGTCGCCGAGTCGCAGGCCGTCGACTTCGTGATAACCGAGATCGGCGGCACGGTCGGGGACATCGAGTCGCTGCCCTTCCTCGAGGCGATCCGCCAGCTCTACACCGACCTCGGGCCGAAGCGCTGCATGTTCGTCCACCTGACGCTCGTGCCCTACGTGGGTCACGCGGGGGAGATGAAGACCAAGCCGACCCAGCACTCGGTCAATGAGCTGCGCCGGATCGGTATCCAGCCCCACGCGCTGCTCTGCCGTGCGGAGGAGGGGCTCGATCGCGAGATCCGCCGCAAGATCGCGCTCTTCGCCAGCCTCCCGGAGGACGCGGTGATTTCGGCCCGGGACGTCGACAACGTCTACAAGGTGCCACTCGTGCTGCGGGCCGAGGGGATGGACGACCAGATCCTCGACCACTTCCGGATGGACGCGCCCGCTCCGGACCTGTCCGAGTGGGAGGAGCTGATCAAGCGGGCCGACGCCTCCCGCGAGCGCAGGGTGAAGATCGCGCTAGTCGGCAAATACGTCCAGCTCCAGGACGCGTACAAGTCCGTGATCGAGGCCCTCACCCACGGTGGGTGGGCCCACGGGGTGGAGGTCGAGACGGAGCTGGTCTCGGCCGAGGACATCGACGAGTCGCAGCTCGATGACGTCGACGGGATCCTGATTCCAGGCGGCTTCGGGGAGCGCGGCATTGAGGGCAAGGTCGAGGCCGCGCGGATCGCCCGTGAGAAGGGCATTCCCTACCTCGGCATCTGCCTGGGCATGCAGATCGCGGTCGTCGAGTTCGCCCGGCACGTCTGCGGAATGGATGGCGCGAACTCAGCCGAGTTCGACCCCGAGACGCCGTACCCGGTGGTCGATCTGCTTCCCGAGCAGAAGGAGGTCTCGGACCTCGGCGGGACGATGCGCCTGGGTGCCGACCCCGTGAAGCTCCACGACGACACTCAGGCTCGTGAGATCTTCGGCGAGGCCGTGATCTACAAGCGCCACCGCCACCGCTATGAGGTCAACAACATGCTCCGCCGCCGGCTCGAGGACGAGGGCCTGGTCGCGAGCGGGACCTCGCCGGACGACCGCCTGGTCGAGATCATCGAGCTGCCGGACCACCCGTTCTTCGTGGCCTCCCAGTTCCACCCCGAGTTCAACTCACGGCCCACTCGCCCGGAGCCTCTCTTCCGCGAGTTCGTCGGCGCGGCGGCCAGGCGTGCCGCCGAGCGCCCCGCCACGCCCGAGCCCGCCGCGGAGGCGGAGGCGGAGGCCGAGGCCTCAGAGGACGTCAGCGTCCGTCGCTCGGCATAGACCCCGAGCCGCCCATCTCCTCGTCGTTCATCGCCCCGCCCTTGGGCGGAGCGTTCATCTCCTCACCGCTCATCGACCCGCCGCTCGAGGACTCGCCTCCCATCCCCATCGACTCCATCGCCGCCTGAGCCTCTGGCGAGTCGGGCATTGTGAGTCCCGGGACATCGTCGGCGAAGAACGCCACGCCGAGGCCGAGCACGATGAGGAGCAGGGCGACGCCGCGGTTGGCGAGGGCCCGCCAGGGGAGGAGCTTCTCGATCGCGATCAGCGCCGCGATCAGGGCCATCCAGCCGACGCTCATCGCGCCAAGCGCGAAGAGGGCCGCCATCAGGCCCCAGCAGCAACCCACGCACCACGCCCCGTGCTCGACGCCCAGGTTCAAGGCCCCCAGCCGGCCGTCGCGCCAATTCGCGGTGAGGAACATGAGCGGGTTGCGGCAGTTGCGAAGGCAGGCGTCCTTGAACGGGGTCAGCTCATAGATCCCGGCGGCGACGATCACCGCTCCGGCGACATACGGACCGCCGCCGTCCCAGGCCAGGAACCCGAGGTCGAGCGCTCGCGCGCCCTCGATGATCGCGTAGCCGATCAGGCCCACGGCGGCCCAGGTCAGCAGGTAACCGCTGACGAACAGGGCGGTCGCTCCCGCCTCGGTGGCCTCGCCCGCCTGGCGTTTGCCCTCCTCGATGCGCGCGTACGTCAGCACCATCGGCGCGATCGAGGGGAACATCATGGCGGCCATCATCACGATCCAGACGGTGACCCAGAAGCCGAGGCCGCCGAGGTCGGTTGCCGGTCCGGCGTCCATGCCGTCCATCCGGTTGCCCGTCACAGCCCAGGCGATCGCGGCGAGCAGCAGCAGGCCGAAGATCAGCCCGAGCTGAACCGCACCCGAGAGCGGCGGAAGCCTGCGGAGAGTCGCTGACTCCACAACCGCGGATTATTTCTGCCGTGCGGGGAGAGTCAAGGCCGCCGCTCGCGTAGCCTGCGCGCCGTGAAGGCGCCGGAGGACGAGAGGATGCTCGACCGATTCGCGCGGCTCTGTGAGATCCCGAGCCCGACGGGGGAGGAGCGCGAGGTCGCGGACGCTGTGCTGGACGAGCTGCGCGGGGCAGGCGTCGACGTCGCGGAGGACGCCTCGGCGACCCCTGCGCGGGCCGGGGCGGGGAACCTGATCTCGCGCGTCCCGGGCCGAAGCGATCGCTGGCTCTCCTTCTTCGCCCACCTGGACACCGTTCCGCACGAAGGGCCGATTGAGGTCGCTCGCGAAAACGGCACCTTCCGCAGCGCCGGCGACACGATCCTCGGCGCCGACAACAAGGCCGCGGTGACGGTCCTCATGGAGCTCGCGGCGCGCCATTCAGCGGATCCGGCGCCTGTCGGGCTCGAGCTGATCTTCACCGTTGCGGAGGAGGACGGCCTCCGCGGGGCGAAGGAGCTCGACATCGCCTCCCTACGGGCGCCCTTCGGCTTCGTGCTCGACCACGCGACGCCGATCGGCGAGGTGATCGTGGCGGCGCCGACGTATAAGCGCCTGATCGCGGAATTCAGCGGCCAGGAGGCGCACGCCGGCATCAACCCCGAGGACGGCCACAGCGCGATCGCAGCGGCCGCAGCCGCGGTCGCCGAGATGAAGCTGGGACGCCTCGACGAGGAGACCACGGCGAACGTCGGGATGATCGAGGGCGGGACCGCATCGAACGTCGTCGCCGGCCACTGCCGGATCCTGGGCGAGGCCCGGAGTGTGGACGGCGAGCGGGCGGCCGCGACCATCGGAGAGATGGTCGATGCGTGCACCTGGGGGGCGAGCCAGCAGGGATGTGACGTCGATGCCCGGGTGAGCGAGATGTTCCGCGGCTACCGTCTCGACCCGAAGTCCGAGGCGGTGAGGATCGCCTCCGAGGCCGTCCGAGCGGCCGGCCATGAGCCGCGGCTGGTCGCCACCGGCGGCGGCAGCGACGCCAATGCGCTGGTTGCCTCCGGCTACGAGGCCGTGCTGCTCGCCAACGGGACCGAGGCAAACCACACGCCCGAGGAGCTCGTCACCGAGGACGCGATCGTTGAAATGCTGCGGGTGTGCGAGGCGGCGATCGGGATTGCGGGAGATGCTGAGGCAGCGTTAGGGGAGATGGCATGAACGACGAGCGCGGCGAGAGCCAGGGCCTGAAGAAGGAGGGCAGCAAGCTCGTCTACCGCGGCCCGATTGCCTCGGTGCGGCTGGAGACCTTCCAGTACTCGGACGGCAGCCGGGCGACGCGGCAGGTCGTGGTCCATCCCGGCGCCGTCTGCGTCATCCCGCACGACGGCCGTGTCGTCTACATGGTCAAGCAGCCGCGGGAGGCGGTCGAGGAGCCGGCGCTGCTCGAGCTGCCGGCGGGCAAGCTGGACGTCGAGGGCGAGACGCCGCTCGAGTGCGGAGAGCGGGAGCTCGCCGAGGAGATCGGCAAGTCCGCCGGGGACTGGCGCGAGCTGAAGAGCTTCTACACGAGCCCCGGATTCGCCAACGAGCGCGTCTGGCTCTTCCTGGCCACCGAGCTCTACGACACCCCTGAGCGCCAGTCGACGGACGAGCGCATCGAGGTCGTCGAGTTTCCGCTCGACGACCTCGACACCGCGATCGGTCGCTGCGAGGACGCCAAGTCCCTCATCGGCCTGCTGATGCTGAAGCAGCTGCTCTGAGGGGGATATGAAGGGACCGGGGGGTCCCTGCGGAAGTACTTCGCATGGCCACGATTGCGCCGCCGCGTGACGCTGCGGCCAGTAAGAAACGGGTTGCTCGTGACGGAGCACCCTCGCATAAGGCCTCCGAGCGCTACGAGGCGCTGGTGCTCGACTTCCTCGCGCACCTGGAGTTCGAGCGGGGGCTCTCCCGAAACACGCTCTCCGCCTATCGCACGGACCTACTCCAGTTCGGGCGCTTCTTGGCCGAGCGCGGCCGCGAGGCGACCAGCGCCACTCCCGGCGATCTCTCGGACTTCCTTGCGGATCTGGCCCAGGGCGATGGGAACGGCCGCGCCCCCTGCTCGACCGCCACCGTCCACCGCAAGGCGGCCTGCCTGCGCTCGTTCTATAGGCACCTGCGACGGGAGGAGGCGGTCGACGACGACCCGGCAGCCCGGCTGGAGACGCCGAGGCGCGGGAAGAAGCTGCCAGAGGTGCTGGGCTATGCCGAGGTCCAGAAGCTGCTCGCTCAGCCGCGAGGCGACGAGCCGACCGCGGTGCGAGACCGGGCCCTGCTCGAGCTGATGTACGCGTCGGGGCTGCGGGCCTCGGAGACCATCTCGCTCGAGGTATCGGACGTCGATCTCGAGCACGGCATCGTCAGGGCCACCGGAAAGGGATCGAAGGAGCGGCTCGTTCCGATCGGCGGCAAGGCGGTCGCGGCCGTGCGGGTCTACCTGCGATCGGGGCGGCCCAAGCTGGTGCATGCACCGGAGGAGCGCAAGCTCTTCCTCAACTTCCGGGGCGGACCGCTGACCCGCCAGGGCCTCTACAAGATCGTGCTGCGCCACGCCGAGTCCGCCGGCCTCGGCGACCGGATGAGCCCGCACACCCTCCGGCACTCGTTCGCGACGCACCTCCTGACCGGAGGATGCGACCTGCGCTCGGTCCAGGAGATGCTCGGCCACGCTGATCTCTCCACGACTCAGCTCTACACGCATCTCTCCGGCGAGGAGCTCAAGGAGGCCTACTTCAAGGCCCATCCACGAGCGCATCTCTCTCACTAGCGGTCACTAGGATCGGGCGGGATGCCCGAGCTACCCGAGGTGGAGACGGTCCGTCGCCAGCTCGAGCCGGAGCTGGTCGGGAAGCGGATCGAGGCCGCCGAGGTCCTCGACGAACGGCTCACCCGGCCCGAGCCGCCGGACGCGGTCGAGCGGGGGGTGGCAGGCCGGGAGGTGACCGCGGTCGCGAGGCGGGGCAAGTACCTGCTGCTCGGCCTCGAGGGAGGCCGGACACTGGCCCTCCACCTCCGCATGACCGGAAACCTCCTGCTGCGCGACCCGCGGGAGGGGGCGACGGCCGACCTGATGAAGAGCGAGGCGGCCGGTGGCCCCCGCCTCTATGAGTCGAGGCCGGAGCCGAGTCACGTCCGGGCTCGCTTCGAGCTCGATGACGGGAGGATCGTGCTGTTCACCGACGTGCGCCGCTTCGGGCAGGCTGTGTTGCTCGATGCCGGCGATCAGCTCGATGACTTCTTCGCCTCGCGGCTCGGCGTCGAGCCGCTCTCGGGGGAGCTCACGCCCGAGCGGCTGCTCGAGCTGGCGGCGGGACGGAAGGCGCCGCTCAAATCGTTTCTGCTCACCCAGACCCGGATCGCTGGAATCGGGAACATCTACGCCGACGAGGCGCTCTGGCGGGCCCGGCTCCATCCCCTTTCGCCGGCCGGCTCGATGAAGGCCGAGCACGCGGAACGGCTGGTGGAGGGAATCGTCGGCGCGCTCCGGGCCGGCCTTGATCTCGGCGGCGCCAGCATCGACGACTATCTGGACGCGCGGGGCGAGCGCGGCTCGATGCAGGACGAGTTCCTGGTCCACACGCGCGAGGGCGAGCCCTGCCTGCGGCCGCCGGAGGAGCATCGAGCTTCGCCGCCGCCCGTGATCCAGCGGATCGTGGTGACCGGCCGTTCGACGTACTTCTGCCCCAACTGCCAGGAGCGGCTGCGGCGCCGGCCGCGCCGGAAGGTGCGGCGGCGGACCGGGCGAGGGGCGGGCGCGAGGTGAGCGAGCCGCCGCTGCCGGACGGCTTCGCCGTCGGCCACTGGTCTGATGCGGAGGGCGGGACGGGCTGCACCGTGGTGCTGCCGCCGCCTGAGACGCGCGCGGGAGTCTGCGTGCACGGTGGCGGGCCCGGCACGCGTGAGACGGATGTGCTGCGGCCGCTCGCGAACGCGCAGGAGGCCAACGCGGTCCTGATCACCGGCGGCAGCGCCTTTGGGCTGGCCGCGGCGGATGGAGTGGTGCGCTGGCTCGAGGAGCACGAGCGCGGTTACTTCACCCCGTACGGACGGGTGCCGCTGGTGCCGGCGGCGGTGATCTACGACCTGCCCTCGGGTTCGGGACCCCAGGCCCGGCCGGGACCGGATGCCGGATACGCGGCCTGCGAGGCCGCCGGGCCGGGGGTTCCGCAGCGGGGGGCCGTCGGGGCGGGCACGGGTGCCACGGTCGGCAAGATCCTGGGTCGCGACCGGGCCAGGCCGGGCGGCGTCGGATACGCGGCGCTCGTCACCGGGACGGGCCACACCGTGGCGGCGATCGCTGTCGTCAATGCGGCCGGGGACGTGATCGACGAGGACGGCTCGGTTCTCGCGGGCCCGCGCG
>DATFOK010000038.1:0-3383 GCA_035265665.1 Solirubrobacterales bacterium | reverse complement strand
CAACACCGGGAGACTGGGCAAGAACCTCTGGTCGGATCACGGCGAGGGCGAGAAGATCCACGTCGCCGAGCTCGAGGACGAGCACGCCGAGGCCCGCTTCGTCGCCGGAGAGATCGAGGAGCTGATCGACCAGGGCGGCATGAGCCGCGACGAGATCGCGGTCTTCTACCGGACCAACGCCCACAGCCGGGTGCTGGAGGACATCCTGGTTCGCTACGAGCTTCCGTACCAGGTGATCGGCGGGACGAAGTTCTACGAGCGCGCCGAGATCAAGGACGCCATTGCCTACCTGCAGCTGATGGTCAATCCGGCCGACGAGGTGAGCTTCTCGCGCGTCATCAACTCGCCCCGCCGAGGGATCGGCGACACCAGCCAGGGCAGGCTCCGCAACCACGCGAACACGACCGGCCGGACGATCTGGGAGGTCGCGGTCGAGCCCGAGGCGGTGCCCGGGCTGGCCGCCGCCGCGATCAAGTCGATCTCCCGGTTCACCGAGCTGATCGAGGAGCTCCGGGCCGAGTTCGAGGGCGGTCCGGTGGCGGACCTGCTCAAGGCGCTGCTCGAGCGCTCGGGCTACCTCGACGCCCTGCGGGCAGAGCGCACGATCGAGGCCGAGGGTCGGATCGAGAACCTGGAGGAGTTGGTCGGCGTCGCCGCCGAGTTCGACGCCAACCGGGAGGTGGAGGGATCCTCCGAGCTTGAGCCGCTCGAGGAGTTCCTACAGGCGATCTCGCTCTACACCGACCAGGACGACCTGAAGCGGGACGAGTCCAAGGTCACGCTGATGACGCTCCACAACGCCAAGGGGCTCGAGTACGACGCCGTCTTCATCATCGGTTGCGAGGAGGGCGTCTTCCCGCATTCGCGATCGCTCGAGGAGGGCAACGAGGAGGAGGAGCGCCGCCTCGCCTACGTCGGCATCACCCGTGCCCGCAAGCGCCTCTGGATGACCCACGCCCGCAGCCGCCGGATGTTCGCGGGGCGCGAAACCGGCTTCCCGTCGCGCTTCCTCTCCGAGCTGCCCGAGGCGTTGGTTGAGCGAGAGGGGACCGACGAGCAGGCGCTCACCGGCTGGTCCCTCGGCAACGGCGCCCCCTCGCCGAAGGCGGACCCCTCGCTGTCCTTCGCGACCGGCGACGACGTCACCCACGCCAGCTTCGGCGATGGGGTCGTCACGGCGGTCGAGCCGGGCGGGGTGATAGTCGTGCGCTTCGCAAGTGACGGAACTGAGCGCAAGCTGATGGCGGACTACGCGCCCCTGAGGAAGGCGAGCTAGTGGCGGCCACCGTGATCGACGGCACGGCGGTGGCGGCCTCGGTGCGCGAGCGCGTCCGCGGGGAGGTCGAGGAGCTCAGCGGCGAGATCGGCCGCCCGCCCGGGCTCGCCACCGTGCTGGTCGGTGACGAGCCGGCTTCGGAGATCTACGTGCGCCGCAAGCACGAGGCCTGCGAGGAGGTCGGGATCCGCTCCTTCGACCACAAGCCGGACGCCTCGATCCCCCAGGAGGACCTGCTCGACCTGGTCACGGAGTTGAATGAAAACGACGAAGTCGACGGGATCCTCGTCCAGCTCCCCGTACCAGAGCATCTCGACCAAGCCCCGATCATCGCCGCCCTGGATCCCGGCAAGGACGTCGACGGGCTGACCCCCACCAGCGCCGGCCTGCTCGCCCGCGGCGAGCCCGGCCTGGTCCCCGCCACGCCTCAGGGGGTGATGGAGCTGATCTCCTCGGCGGGGGTCGACCCGGAGGGCAAGGAGGCCGTGATCGTGGGCCGCTCCAACCTGGTCGGACGACCGCTCTTCTCCCTGCTCCTCGGCGCGAACGCCACGGTCACCGTCTGCCACAGCCGCACGCGCAACCTCGGCGAGGTCTGCCGCCGCGCCGAGATCCTGGTCGCCGCGGCCGGTCAGGCCAGGCTCATCACGGGCGACATGGTTCGTCCGGGCGCCACCGTGATCGACGTCGGCACAAACCGCACCGATGACGGGCTGGTAGGCGACGTCGACTTCGACGCCGCGCGGGAGGTCGCCGGCGCGATCACTCCGGTGCCCGGCGGCGTCGGCCCGATGACGATCGCGATGCTGCTCTCGAACACCGTGCATGCCGCCCGCGCACTGGCGGTTGCGACTCCCGCGTCCGGCTGACGCAAGAAGTAGGGTCCGCCCGCTGCCGCACACAGTCGATCGAGGAGGACGTCGAAATGGGAAGGTTGTCTCAGGGGCAGATGATCGCCGCGGTCGGCGGCGTCGCTCTGCTGGTCGCCACGTTTCTGCCCTGGGTCGGCGTGAGTGGCCCGTCGCTCCCGGCCGAGCTTCCCGGCGGCGTCGACGCGAGCACCTCCGAGAACATCTGGAAGGGATCGTCCCTCGACATCTACCTCCTGATCAGCGGAGTCATTGCTCTCCTGCCCGCTCTGCTGGCGGTCACCGACAGCGCGGAGGAGTTCTCCTTCGTCTCCGCAGCAACCCTGCTTTTTGGGGTGGTCGCGGTGATCCTGGTGATCGCCTTCCTGACGGTCGATTTCCCGGACGGTGCCGATCGCGAGGTCGGGGCGTTCGTCGGACTCGGCGGGGCGATCGTGATCGCGGTGGGTGGTTTCCGTGCGATGCAGGAAGAGGTCGCCGGAGCGATATAGGCTCGCCCGGCGCAACGGGACCCGTTTGACGTAGACAGAGGAGGAACATTGGACGCGAACCGCTTGTCTCAGGGGCAACTCGTCGCCGCGCTAGCTGCGATCGCCCTCTTCATCATCAGCTTCCTGCCCTGGTTCGACATCTCCGGTGCCGTAACCGTCGGCGGGACCACGATCGGCGGATCCCAGAACTTCAACCTCTGGGAGGCCGAGAACCCGCTCGACATCTACCTGCTGATCGTCATCCTGGTGGCGCTGGTACCGGCGGCGCTGGGACTGCTGGGCGACGGCGGTGACGCGCCGATGGCCTCGATGGCGACGGCGTTGCTGGCCGGAGTCGGCACCCTGCTGATCCTCTACCAGATCTTCGACACGCCGGGCGATCTGGGCCGAAAGATCGGACTCTTCCTCGGGCTGATCGCCTGCGCAGGAATCGCGGTCGGCGGCTATCTGTCGATGCAGGAGGACGTCGGAGGCGAGCGGTACTGAGTGCGTGACCGTGTGAAGCTGGGCGAGCTGGTTGGGGCGATCTCGGGCCTCGGCCTGCTCGTCGTCAGCTTCCTGCCCTGGTACTCGGAGTTAGATGTCGATGTGACGGCGTGGCAGGCGTTCGGCGTCGTCGATCTTCTGATGGCGGCGGCCGCCATCGTGGCGCTATCCGTGGGAGTGGTCGCGCTCGGACGGTTCTCGGTGAGCTATCCGGTCGCGGGCTCCTCCGTGACGGCGGCGCTCGGCGCCCTGGCGCTGCTG
>DATFOK010000037.1:0-3172 GCA_035265665.1 Solirubrobacterales bacterium | reverse complement strand
TTGGCGAGCAGGAACGTCGGCTCGCGCTGCGCCTTGACCGCTTCATCGGGAGTCGGCAGGCCCACGACAGTAGGTACTCGCGCCGGGGGCGTTGGTTTCGCAACCGGACGATCTCGGGCAGGTGGTCTTGACGCCTTATTGCCGCATACCGGCAACAAGGCGTCGATGCGTGTACCGGACGACGAACAGCGATGAGGGGTCCATTCTCTGCCGAGAGGTTCTGCCGCCCCGGCGGACTCGTCGCGGCGGGAGACCGGGGTCGACGGGACTCTGCGCGATCAAATAGTGCCGCTCCACTTTTGAAACGGGAAGGCCACTGGTACATGCGGCTCTTCGACTGACCGTGGCGCATCGCCGCCGTTCGGGCGAGGAGCGCTAGTTCATGCGCTGGCGCCCCGGTTGCGCTCACACGACAAAGCCTCTCTACCATCCCGCACCATGCGCATCGACGAAATCCTCGGCGGGCCGGAGCCCGTCTTCTCCATTGAGTTCTTTCCGCCCAAGACGCTGGAGAAGGTCGATGAGCTGTTCGAGACGGTCGAGGCCCTGAAGCCGCTCGATCCCACCTTCGTCTCGGTCACGTACGGCGCGGGCGGGGCCACACGGGACGGGACGGTGGAGATCGCCACCCGGATCAAGCAGGAGCACGGGCTCGAGGCCATGGCGCACCTGAGCTGCGTCGGCGAGACGCGGGAGGGCCTGATCGAGATCCTCGACCGGTTTCAGGCGGCGGGGATTGAGAACGTGCTGGCGTTGCGCGGCGACCCGCCGCGCGGCGAGCCGAACTTCCAAGCCCCGGAGGGGGGCCTGTCGAGCGCGACCGAGCTTGCCGAGTTCATCTCCGAGCGCTACGACTTCACGATCGGCGGCACCTGCTTTCCCGAGGTGCACCCCGACGCCCCCAACCTGGAGGCGGATCTCGCGTACCTGAAGACCAAGGTCGCCGCCGGCGCGCGCTTTCTGATCACGCAGCTCTTCTTCGACAACCGGCTCTACTTCGACTTCGTCTCCTCAGCCCGTGCTGCCGGCATTGACGTCCCGATAATTCCCGGCGTGATCCCGATCGCGACCTACTCCCAGGTCGCCCGGATCTGCGACCTGTGCCAGGCCTCCATTCCGATGGAGCTCTCGGGCGCCATGGAGGCGCTGGGAGGCGACGCGAACGCGGAGGCGCTGCTCGGCGTGGCGTACGCGGCCCGCCAGTGCGACGAGCTGCTCGCGGGTGGTGCGCCGGGCATCCACTTCTACGCGCTGAACCGGGCGCCGGGCACGCGGGCGGTGCTGAGCGCGCTGCGGGCCTCGCGGCCCTGGGAGCGCGCGGGGGGCGAGCCCGCTTCCGCCGAGCTCGCCGTCGAATAGGCAGCGGCGACATCGGCGCTACGCCGTAGACTCGTGCCCTCGATGGCAGTCGCCGACGGGTCGTTCCGATACCACGGGCACCGGATCGCCTACGACGTCCACGGCAAGGGGGAGCGGGTCATCGTGCTCGTTCACGGGCTCCTGATGAACCGGCGCATGTACGACACGCTGGCGCCGGAGATCGCCTCGCGGGACAACCGCGTCGTCACCGTGGACCTGCTCGGCCACGGGCGGTCGGACCGGCTCGCGGACAGGCAGATCTACTCGATGACGGCCTTCGCGGATCAGGTGCTCGCGCTGCTCGACCACCTGGAGCTTGAGGCCCCGGTAGTCGGCGGTACGTCGCTCGGCGCCAACGTCGGGCTCGAGTTCGCGGCACATCATCCCGATCGCGCGGGCGCGCTGTTCATCGAGATGCCGGTGCTGGAGGACGCGCTGCTCGGCGCGGCGCTCATGTTCACCCCGATTCTCCTCGGCCTGCGGCTCGGAAACCCGCTGTTCAAGGGCGTCGCGGCCCTCACCCGGCGGATTCCGCGAAGCAACTACCTCGTCGACATCGGGCTCGACTGGCTCCGCCAGGATCCCGAGCCCTCCCGCGCGGTGCTGGAGGGGATCCTCTTCGGGCGCAGTGCTCCCACCAAGGAGGAGCGCCGTGCGCTCATGCACCCGGCACTCGTGATCGGCCATCCCAACGACCCGCTGCATCCCTTCTCGGATGCCGACATGCTGGTCGAGGAGATGCCGAAGGCCCGCCTGGTCGACGCGAACTCGATCCTCGAGTGGCGGCTGACCCCGGAGCGCCTCACCAACGAGCTCGCGGCGTTCCTCGACGAGGTGTACGCCGAGGGCGAGGCCCAAAGCGAGCGCCCGGCCCGCGCCGCAAGCGGCTAGTCCCGCGGCTCGCGATAGAGCGGGAAGAAGCCCGAGTCCCGGCAGCCCTCGCTGAGGCTCGAATATGCGGTTGGATCGCACACGATCTCGTGCGTGAAGAAGGGGAGCTCGGCATTCGCGAAGCCCCGCTTGAAGTCCTCCAGTCCATCGCCGGGCTTGACCCCGCCGCCGAGGTTCAGCGCGACGCCGAGCTCCTCGGCGAGACCGATCGTCGCCTCCACGATGTTCTTGAACGGCGACCTGGAACGGTGGACATCGGCGGTGCCGCCGAGGTAGTAGTGGAGCATCCCGTCCGAGAGCGCGACGATCGCTCCGGCGGCGGTCGCGCGCTCAGGGCTGCGGGCGAGGAAGAGCCAGGAGTGCTCGAACCCGAGGATCGCCTTGAAGTAGTCGAGCTCGAAGAAATAACGCTCCGCCGCCTCGACCCCGTGCATCGTCTCGGTGTACACGTGGTGAAAGCTCACCCTCTGCTCGACTGACGTACCGGGGCCGTGGAGAGCCTCGACGTGGTAACCGAGCCGTTCGTTTTGGCGAATCTGCTCGGCGAATCGCGAGCGGATCTGCCGCTTTCGGGAGGGGTCGTGAACCTGGACCGCCGAGCGCCTCGTGGCACCCGTGAAGCACGGCTCGTGCCCGATCCGGTCGCGGACGAAGATGCTGACGAGTCCGGTCTCCGACCAGTCAAGGGCCGGCGGATCCGGCGGCGAGCCACGGTCGACCAGCGTCGATGCGCCGGGATAGCCATATGGGGTGATCGCGTCCCGTCGCTCCGAGTCTCCGATCCCGTGGACCAGCAGAGGCAGCGCCAACTCGTCGGTCTCGGGCCCCCCGACGATGAGCGTGTGGCTGACGCCCTCCGCGTCGTAGAACGCCCGCGAGCGGAAGAAATCATCGGTCTCGGCCGCCCGACCCTCGTCGGCGA
>DATFOK010000036.1:0-17867 GCA_035265665.1 Solirubrobacterales bacterium | reverse complement strand
ACGTCTCACTGGTGCTGCACCGCGACGGGGGGCTGCGCTGCCACCACTGCGGGCACGCCGAGACGAAGCCGCGGTCATGCCCTGAGTGCTCCTCGGTGACGATCGCGCGCGTCGGGTCGGGGACTCAGCGCGTCGAGGCCGAGCTGGCGGAGAGGCTGGCTCCGCTGGAGATCTTCCGGCTCGATTCCGACAGCGCGGCCAGCCGGGGACACGCCGAGGTCCTGAGTCGATTCGAATCCGCGCGCTCGGGAGTGCTGGTCGGCACGCAGATGGTCGCCAAGGGCCACGACTTCCCCGACGTGACGCTGAGCGTGATTCTCGACGCGGACGCCGCACTCCGGCTGCCCGACTTTCGCTCCGAGGAGCGCACCTTCTCGCTGATCACCCAGCTCGCCGGCCGTAGCGGCCGCGGCGCGGCCGGCGGACGAGTCCTCGTCCAGGCGCTGGCAACCGGAGCGCCGAGCATTCGCCATGCCGCCATGCACGACTCGGCGGGCTTCCTCGCGCAGGAGCTCGAGCGCCGACGCGCCCTCCGCTATCCGCCCTTCTCACACCTGATCGAGATTGCGCTCGCTGGTACTGACGAGGCACGCGTCGAGAGCTCCGCTGAGACGATGCGCGAGCTCGTGGCCGACCGGATCTCGGCCGACGATGAGCTGCTCGGGCCCGCGCCGCTCTTCCGGCTCCGGGGCAAGCACCGGCGCCGCCTGCTGCTCAAGTCGGGGCGGCGCCACGAGACGGTGGCGGCGGTGCGGGACGCGGTGGCGACAACCGTTCGGGACCGGGCCCTGCGCGAGCTCGCGATCTCGGTGGACGTCGATCCGCAGTAGTTAGGTCAGCAGACGCCGCAAGTCATCCACGACGTCGTCCGGTCGTCGGGTCACCTGCTCCCACGTGTAGCGGACCACCTGAAATCCTCTGGCTCGCAGCGCCAGCTCGCGCTCGCGGTCGCGCTTCATCTGGCCCAAGCCGGCATGGGCATCGCCGCCGTCGACCTCCACCGCCAGTAACTCATTCCGCCAAATGGCATCGACGCGCATCAGCCCGGCTCTTCGATTCACCTGGGGCAACGGCAGGGCGGCCAATTCACAGAGCTCGAGGAAGCGCTCCTCGAGGACGCTGACGGTCTCTGCGAGCTCCGGCAGGTGCTTGGCCAGCGCGAGCCTGAGTGCTCGCGAGCCCCGCCGCCCGGACCCGGTGATGGCATGGATCTCGGCCGGCTCGAGGACCTTGCGGTACTCGGCTTCCGCCAGGGCGCGGCGAACCTGGCGAAAAGGCAGCATCCCGGCGATGTCGAGCAGCGTGCGCGCGACGGATGTCACCGGGAATCCACCGCGTTCGGCTCGGTCAATCTGGCGGGAGTGGTGTACTCGAACACCGGGCAATGAAGAGCGGCGGCCAGGGAGCGTGAGATGGATTCGCTTGGGCTCGGTGTCGATGAGCGACCACACCCAGGCTGCCGAGGTGTGACTCAAGACTGCGTCATCGCCGCCATATAGGAGGGCGGCGAAGAGGCGCCCATCGAGTGGTACCGACGTGTGCCCAACGGCGAAAACCCGGCGATGAAGGCGGTGGAGCCGACCGGTTTCGAGCCACCGGGCAATCATCGTGTCACTCAGGCCGCAATCCCTGAGCTGGTCCCTGCTAATGACGCCACTTTGTCTGGCCACCATGGCATGAAGCCGTTCTGCGTCGATCTGTGTCCGACTGTCGGACATAGCTCGACGCAGAACAGGCATGGTGTCGATGCTCGGCGCTGAGACGTCACCGAGGGTCTGAGGAAGCGCCCCCTCATTGCCGAAGTTGTGCCTAGACCACGACTAGACTCGGGGCCGTGAGCGACGAAGCGACATCGATGCCCGTAGAGGAGCTCGACGACGAGCTCGCGACGGAGGCCGAGGCCCCCGAGGGCATCGATCAGGAGGCGCTCGAGCGTCGCAACGCCGCGCTCTCCCAGGTCGTCAAGTTCGGCGACCCGGTGCTCAAGTCCGCGGCCTCGCCGGTGACCGAGTTCGACGACCAGCTCGCCCAGGAGGCCGAGCGGATGATTGGCCTGATGCGCGATGCGATCGGCGTTGGACTGGCGGCGACACAGCTCGGAACGCTGCGCCGGATGCTGGTCTTCCAGGTCGGCACGGAGGCGGAGCCGACCGTTCTGGTCAACCCGGAGATCGAGTGGCGCTCCGATGACTCCGCCACGGCCGAGGAGGGATGCCTCAGCATCCCCGGCGTGGTGGTGGACGTCGAGCGGCCGCTCTTCGTCAGGGCCCGCGCCCTCGATGTCCACGGCGAGCCGCTCATGATCGAGGCCTCGGGCCTCGAGGCCCGGGTGATCCAGCACGAGGTCGATCACCTCGACGGCGTCCTGATGCTCGACCGCACCGAGAAGGAGCAGCGAAAGGGGGCCCTACGAGCGCTGCGTGAGGGCGGCACCTACGCGCCTGACCGGCCCGAGGACGAATCGGAGGAGCAGATGCGAGGGCGCGGCGGAAGCGAAGCTGAGCAGCGACCCGATTAGTGATGGAGTGAGGACCGCCTACCTCGGCACCTCCGGGTTCGCGGCGACCGTCCTCCGCCGCCTGGCCGACAGTCCACACCGCCCGGCGCTGGTTGTCACCCCGCCCGATAGCCGCCGGGGTAGGGGCCGGACGCTGACTTCGCCACCCGCCGCCGAGACGGCGCGCGAGCTGGAGCTGCGGCTCCACCAGACCCCGGATGTGAACTCCGATGAGTCGCTTGCGGTGATCCGAGAGTCCAACCCCGAGGCGATCATCGTCTGCGCCTTCGGGCAGCTGATCAAGGAACCCCTGCTCAGCGAGTTCCTGATGCTGAATGTCCATCCCTCGCTGATCCCGCGCTGGCGGGGCGCCGCGCCGATCGAGCGGGTCCTGATGGCAGGGGACGACAAGACCGGCGTGACGATCATGCGGGTGACCGCGGGCCTCGATTCCGGGCCCGTGGCACTGGTGGAGGAGATCCACGTCTACGGCGATGATGACTACGCCTCACTCTCCGGCCGGCTCGCGTCGACCGCGGGGGAACTGGTTGTGCGAGCTCTGGACCTCCTAGAGCAGGGTGATCTGGAGTTCACGGAGCAAGACGACGCTCACGCGACCTATGCCGAGAAGATCTCTCCCGAGGAGCGGCGACTCGATCCGTCGAGGCCCGTCGAGGAGCTCGAGCGGCGTGTGAGGGCGCTGACGCCGCACGTGGGCGCGTACCTGGAGCTCGACAACGGGGACCGGCTCGGGCTGCGGTCGGTGGCGGCCTGGTACCCCTTCGGCTTCGACGGCTCCAGGGAGCCCGGGACGATCGAGGCCGAAGGCGGCGAGCTTTGGCTCATCGGTCCCGATGGCGTCCTGGGGCTCGAGGTCGTCCAGCCGCCAGGAAAGAAGCCGATGAGCGCGGCGGATTTCCTGCGAGGCCACAGCCCCCCGGCGAAAGCCGTCTAGCCGCTCGCTACTCTCGTCACGTGGCCGAACGGATCGAAGGCGGCCTTGGTAACTCGGCCGGGACGGAGGAGGCGAGCGAGGGCGCCCTCCGGCGGCCGAACTGTCCGGGTTGCGGTGAGCCATGGCTGCGGCCCGCGCAGCTCCCGGGGCGCTTCGTCTGCGTCTACTGCCTGCGCCGCTTCGAGCTCGTCTCCCAGTGCCCGAACTGCGGCGAGCACGGAACGATCAGCCGCATGAGCCGCACCGAGGACATGATGTGCCATAGCTGCGGCCACTCGATGCTGCGGAGCATCTGAGCGACGGATGGAAGCGGCCACCGACAAGGCCTCGACGACTCGGCACGAGCTCTACTCGAGCAAGCGAGTTGCGCCCTCGATCCTCTCGGCCGATTTCTCGCGCCTCGGCCCGCAGATCGAGGACGTGATGGCCGCCGGGGCGCGGATCATCCACGTCGACGTGATGGACGGCCACTTCGTGCCCCCAATCACGATCGGGCCGCTGGTCGCGAACTCCATCTCCGACCAGGTCCACCAGGCCGGGGGCGCGATCGACGTCCACCTGATGATCGAGCGCCCTGATGAGCACATCGAGGCGTTCGCCAAGGCGGGAGCCGACTCGATCACCTTCCACGCCGAGGCCACTCCGCACATCAACCGCACGCTCAACGCGATCCGGGAGCTGGGCTGCCTGGCGGGCCTCGCGATCAACCCGGGCACCCCTGTCGCGACCGTGGGCGAGTCGGTCCACGACGCGGACGTCTTCCTCTGCATGACCGTCAACCCCGGCTGGGGAGGCCAGGCGTTCATCGCCGAGTCCCCGGACAAGGTGAGGCGGCTCGCGTCGCTGGTGGGCGAGGGCACCATCGAGGTCGACGGCGGAATCGATCCGGGCACCGCCGGCAGCGTGGCCGACGCCGGCGCGGGCCTCTTCGTCGCGGGCTCCGCGGTGTTCGGCGCCGATGACCCCGCCGCCGCCTACACCGCCATCGCGGAGGCCGCGGGCGCCATCTGATGGGTGATTCCACGGTCGTGGAATTGCTCGTCTAGCCCGCCTCGTCCGCAGAGGCGAGCTGCAGCTCCAGCTCCTCGGTCGAGCCCGGCTCGACGCGCGCCTCGCGAGGCCGCACCGGCTGGCGGTAGAGCCGGTAGAGCAGCGCGCAGAGCAGGGTCGCCGCACCGAGGTAGCCGACCTCGACCCGGTGGAAGTCGTTCTCCACGATCGGGATCAGCATCCAGGCCACGAACGCGACGGCACAGCCGATCCAACAGAAGGAGGCGCGGCGCACCTGCCCCTTGGCGAGCGCGGCCTGGTTGAGCGTCGCCGCCGAGAGGTAGAGGCCCATGCCCACGCTGATGATCACCAGGTCGGCGCGGTCGTAGCTGTGGCTCTTGCCGAACGCGATCTGCATCAGCTCCGGCCCCGCGATCAGCATCGCCAGGGCGACGAGGGCGGCAAAGCCGGCGATCGCCAGGATCGTGACGCGGACCGAGGCGCGGAAGTCCTTCTCGTTCCCCTGCGAGCCGAGCGTGGTGAGGTGGGGGAGGAGGCTGGTGGAGACGGCTTGGAAGAGCTGCAGGGGCGCCCGGGCGATCATCAGGACGTTGAAGATGTAGCCCGCCGCAGCGGCGCCGGCGGTCGCGTTGACGAGCAGCGGCCCGGCGTTCAGGAAGGTCTGCTCCGAGAGCATGATCAGAAAGACGCCCGCGGCGAAGCGGCCGCCGCGGGCGAGCGTGAACTCCGAGGTGTCCGGAGCCGACGGAGTCGACGCGGCCGGCTCGGGTGCGGCCTCCCGCTCACCCCCGAATCGGCGGAGGAACGCGAAGGGCACCACGATCAGGGAGAGCGTCGGCGCCGCGACGATGCCCAGGGCGACCGCGGTCTGCCCGGAGGCGACCCCGAGCGCGACGGCGAACGGAAACGCCGTCCGTGAGATCGATTCGCTGATGATCAGCAGGGCGTAGATGGTCAGGCGGTGACTGCCGGCGAGAAAGCCGCGCGCGAAGTAGCTCGCTCCGTAGGCAGTCACGGATGCGACCCCGATCCAGTAGAGAGTCGAGTTGCCGTGCAGGAGGTGGTCCTGGATCGGCGTGCGGAGCGCCAGGGCGACGATGTCGAAGCCGACTGCGACCGCCAGCTGGATCGTGGCCGCTACCCGGACCGTGTGGCCAATGGGCACCTCGTGCGTGATGTTCTCGGAGACGGTCCGCGAGAGCAGTTGCTCGACCGGCCGCTGGAGCACTGAGACGACGATGAAAACGGCGGACCAGAGCACCGCGACCTGCCCGTACTCGTCCCGCGAGAGTTCGTGCGAGGCGATCGCGAAGTAGAGGTAGGTGATCAGCCCCGTGATGCCGACGCCGATGGAGAGCAGGCTGGCGCGACGCCCGTACCTCTTCGCCTCGTCCGTCGCCCGTACGCGCCCCATTCTCGGCATGACGGGGGAGACTACTGCCGTACAATTACTGGCTGACTGACCAGTCAATCGGTCCGCAACCCCTCTACGAAGGAGCCGCGGTTGCCCTCGGTCAGCACCCAACAGGACGCACTCCACCTGCGCCGGGCGCTCGAGCTGGCGGAGGGAGGGCGCGGCCGCGTCAGCCCCAACCCGATGGTCGGAGCCGTGCTCGTCCGTGACGGTGAAGTGATCGGTGAGGGCTTCCATGCCGCGCTGGGTGAGCTGCACGCCGAGCGGGCGGCGATCGAGGACGCCCGGACGCGCGGTGCGGACCCGGCCGGATCGACGATCTACGTCACCCTCGAACCCTGCGCTCACACCGGCAGGCAGCCTCCCTGCACCGAGGCGATCCTCGAGGCCGGGATCGCCCGCGTCGTCTACGCGTCCGAGGATCCCACCGAGAAGGCGTCGGGTCGCGGACCGGGGATGCTTCGCGACGGCGGCGTCACCGTTGAGCTCGCGGGCGGCCCCGAGGCGTCCGCCGCCCGGCTCCTCAATCAGCCCTTCCGCAAGCGCGCTCGCACGGGCCGCCCGCTTGTCACCTACAAGGCTGCGATGTCCCTGGACGGCCGCGTCGCGTCGCCCACGGGTGACTCCCGCTGGATCTCGAGCACGGAGAGCCGCGAACTCGTCCATCGCTGGCGAGAGCAGTGCGACGCCGTCGCGGTCGGGATCGGCACGGCCCTCGCCGACGATCCGCTGCTCACCGCCAGGCTCGAGGGGGCCTCAAGCCAGCCCGCCCGCGTGGTCTTCGACTCTCACGCCAGGCTGCCGGTCGACTCCGCGCTGGTCGAGTCGATCGACGAGGCGGCGCTGATCGTGATCTGCGCGCCCGAAGCGGCCTCCGCCCAGCGTGTCGCACTCGAGCGGGCCGGGGCCGAGGTGATCGTGAC
The DNA here is from genome assembly GCA_035265665.1 of Solirubrobacterales bacterium. GTDB lineage: Bacteria > Actinomycetota > Thermoleophilia > Solirubrobacterales > 70-9 > DASUPK01. The sequence goes on along the minus strand of DATFOK010000036.1, from coordinate 11,067 downwards.
CCCGGGACGCACCCCGATGACCCGGCTCGAGGCCGCGCTCGACGAGCTCGGCCGGCGCGAGATCCAGGACCTGCTGGTCGAGGGCGGCCCCACCCTCGCCGGGGCGCTCTTCGATGCTGGCGAGATCGACGAGGCGCGCTTCTTCATCGCGCCGGTGCTGGTCGGAGCCGCCGAGGCGAGGGCGGTGCTGGAGGGCGAGGGAGTCGCCCGGATCGCCGAGGGGGTCCACCCGCTCACCACCAGCTTCGAGCAGGTGGGCGAGGACATCCTTGTCCGAGCGAGGCTGCGGGAATGGTGAGGGGCTGATGTTCACCGGGATCATCAAGGAGCTGGGTGAGGTAGCGACGGTGGAGAGCTCAGCGGACGGCGCGCGCCTACGGATCAGCGCGGATCTCGCCTCTGAGCTCGCCGAGGGGGACTCGGTGGCGGTCGACGGTGCCTGCCTGACGGCCACCTCCGTGAAGGGCGGCGCCTTCGAGGCCGACGTGATGCACCAGACGCTCGAGCTGACCGCTCTCGGTGGCCTCGAACCGGGATCGACCGTCAACCTCGAGCTTCCGCTGCGCCCCGACGACCGGCTCGGTGGCCACGTCGTGCAGGGCCATGTGGACGGCACGGCCACCGTCACGGAGATCGCGGACGACGGCTTCGCCAAGCGGCTTCGAGTCGAGCTCCCAGATGAGCTCCTGCCCTACGTGGTCGAGCATGGCTCGATCGCGGTCGCGGGCGTGAGCCTCACAGTGGCCGGCCTCGACGGCGAGGGCGTCGAGGTCTCCCTGATCCCCGAGACGCTCGAGCGGACCACGCTCGCCCGGCTGGAGCCCGGTGACCGGGTCAACGTCGAATGCGACTTGCTGGCCCGCTACGTCCGCCGCCAGCTTGACGCCGCACCGGGCGTGTCACCCTTACGAACCAAGGAGTAGCCGAGATGGCCAAGAGGACAGAGGAGCAGAAGCCGACCGCCAAGGAGTCCGACTCTCCGTTCGCCACCATCGAGGAGGCGATCGAGGACATCCGGCGCGGCCGGATGGTTGTCGTCTGCGACGACGAGAACCGGGAGAACGAGGGCGACCTCACCATGGCGGCCCAGTTCGCGACGCCGGAGGCAATCAACTTCATGGCCAAGCACGGCCGCGGCCTGATCTGCCTCGCACTCACCGACGAGCGATGCCAGGAGCTCGGCCTCAACCTAATGGCGGCCAAGAACGAGGCTCCCTTCCAGACCGCCTTCACCGTCTCGGTCGAGGCCCGCGAGGGCGTCACCACCGGAATCTCCGCGGCCGACCGGGCGCGGACGATCCAGGTCGCGATCGATCCGCACTCGCAGCCGCAGGACCTGATCCAGCCCGGGCACGTCTTCCCGCTGAAGGCGAAGGACGGCGGCGTCCTCGAGCGGACCGGGCAGACCGAGGCCGCCGTGGACCTCGCCCGCCTGGCCGGGCTGATCCCGGCCGGCGTTATCTGCGAGGTGATGAACGAGGACGGGACGATGGCGCGGGTCCCCGACCTGGTCGACTACTGCTCCAGGCACGAGTTGAAGATGATCACCGTCGCCGACCTGATCGCCTACCGGCGGCGCACCGAGAAGCTGGTCGAGCGAATCGTCTCGACCAAGCTGCCGACCGCTTTCGGCGAGTTCACGGCCGTCGGCTACCGGTCGCTGATCGACGAAAAGCACCACGTCGCGATGGTCAAGGGCGAGGTTGCCGGCGCAGAGGACGTCCTGGTCCGGGTCCACTCCGAGTGTCTCACCGGCGACGTCTTCCACTCGCTGCGCTGCGACTGCGGCGAGCAGCTCGAGGCAGCGCTCGCCAACATCGAGCGGGAGGGCCAGGGCGTGCTGCTCTATCTCTCGCAGGAGGGCCGCGGGATCGGTCTGCTCAACAAGCTGCGCGCCTACAAGCTGCAGGAGGAGGGCCTCGACACCGTCGATGCCAATCTCAAGCTCGGGCTCCCCGCCGACCTGCGGGACTACGGAATCGGGGCGCAGATCCTGGTGGACCTGGGGCTGTCGAGCATCCGCATCCTCACCAACAACCCGAAGAAGATCCTCGGACTGGAGGGCTACGGCCTCTCGGTGACCGACCAGGTGCCGATCCAGGCGGTCCCCAACCCGCACAACGAGGCCTATCTGAGGGCGAAGCGCGAGCGGCTCGGACACGCGCTCCACCATCAGGGCCTGCCCCTCGATGAGCAGCTGATCTACGAGGAGCACCGCAAGGACGAGGAGAACCGCCGGGACGCGGCCTCGTCCGACGATTACCCACCCGGTGACTGACGAGCGCTCCTACGAGCAGTTCACGGACGAGGAACGCGAGGCGCTCGCGCGGAGCGAGTTCGCGATCTGCGTCGCCACCTTTTACGAGGACATCGCCGAGCGCTTACTGAACGGCGCCGCCGAGGGCTTCGAGCTCGGCGGCGTCAGTCCGGCCTCGATTCACACCTTCCGCGTACCGGGGGCCTTCGAGCTTCCCTTCGCCGCCAAGCTCTGCGCCGAGTCCGGCCGCTTCGCCGGGATCGCGTGCCTCGGCGTCGTGATCCGCGGCGATACCAGCCACTACGACCACGTCTGCAGCGAGGTCGCGTCGGGCACCCAGCGCGTGCAGCTGGACACCGGCGTGCCCTGCGCCTTCGGCGTGATCACGGCGGAGAACATGGATCAGGCACTTGCCCGGTCGGGCGGGGACAAGCGCGACCAGGGCCGCGGAGCGGCCATCGTCGCGATGCGAATGTCGCTACTACGCAAGGCGTTGCAGTAGGTCGGCTTCGCCACTAACGGCGGCCACAAACACCGCCGCCGAGTCACCGGATAGCGGCCTACCGGCCGCTATCCTCCCCGCCCATGGCCAAGGTTTGTCACAGCTGCGGCAAGCGCCCCGCCTTCGGCAACTCGCGGAGCCACTCGATGGTCGCGACTCGGCGGCGCTTCAACCCCAACCTCCAGAAGGTCCGCATTCAGGAGGAGAACGGCCGCACGCGGCGCGTCTACGTCTGCGCCCGCTGCCTGAAGTCCAACAAGGTCACCAAGGCCGCCTGAAGTTCTAGGGTTATCGGCTGGTCCCCATGGCCGACCCCTCGATAGAGCGATTCCGGCGAGTCGTCAGCGCGGCAGCCTCCCACCTCGAGGAGCGGCGCCAGGAGGTCAACGACCTCAATGTTTTCCCCGTCGCCGACGGCGATACCGGCGACAACATGGCGCTCACGCTCCGCGCGGTGAGCGACGAGCTCGACCGCCTCGACGGGCAGATGGTCGACGAGATCGGCCGCACCGAGCTGGTCAATGCGCTCGCGCGGGCGGCGCTGATGGGCGCCCGCGGCAACTCCGGGGTGATCCTCAGCCAGATCGTGCGCGGCGCGGCCGAGGAGCTGGCAAGCCGCCCCGGCGAGCTCGTCGATCCGATGCTGGTCGCGGCGGCGTTCGCCCGCGCCGCCGACGCTGCTTATGAATCGGTTCGGGAACCGGCCGAGGGCACGATGCTGACCGTCTTCCGCGAGATGGCCCACTCGATCTCACGGCGGCTGGCGCACATGGACGAGATCCGCCTCTCGCCGAACGCCACACCCGCCGAACAGGACGCACTCCTGGCGGAGCTGCTGCAGGACGCCGTCCGCGACGGCGAGGCCGCGGTCGCGCGGACGCCCGAGCAGCTCGAGATCCTGCGCAATACCGGGGTCGTCGATGCGGGGGCCTACGGGCTAGTGGTGATCCTCGCGGGCGTGGTCGCGGGCCTGCGCGGCGACGCCGCCGCGCCCTCGATCCTGCATCACTACGCGCCGGCGAGCGACACCCGCCCACAGCACGAGGACAGCCGCTATCGCTACTGCACGAACTTCATCGTCACCGGCGCAGGCCTCGACAGCCGGTCCTTCGTTCCACGCCTCGAGGAGCTCGGCGACTCGGTCCTGGTCGTCGGGGACGAGGCCACTCTCAAGGTGCACGTGCATACCGACGAGCCGGAGGGGGCGATGGCGCTCTTCGAGGGCACGGGCCAGGTCTCGCAGCTCGATGTCGCGGACATGCGCGAGCAGATCGCCGAGCGCACCGCGCGGTTGCAGGCCGGGCGGTGCGCGGCCGTCGCGGTGGTGGCGGGTCGCGGGATGCGCGAGCTCTACGAGGGTCTCGGGGCGTTCGTGGTCGACGGCGGCGATACGTTCAACCCCCCTATCTATGACCTGCTCGCGGCGATCCATGAGGTGCCCTCCGAGGAAGTTCTCGTCTTCCCGAACAACCCCAACGTGGTGATGGCCGCCGAGCGCGCCGCCGAGCTCTCGGACAAGCAGGCGCGGGTGGTGAAGTGCACCTCTCAGCAGGCGGGTGTCGCCGCGCTGGTAGAGCTCAACCCGATGGCATCGATCGACGAGAACGAGGAGAGAATCGCCTCGGCCTTGAATGGAGTCCGCGCGGGTTCGGTGGCGCCCGCCTCACGCGACGACACCAAGGGCAGGTTCGTCACCGGCGACGCCGTCGGCTTCGTGGACGATCAGATCGTCGCCTGGGGCGGCACCGGATCGACGCTGAGCAGCACCATGGCCCAGCTCGCCGAGGGGGCGGAGATCCTCACCGTGATCGCCGGAGAGGGGGCGCCGATCGCCCTGACCGAGCTCGAGGGGCTCGCGCCCAAGGGCATCGAGCTCGAGCTGCATGAAGGCGGCCAGCCGAACTACTGGTGGCTGCTCGCCACGCAATGACGTGAGCGACGAACTGCCCGTCCTCTGGCAGTACAGCTTCTCGAACTACAACGAGAAGGCCCGCTGGGCGCTCGACTTCAAGCGCATCCCCCATCGGCGGCGGTCCGTGACGCCCGGAGGTTTCCGAGGCCTCTGGCTCTCCCGCGGGGATCGGACCCTGCCCGCGATCGATCTCGACGGCAGGCGGATCGTCGATTCGACCGCGATCATCGCCGCGCTGGAGACTCGCAAGCCGGAACCGCCGGTCTACCCCGCCGACCCGCAGGAGCGAGGGCGCGCACTTGAGCTCGAGGACTTCTTCGACGAGCACGCCGGTCACGACATGCGCCGGGTGGGCTTCTGGGAGCTCCGGGAGAACCTGGACTACGGCCTGGCCTTCATGACCACCGATCAGCCGAAGCTCAGTGCGCGAGTGGCGAGGGTACGTCTGCGGGTCGCTTTCCCCGTCGTCTGGAGGTATATGAATCGACGCTACGACTTCACGGAGGCGGCGGTCGAGCGCAGTAGGGAGACCCTCGCCGCGGCGCTAGATCGGATCGAGTCCGAGCGCAATGGAAGGGACTACCTGGTCGGCGAGAGCTTCACGGTCGCGGACCTGACCGCGGCGGCCCTGCTCTATCCCCTGGTCTGGCCGCCCGAGTTCCCCTACGAGCTTCCCGATCCGCCGCGCTGGAAGTTCCTCGAGCCGATGCGCCATCACCCTGCCCTCGACTGGATGCGCGAGATGTGGAGGCGGCATCGGGGAACCTCGGCCGCCGTCTGATCACCAGCCCTCCGAGCCCGGCTCGCCCTTGAACGGGCCCTCGATCTCCTCGGTGATCCAGCCGCCGTAGTACGCGCCCGGCTGTGGGGTCACCTCCTCATCATCCAGGTACGCCGCATCCACTCGACGCGCGTAGAAGGCGAAGTGGTCGCGCAGCTGCTCGAAGCCCGGCTTCGGCTCCGGGTAGAACCAGGCCACCCTGTTGGCCCGCTTGCCGCCCGCCTCTGCGTGCACGTAAGAGGCCGTGCCTTTCCACTCGCAGTAGGTATGGGCATCGTCGCCCGCCTCGATCAGGACCTCCTCACGGACGTCGTCCCGCGGGATGTAGACCGTCGGCGGACTGGCGGTCTCTAGCACGCGCAGCGCCCGGTCGCTCTCCGCGATCGTCTCGCCGCCGAGTACGACCCGGACGTGGCGATCGACCGGCTCCACCCGTGGCGGACGGGGGTAGTCCCAGACGGACTCCTTGGCTTTCTGCGCCTTCATGTGACCTGGTCCAGGGGGGAGCATCCAACGTTACGCCTAGCCTCTGTCGGGCTATGGAAGCGGCCCTCGACCGCACCGCCGAGCGGGGCGGTGCGTATCTGCCTCGCGCGCTCGCCAGCGGCGAGCCGCTCGAGCGAGAGCGGCTGCTCACAGCCCCGCTGAAGAGCATGCCGCGGCCCTCGGTCCTCGATGCGCCGATCACCAAGCTGCGCGGCGCCGGTCCCAAGCTGGCGGCCGCCGCCGAAGAGATGGGGATCGCGAGCCTCGGCGATCTGCTCCGCCATCTCCCGCACGGCTATCGCGACCGCGCCGAGCCCGTGGCTCTAGCCGAGTTGCGACTGGGGGAGGAGGCGACCGTGGAGGTCGAGGTGGTCAGCGCGAAGGTGCGGCCCACCCGTCGCCGGCGGCTGACCATCCTCGAGGCCCAGGTGTCCGACTCGAGCGGCAGGGCGAAGGCCGTCTGGTTCAACCGCGCGTGGCTCGCGGACCGGCTGCAGCCGGGGACGCGGCTCCTCCTGCACGGCAAGCTCGAGAAGCGGGGCCTCAACGTCTCCGAGCACGAATTCCTCGACTCATCGGAGGCCGGCCTGCACACCACCGGCATCGTCCCCGTCCACCCGGCGAGCGAGCGGCTGCGCCCGCAGCGGATCCGCGAGTGGGTCTGGCAGGCGATCGCCCAGGCGCGTCACGCCGTCGAGCCGGTGCCGGGCCGACTCCGCCGGGAGCTGAGGATGGCCGCCGTCGAGGACGCGCTGGTGGCGTCTCACTTCCCGGCCGACGAGCATGCCGCCGAGGCGGCCCGTGAGCGGCTCGCCTTCGAGGAGCTGTTCCTCTACCAGGCCGCGCTGGTGTCCCGCCGAGGCCGGCGGGTCTCCGGCGATCGTGGCATCCCCCTTCCGGAGCGGGGTTCCCGGGTGGAGGCGTGGCTGGAGTCTCTGCCCTTCGAGCTCACCGGCGACCAGCGCCGGGCGATCGAGGAGATCGACGAGGACCTGGCCGGGGCGCAGCCGATGCAGCGGTTGTTGATGGGAGAGGTAGGTAGCGGCAAGACCGTCGTCGCTCTCTACGCGATGCTGCGCGCGATCGAGGCGGGGCACCAGGCGGCCCTCATGGCGCCGACCGAGACTCTTGCCGAACAGCACTTCCGCACGCTGGAGACGCTGCTTGCTGCGGGGCCCGCGCCGGTCACCCTGCTCACCTCGGCCACGTCCCCGGCGCGCCGCCGCGCGCTGCTGGAGTCGCTCGCGGCCGGCCAGCCACAACTCGTGGTCGGCACCCACGCCCTGATCGAGGAGGCGGTGGAGTTCTCCTCGCTGGCCGTCGCCGTGGTCGATGAGCAGCATCGGTTCGGTGTGCGACAGCGCGCCGCGCTCGACGCGAAGGGGCCGGGCGGTCGCCTCCCGCATGTGCTCCACATGACCGCCACGCCGATCCCCCGGACACTCTCGCTGACGGCGTACGGCGATCTCGACACCACCGCGCTGCGCGAGTTGCCCGCGGGCCGGCAGCCGATCACGACGCGCGTCGTGGACGAGGAGAGCAGGCCCGCCGCCTACGACTTCATCCGCGCCCGGCTGCGCGAGGGGCGCCAGGCCTTCGTGGTCTGCCCGTTGGTGGCGGACTCGGAGGCGGTGCAGGCGAAGGCCGCCGAGGCCGAGGCGAAGCGGCTCGCCGCGAGCGAGCTCCGCGACTTCCGGGTGGCCCTGCTCCACGGCCAGATGACCTCCGAGCAGAAGGCTCGCGCGATGGACTCCTTCGTCTCCGGCGAGCCCGATGTCCTGGTCGCGACGACGGTGATCGAGGTGGGTATCGACGTCCCCAACGCGACCGTGATGCTGGTCGAGGGCGCCGAGCGCTTCGGCCTCTCCCAGCTCCACCAGTTGCGCGGTCGTGTCGGCCGCGGGAAGCATCCCTCCTTCTGCATCCTCTTCGGCGATCCGGAGTCGGAGGCGGCGCGTGCACGCCTGGACGCGATCGCGGAGCAGGGCGACGGCTTTGCCCTGGCGGAGGTCGACCTCTCGATTCGCGGCGAGGGCGAGATCCTCGGCACCCGCCAGCACGGGTTGCCGCGCTTTCGCGCCGCCACGCTGCCCGAGGACACCTCGCTCCTGCTCGAGGCGCGCCGCCGGGTTCTGGAGCTGCGTGAGCGGCACGGGTCGCTCGAGGCAGCTTCGCTGGGCCCACTGATGGACGAGGCACGGCGGCGCTTCGGTGATGAGCGGCGTGAGCAGATCTCCGCGTAGCGATGGCGGAGATCCGGGTGACTGGAGGTGAGCTGAAGGGCCGTCGGCTCTACGTGCCGAAGGGCGGCGTGCGACCGACCACCGGGAAGGTGCGTGAGGCGATCTTCTCGATGCTCGGCAGTGTGGAGGGAGCGAGCGTCCTCGATCTGTTCTGCGGCAGTGGCGCGCTCGGCATCGAGGCGCTCTCCCGAGGGGCGACCCAATTGGTGCTGGTCGACACCCAAACCGCGCCGGCGCGGCGGAATGCCGACGACCTCGGCCTGGGGGAGCGTGCCCAGGTCATCCGGGCGGACGCACTCCGGTTCCTGCGGCGCGCCGAGCAAGGACCCTTCGATCTCATACTCTGCGACCCGCCGTATGAACTCGCCGACCGCCTTGGGGCCGATCTCGTCCCGCTCATACCCGCCGTGCTCGCCGGAGGCGGCCGCGTGATGGTCGAGACCTCACCCGACCGGCCGCTGGCCCTCGGGCTCCCGGTCGTGAAGGAACGCGCGTACGGCGACACATTGATCCGGATCTACGGGAGTGACGGAACGTGAGTGACGAGAATCCGCGGGTCGCGATCTGCCCGGGGAGCTATGACCCGGTGACCAACGGGCACCTGGACGTGATCAGCCGTGCCGCCAAGGTCTTCGACAAGGTCGTGGTCGGGGTGGTCAACAACCCCGTCCGCAAGGAGAAGACGCTGTTCACGGCCGAGGAGCGGAAGCAGTTCATCGAGGACGCCACGGCCGACCTCGGCAATGTCGAGGTCGGGGTCATGTCCAACCTGTTGGTCGACTTCGCCCGCGAGCACGACGCGATCGCAGTAGTCAAGGGGCTGCGGGCGATCTCGGACTTCGAGTACGAGTTCGAGATGAACCAGCTGAACCGGAAGCTCGCCCCGGAGATCGAGTCGATGTACATCTTCGCGTCGGCGAACTTCAGCTTCCTCTCCTCGACCGGGGTGAAGGAGATCGCCACCTTCGGGGGGGACATCGGCGATCTGGTTCCGGCACCGGTTGCAAAAGTGCTTGCGGAACGGCTGACGCGCTGATTCGCTCGTGCGCGGGGGGTGGGCGGACGCTTGCAGATCGGCGATGAAGCGGCCCCCGGAGCCGACGACTTTGCCCGATGCGTAAGCTTTAGCGACCTCAGATGGACGTTCTAGTACTGATCGACAAGCTCGACGACCTGGTCCACAACGCGCGGCCGGTGCCGCTCACGGATCAGGTGCGCGTCGACCGCGAGGAGATCTACGACCTCCTCGACCAGATGCGCGCGACGATCCCCGAGGAGATCAAGCAGGCGCGCTGGATCGTCAAGGAGCGGCAGGAGATGCTCGCCGAGGCGAAGCGCGAGGCCGAGCGAATCGTCAAGGAGGCCCGCGAGCAGCAGGCCCGCCTCGTCGCGAATGAGGAGATCACCCGCCAGGCCGAGCGCGCCGCCGAAGAGATCGTCGAGGAGGCGCGGGAGCGCGAGCGTGAGATCCGGCTCGGCGCCGAGGACTACGCCGACGACATCCTCTCGACCCTCGAGGTCAACCTCCAGAAGTTCCTCCAGGCAGTGCAGCGCGGTCGCGACCGGCTCCAGGGCCGCGAGCGCGAGCCCTCCGAGATCGGCTGATTTGTCGCGTTAGTTCCGCATAGCGGAACCAAGTCGACAAATGCCGCGGGATTAGGCTCCTGGCCAGGTGCCTGAGCCGAGTACTGAGAGCGTCCGCTCGTTGATCGCCGATGTCGATGCCGACCCCGGCGAGCTTTCGCTCAGCCCCATCCCGGGTGGCGCCTCGCGCGAGACCTGGCTGATCGAGGCCGGGGAGGGCCGCTGGGTTCTTCGCCGCGATCCTGAGGGATCTGCCTCGCTCGTCCCGCTCTCGGATGAGTTCTCCTTGATTGCACGTGCTTCGGAGGCCGGCGTCGCTGTTCCGGAGCCGTTGGCATTCGAGCCGGCAGGCGGCCGCCTCGGCACCGCCGGCATCCTCATGCCCTTCATTGACGGGACATCGGTCGCCCCGCGAATCCTCCGTAAGCCGGACTACGAGACCGCCCGCTCGCGACTCACGACGCAGCTCGGCGTGGCGCTGGCCCGCATTCACTCAATCGACCCGGCCAGCCTGAACGCTGTGCTGCCCGAGCCGAAGGGCGACCCGGCCCTCGCTCAGATCTCCGAGTGGGAGAGCCAGCTGGACGAGATCGGCGAGCCGCTGCCGGCCGTCGAGCTCGGCCTGCGCTGGTTGCGGGCGAACGCACCGGAGCCAGCGGAGCAGCGGCTCGTGCACGGCGATTTCAGGCTCGGGAACTTCATCGTCGACGAGCGCGGGCTCGCCGCCGTGATCGACTGGGAGCTCGCCCATCTCGGAGATCCCGCCGAGGACGTCGGCTGGCTCTGCATCCGCTCCTGGCGCTTCGGCAACGACGACCGCCCGGTGGCGGGCGTCGGGCAGCTAGACGAGTTCGCCACCGCCTATGAGGCGGCCGGCGGCGCGCCGATCGACCGTGACCGCGTCCGCTATTGGGAGGCCTTTGGGAACGTCAAGTGGGCGGTGATCTGTGCCCGGCAGGCCCACGACCACCTCACCGGTGTCCGCCGCAGCCATGAGCTCGCCTCCCTGGGCCGCCGGATCTGTGAGCCGGAGTGCGACTTCCTCCAGCTGGTCCAACATCGAACGGGTTGCCCCTCGGCTACGCCTGCGGAGCACCCTCCCACCACCTGATGCAGGATCGCCCCGACGCCGCCGATCTGCTCGACTCGGTAGCCGAGTATCTGTTCGCTGAGCTGCGGCCGGAGGTGCCTCGTGAACAGCGCTTCAAGGTGCTGGTCGCCGCGAACCTGTGCGCGGTGGTCGCCCGGGAGATCCGGGCGGGGGAGGAGCCGGAGCAGGAGGACCTCACGCTCTTTGGTGAG
>DATFOK010000035.1:0-71774 GCA_035265665.1 Solirubrobacterales bacterium | reverse complement strand
CTCCTCGACGTGCTGCATCACCCCCGCGATGAAGCATCCCGTCCCGTCCGCGAGCGCATCGACGTCGACCTCGATCGCGTTCTCGAGGAAGCGGTCGAGCAGCAGCGGGTGCTCCTGATCCGCCTTGACGTTGGCCTCCAGGTAGGCGGCGAGAGCGTCGCCCGAGTAACAGATCTCCATCGCGCGCCCGCCGAGGACGTAGGAGGGACGGACGAGCAGCGGGAAACCGACGTCCTCCGCGATCGCGACGGCCTCCTCGGCGGAGAGGGCGGTCCCGTAGGGCGGGTGCTTGATCTCGAGCCGGCGCAGCAGGGCCCCGAACCGGCCGCGGTCCTCCGCCAGGTCGATCGCGTCCACTGGGGTTCCGAGGAGCGGCACACCGGCGTCCTCGAGCGATTTCGCCAGCCGCAGCGGCGTCTGGCCGCCGAACTGGACGATCACCCCCTCCGGCCGCTCGATCGCGCAGACCGCGAGCACGTCCTCGGCTGTGAGCGGCTCGAAGTAGAGGCGGTCGGAGGTGTCGTAGTCCGTCGAGACGGTCTCGGGATTGCAGTTGATCATCACCGCGTCGCGCTCGAGCTCGCGGGCCGTCATCGCGGCGTGGACGCAGCAGTAGTCGAACTCGATCCCCTGGCCGATGCGGTTCGGACCCGAGCCCAGGATCACGACCGATCGCCGGTCGCCGCGCTCTACCTCACCCGCTCCGTTCGAACAACGCTCGTGCGCGGAGTAGAAGTAGGGCGTGCGGGCCTCGAACTCGGCCGCGCAGGTGTCGACCGAGCGGTAGGTGCGCTCGAGGCCATCCGTCCCGTCCCCGTCGGTGGCCAGCGCACGCAGCTCCCGTAGGAACCAGGGATCGATCATGGTCGCCTCCTGGATCCGCTCCGGCTCGACGCCCCGCTCGAAGCCGGCCAGGACGAGGTCGAAGCGATCCGGTGAAGGGGTCGCGAGCCGCTCGAGCAGCTCGCCGGTCGAGGCCGGGACCTCGGGCTCGGTATCCAACTCGCGCGAGCGCATCGCCTTGGCGAAGGACTCCCGAAAGGTGCGCCCGATCGCCATGCACTCACCGACCGACTTCATGTGGGTGGAGAGCCGGCCCTCGGCCCCCGGGAACTTCTCGAAGGCGAAGCGCGGAACCTTTGTGACGACGTAGTCGATCGTCGGCTCGAACGAGGCCGGCGTTGCCCGGGTGATGTCGTTGGGGATCTCCTCGAGGGCGTAGCCGACCGCGAGCTTCGCCGCGATCTTCGCGATCGGGAAGCCGGTCGCCTTGGACGCGAGCGCCGACGAGCGAGAGACGCGCGGGTTCATCTCGATCACGGCGACCTCGCCGGTCTCCGGGCTGACCGCGAACTGGATGTTGGACCCGCCGGTTTCGACGCCGACCGCGCGGATCACGCGGATCGCCTGGTCGCGGAGCTCCTGGTAGAGCGCGTCGGTGAGCGTCTGGGCCGGCGCGATCGTCACCGAGTCACCGGTGTGGACGCCCATCGGGTCGACGTTCTCGATCGAGCAGATGATCACGACGTTGTCGTTGCGATCCCGCATCACCTCGAGCTCGAACTCGCCCCAGCCGAGCACTGACTCCTCCACCAGCACCTGGTTGATTGGGCTGGCGGCGAGACCCTCGGAGACCACCTGGGCGAGTTCGGTCTCGGTGTTGCCGACCCCGCCGCCGTGGCCGCCCAGCGTGAAGGCGGGGCGGACGATCGCCGGGAGCGTGATTGTGCCGTCCGCGAGTCCGGATTCGGCCTGGGCGACCGAAGTGACTATCTGCGACCACGGAACTCGGAGGCGCACCTCCTCCATCGTGGTGCGGAACGCCTCGCGATCCTCGGCGCGGTGGATCGCCTCGTAGTTCGCCCCGATCAGCGCGACGCCGAAGCGCTCCAGGGTGCCGTCGTCGTACAGCGCCTTGGCGAGGTTGAGAGCGGTCTGGCCGCCGAGGGTCGGCAGCAGGGCGTCGGGGCGCTCGCGCTCGATCACCTTGGCGACCGGCCCCGGCAGGAGCGGCTCGATGTAGGTCCGGTCGGCGAACTCCGGGTCGGTCATGATCGTCGCCGGGTTCGAGTTGACCAGCACGACCTCGTAGCCCTCCTCGAGGAGCACCTTGCAGGCCTGCACGCCGGAGTAGTCGAACTCGGCCGCCTGCCCGATCACGATAGGCCCGGAGCCGATCAGGAGGATCTTCCGGATGTCGTCGCGCCTAGGCATGCTGGACCTCCTCAGCCGCCCGCATGGCCTCGTCGTGGGAGCCGAACGCCGTGAGTCGCGTCACCAGTCCGCCGCTGAACTCGTACACGAGCCCGAGGTCCTGTCCGACCGGCACGTCGCTGCCTTGGCCGACTCCTTCCAGCCGGGTCAGCACGACGATCACGTCATCACTCAGAGGATGAAATTTCGGCGGCGCGTATCGGACCTCCCCCAACATGTCTTGGAGCTCTTGGAAGAAGGTGCGAAGCCCCTCGTGTCCGTGGTAAGTCCGGTGCTCAACCTCTCTCGCCAGCCATGGCGAGAACTCGACGTGAGGGTCGAAGACCTCAGGGATCAGCTCTGCCGCCGTCTCCAGACCACCGCCCTCATACCGCTCCGTCGTACGGGCGTACCAGTCCCGCACCGTTTCAAGATTGCTCTGGGCGGCAGTCACGTCCGAGCCAGCTCCAGAAATCGATCGAATAGGTAGCGGGCGTCATGCGGGCCTGGGCCGGCCTCGGGGTGGTACTGGACCGTGCAGCCCGGGACGTCCTTCAGCACTAAACCCTCGACTGTCCTGTCGTAGAGGTTGAGGTGAGAGAGCTCGGCCTCGCCGAAGTCAGTCTGCCAGCGGACGGGCTCGTCGCCCTCGATCGTCCGGTCCCCACCCGGGCCGAGCACCGCGAAGCCATGATTCTGCGAGGTGATGTCGATCCGCCCCGTCTCCAGATCCTTGACGGGGTGGTTGGCGCCTCGGTGGCCGAAGGGCAGCTTGAAGGTCTCTAGGCCGACCGCCCGGCAGAGGAGCTGGTGGCCGAGGCAGATGCCTACCACGGGCTTCTTGCCGATCACGCCGCGGACGTTCTCGACGACGTAGTCGAGAGCGCCGGGGTCACCCGGCCCGTTTGCGAGGAACACCAGGTCCGGCTCACGGGCGAGGACCTCCTCGGCCGTGCTGTCGCAGGGCAGGAGGGTGATCCGACAGCCGCGTTCGCGCAGCTGGCGAATGATCGAGAGCTTGATGCCGGTGTCAATCCCGACGATGTGCGCGCCGTCTCCGCCGATCTCGACCGGCTCGGCCGGCGTGACGTCGCGGGCGAAGTCGGCGCCCTCCATCGAGGGCTCGGCCTCGATCCGCTTTCGCGCCTCGGACTCTAGGACCTCCGCCGGGAAGATCCCGCCCCGCATTGCACCGCGATCGCGGATGTGGCGGACCAGCGCGCGGGTGTCGATGCCGCCGATCGCGGCGACTCCGTGGTCGCGCAGCCAATCGAGCCAGCCGCCCTCGGCCGTGGCCGCGTCCTCGCCGTTCTTCCCCTCCCGCATGATCACGCCCCGAGCCTGGATGCGCTCGGACTCCATCGCCTCGGTGGAGACGCCGTAGTTGCCGACCAGCGGATAGGTGAAGGTGATGATCTGGCCCGCGTAAGAGGGGTCTGTGACCGCCTCCTGGTAGCCGGTCATCGAGGTGTTGAAGACGACCTCGCCGCTGACCTCACCGCCCGAGCCCAGCAGATCCCCCTCGAAGCGGGTGCCGTCCTCGAGCAGGACGTATCCACTCACCCGACCGGCTCCTTCGCGTCCACCCCGGGATTCGGGGCGTAATCGAGGACCAGCTTCTGGATCCGCTTGAACTCATCGGTGCCGGCGCGGCCGAGCAGCTCGAAGAGGGCCGTCTCGACGCTGGTCATCACGGCGCCGGCCCGCTCCATCTTGTGCAGCCCGACCCGTTTGTTCTGATCGAATCGTGAGCCGACGGCGTCCTCGGCGACCTGCACCTCGACCCCCGAGTCGAGTAGAGCGAGCGTGGTCTGGTTGACGCACACGTGCGTCTCGATCCCGCAGACGAGGGCCTGGTCGCGGCCGTCGAGGTCGAAGCCCTCGGCGTCGGTTGCCGAGAAGCAGACCTTCTCGAGCGGCTCGGTTTCTGCGGGCAAGTGCCCGGCCACCTCCGGAACGGTCTCCCCAAGCCCCTGCGGGTACTGCTCCGTCGCGACTACCGGCACCCCAATGATGCGGGCCCCCTCGATCAGGGTCGCGGTGGCCTGCGCAACTCGGTCGAAGTCGGGAATGGCCTTTCGGAAGGCCTCCTGGACGTCGACCACAATGAGCGTCGTCCGCTCCGGATCGAGCTTTCCGCCCCTCACGAGGCCACCCCCAGCGCGAAGGACCGCTGCCGGAAGGCGACCTGCCCGGCGGCGACGGTCATCAGCACGCGGCCAGTGAGCTCGCGGTCGGCGAAGCAGTTGTTGTAGGAGCGGCTCTCGTAGCCCTCCTCCCCCACTGTCCAGCTCAGCTCGGGGTCGATCAGCGTGATGTTCGCCGCCGCCCCCACTTCGAGGCGAGGAGCGTCGATCCCGAAGGGCTCCCCGCCGCAAGTCATCCGCGCGACCAGGATCTCCAGCGGCAGGACGCCAGGCAGGACCAGATCGGTGTAGAGCGCCGCGAAGGCCGTCTCCAGCCCGGTCACGCCCCAGGCCGCCTCCTCGAAGGGAACCTCCTTCTCCTCGGCGGCATGCGGAGCGTGATCGGTGGCGACGCAGTCAATGGTGCCGTCGCGCAGGCCGTCGATCAGCGCCTGACGGTCATCCTCACTCCGCAACGGTGGGTTCATCTTGAAGCGGGCGTCGAGGCTGCGGACCGCCTCGTCGGTGAGCGTCAGATGGTGCGGGGTCGCCTCGCAGGTGATCCGGACTCCGGCGGCCTTGGCACGGGCGACCTCCTCGACCGACGCTCGAGCCGAGAGGTGTTGTACGTGGATCGGCGCGTCCTCGTAGAGGGCGAGTGAGCAGTCCCGGGCGATCATCGTCGACTCCGAGACTGACGGAACGCCGGCCATCCCGAGAGCGGCGGAAACCTCGCCCTCGTGCATCACGCCGCCGGCTGAAAGGTCGGGATCCTCCTCGTGCAGTGCGATCAGGCCGCCGGCCAGCCGCTGATACTGGAGCGCCCTGCGCAGGACCCGGGCGTTGGCGATCGGCAGCCCGTCATCCGAGAACCCGATCGCACCGGCATCGCGGAGCTCCGCCATCTCGGTGAGTTCCGTGCCCACCATCTCCCGGGTCACGTTCGCGACGAAGCCGATCGGGATCGAGGCCTCGCGCTCGGCGCGCTCCCGGACCGACCCGAGGACGGCGGCGGAGTCCACGGGCGGCGACGTGTTCGCCATCGCGATCACCGCGCAGTAGCCGCCCGCGGCAGCCGAGCGGGTACCCGTCTCGAGGTCCTCCTTGTGCTCCTGGCCGGGTATGCGGAGGTGAACATGGGGGTCGACGAAGGCGGGGAGCGCGAGCAGGCCCTCGCCGTCCACCGCCTCCGCGCCCTCGATCTCCGGGGCGCCCCCAGGCTCGGCCAGCTCCGCAATCTCACCGTCGCGAATGACCAGGTCCCGGGTCACATCGAGCCCGGTTCGCGGATCGAAGAGGCGGGCCGCGCGGACGATCAGGTTCGCCGGCGCGCCCGGCCGCGAGACCAGCCGCGGGGCCCCGGCCACCCCACTCGCTCCGTCCGCCGAGACGGTCATGCCGGCTGCCCGATCGTCGGAGTGTCGGCGGGCGCGGGGCCGCGGTCGGGCCGGGGGCGGTCGCTGCCCGTGAGCAGCTCGTAGAGGATCGCCATCCGCACCACCAGCCCGCTCTCGACCTGGGAGGTGATCAGCGACTGCGGGGAGTCGATCACCTCTGGGGCGAGCTCGACGCCGCGGTTCACCGGCCCTGGGTGCATGAGCAGCTGACGGGGGCCGAGCCGGCGCGAATCGATCTGATAGCGAGCGGCGTACTCGCGTAGCGAGGGGACGAAGCTCTCGCCCATCCGCTCGCGCTGCATCCGCAGGGCGTAGACGACATCCGCCCCGCCCAGCCCGTCGAGGTCGTAGGAGACCTCGCAGCCGAGTGCCTCGATACCGCGCGGGATCAGGGTGGGAGGCCCGCAGAGGGTGACCCTCGCCCCCATCTTCTGGAAGGCGAGCAGGCAGGAGCGAGCGACGCGGCTGTGCAGGACGTCGCCGACGATCCAGATGCTCGTGTCCTCGAGGGAGTCGAGGCGCTGGCGGAGCGTGAAGACGTCGAGCAGCGCCTGGGTCGGGTGCTCGTGCTTGCCGTCGCCGGCGTTGATCACCGAGGCCTCGGTCCAGTTGGCGACGAGCTGGGCGGCGCCGGCGTGCGGGCTGCGGATCACGATCGCGGCCGGGTCGTATGCGGAGAGCGTCGCGACCGTGTCCTTCAGCGATTCGCCCTTGTCGACCGAGGAGCCCGCCGACTTGACGCTGACCACGTCGGCGGAGAGCCGCTTCGCGGCGAGCTCGAACGAGGAGAGGGTTCGGGTGCTCGCTTCGTAGAAGAGGTTGACGATCGTGCGCCCCCGCAGGGTCGGCACCTTCTTGATGTCGCGGCGGCCCACCTCCGCGAAGCTCTCCGCGCGCTCGAGGATGCGCTCAAGCTCCTCCCGCGACAGTTCGTCGACTCCGAGCAGGTGCTTCATGAATCCTCCTTGGTTGCCGCCGGCGCGCCCGCCGGGGTGATCGCCACCTCGTCGACCCCGTCGGTCTCCTCCAGCCGGACATTCACCCGCTCCCCCGGCGCGGTCGGCAGGTTCTTGCCGACGTAGTCCGGGCGGATCGGCAGCTCCCGGTGACCGCGGTCGGCGAGCACGGCGAGCTGGACGCGGGCGGGGCGGCCGTAGTCGAAGAGCGCATCGATCGCCGCGCGGACGGTTCGGCCGGTGTAGAGGACGTCGTCGACCAGGACGACGGTGCGCCCCGCGAGGTCGAAGTCCAGATGCGAGTCGTGGACGACCGGCGCGTCGCGCGGCTCGCGGCGCTCGATGTCGTCGCGGTAGAAGGAGATGTCGAGGTCGCCGAGGGGCACCTCGGTGCCGGAGAGCTCGCCGACCAGCGCGTGCAGGCGGCGGCAGATCACGGCCCCGCGCGTGTGGATGCCGACCAGCGCCAGCCGATCCGAGTCCTCGTTCTTCTCGACGATCTCGTGGGCGATACGGACCAACGTCCGCCGCAGATCGTCGTGATCGAGCACGACCTTCTCGTCGCTCACTGCCTTGCTCCTTCCTGGCCTCACGGGACCGGGTTAAAGGGGCTTGCCGCGCCAGCGTAGCAGCGGCCTCAGACCGCGATTGGCTGCGAAGCCGCAAAGCGCGATGATCTCTCCGTGCGGCGCGCGGTCGCTGAGGCGATAGAGAGGCATCGGAGCGCCGGCCGAGAGTTCGAGGCGGCCGGTATCGAGAGCTTCGTGCTGGAGCAGGGCGACGGCGAGCCGGTCGTGCTCATGCACGGGATCCCCGTGAGCTCGTTCCTCTACCGCAAGGTGGTGCCGCTGCTCGCGGAGCGAGGGCTGCGCGGGGTGGCCTTCGACCTCCCGGGCCTCGGCCTGGCGGCGAAGCCGCCAGGATTCGACTACAGCTGGTCGGGCCTGGGTCGCTGGACCGGCGAGGCGATCGATGCACTCGGGCTCGATCGCTGCCATCTGGTCCTCCACGACATCGGCGGCCCGATCGGTCTGGAGTGGGCGCTCCCAAACCCCGACCGGGTGCGGACGCTGACGGTCCTCGACACGCTGATCGACGTCGCGCACTTCCGGCGGGTCTGGACGATGGACCTGGCCGCACCGCCGGTGATCGGCCCGGTCTGGGTCGCGACCATCCGGCCCCCGCTCGCACGCTGGCTCTTCTATCTGCAGGGGATCGGGGACCGGTCCGCGACACCGGCGCACGAGGTCGACGCCCACATCGCCCTCCTGCACCGCAACGGCGGCGGGAGCTCGTTCCGGAAGATCGTCCGCGGCTTCGAGCTGACCGAGGAGAAGGAGGCGTTATACGTGGACGGACTCCGGGACGCGGGTTGGCCGGCGACGATCCTGTGGGGTGATCGCGACCCGGCGCTCGGAGAGGACCGGCGCCGCGTTTTCGAGGAGGTCCTCGGCATTGACGCGAAGGTCATCTCCGCCAAGCACTTCCTCCAGGAGGACCAGGCACGGGCCGTAGCTGACGCCATTGCCGGACTTGCCGGATCGACCTAGTCGTCAGGTACCGGGACGGGCTCGGCCTGCGGTTCGGGCCGCTGCCTGGCCCCCTCGGGAACGAGATGGGGCTCGCCCCGCTCGGGGAACGGGATCTCGACCAGGTCGAAGTCACGCGGCGCGACCGTCTCCGGGAAGGCCTCGCGCGCCTCGCCCAACACCTTGGAGACGTTGTAGCGGGAGGAGACGTGCACGATCGCGAGCATGCCGACCTCGGCGTCCGCCGCGAGCTGGGCGGCGTCGCGGGCTGTCGAGTGGCCGGTCTCCGCAGCGCGGGTGGATTCCTCGACGGCGAAGGTGCCGTCGTGTACGAGCAGCTGCGCCGCATGTGCCGCGACGCGGGTCATCTCGCATGGCGCGGTGTCGCCGGTGATCACGATCTTTCGTCCTTGGCGCGGCTCACCCATCACTTGGTCCGGGCGAACGTCGGAACCGTTCACCGAGATCGTCTCGCCCCGCTGCAGACGTCCGAAGTCGCGGGCATCCATGATCCCCAGGCCCCGGGCGGCATCGACGTCGAAGCGCCCCGGACGCTCGGGCTCGACGTACGCGTAGCCGAGCGCGGCCATCCGGTGCTCGACGGCGAAGCCGCGCATCTCGAAACCCTCGTGCTCGATCGCATCCCCCGGCGCGAGCTCGATCAGCTCGATCCCGTAGCGGAGCTTCCCGAAGATCCGACGGAGCGCCTCGAAGAGCGCATGGAGGCCGACCGGCCCGACGATCCGAAGCGGAGCCCGGCGCTCGAGCAGGTCGTAGGTCTTGAGCAGGCCGGGAAGGCCGAGGTAGTGGTCCGCATGGAAGTGGGTGATGTAGATGTCGTCGACCTGGACGAGCCCGGTCGAGTTGATCATCTGCCGCTGGGCCCCCTCCCCCGCGTCGACCAGGATGCGGCTGCCTCCTGAGCGGATCAGCACGCATGCGGTCGCCCTCCGCGCCGAAGGAACGGAGCCGCCGGTGCCGAGAAAGACGACGGAGAGATCCATGACCGGCCTAGCCTAGAAAGAGGCGGGCGCGGCGGTCGGGCGCACCCGCCCGCCACGGACCTACACTTGACCGCCCCGCGCCCGTAGCTCAGCTGGATAGAGCGCTTCCCTCCGGAGGAAGAGGCCGCAGGTTCGAATCCTGCCGGGCGCGTTCTTCCTTGCCAGCAGCCTGTTCGCGGCAAGTCGCGATACTCCGCTCTCGATGTCTCAGGAAAACGTGGAAATGGTGCGGCGATCGGTCGAGGCATCAATCGCGAGTTGTTGCTCGATGACTTGGACCCCGAGGTCGAGTGGGTTGAGGACCAGCGGTTTCCGGGCGCGGAAACCTTCCATGGGCCCGCCGGCGTCGAACGATCGGTCCAGAAATGGTGGGACGCGTGGAGTGAGATCACCATGGAGGTCGTGGAGCTCATCGACCTCGATGATCGAGTCGTGGTCGTCGGGAATACCCAGGCGCGCGGGCACGGGAGCGACCTGAGCGTCACGGCCGAGTTCGGAAGTGTCTACGAACTCCGCCGCGGAAAGGTCGTGCGCGTCCGGATACTCGGCAGCCGAGCCGAGGCGCTCGAAGCCGCTGGGCTGTCGGACCAGTCCATGCCGTAGATCGAGCCCGCCCAACCCCTACCTCGCGGTGGCGTCGGCGCACTGCTTGCGGTCTTGGGCGACCAGCCGCGAGACCTTTCCTCGCGCGAGAAAGCTGACCTTAAGCACGCCGTCGTCGACGGACCAAGCCTCATCGGGCAGCTTGTGACCGTCCAGGCGGACCTCGCACGGGGTGAGCTCACGGCTCAGCGTCGTGAGTGACGCTTCCAGCGAGATCCGGTACCGGTCCGCCTGGCGGATGGTCAGTTTCCAGGACCGCATCCCCTCTTTGGATTGAAGGCTGCCGGTCTCCCCGAACGCCGAGCTCGACTTCCCGCGCGGGAAAGCGATCAGGCGGAGGCTCCGACCCACATCGTCGAGACCGACCGTCGAGGCGGACCCGTAGTCCGCGAGCGTCTCCGTCGTGTGCGGCAGCAGCGGCAGGATCGCCCCCACCCGCACCATCATCGGCAGCTCCTCCAGCGGCGCGGGCACGGTGACATGGCGCGAGCCCTCAAGCGTCGTCGCTGGGTGAAGCTTCAGTGATCCATCGCCGTCCGTGTAACTCACTGCCCGCCAGAAGTCGATCCACTGTCCGGCAGGCAGATAGACGGACCGCTCGGTCTGCCCCGGCTCGTGCACCGGAGCCGCTAGGAGATCGGGCCCGAACATGAACTCGGTCTCCTGCCCCGAAGCGGTTGCGTCGCCCGGATAGATCAGCCCGAGATGGCGCATCACCGGCATGCCGGTAGATCGGTACTGGGCGTCGGCGGCAAGCAGGTAGGGATAGAGCTGCGTCCGGAGCTTGGCGTAGCGGCGCCAGATCGGCAGCACCCCCGGATCGAAGATTTGAGGACGGGTGTATTGCTGGAGCTTCACTCCGTTGGCCTCCGTGCGCATCACGCCGGAGACGGCGCCGAACTCGATCCAGCGATTGAGCAGCTCCTCGGTCAGCCTCCCCTGGGTGAGTGAGAAGAATCCCCCGATGTCCGAACCCCAGCGCGAGACCCCGGAGGCGCCGATGGATAGCGCCTGCTTGATCGCCGAGTCGAGCCCGTCGTAGCCCCAGTCGGTGGTGGGGTCTCCACCCCAGACGATCTGGGCGCAGCGCTGCGTCCCGGTCCAGCCCGACCGCACGAACGGCGCCAGCGCCCGCGGCGCCCCCCTAACGAAGTCGTGGGTCGCGCAGTGGTAGAGGGTCGGATAGACGTTATGCATCTGCCCTCCGGGGCGGCCGTCGGCGGACTTGGCGTCGAGCGGCGTGTACTCCCCGAAGTCCTCCATCCAGCCGTCGTAGCCGTGGCCAACCGCTTCGGACAGCAGTCCGTTCCAGAACGACTGCACCCCGGGCGCGGTGAAGTCGAACTGGGAGACGGGCGTGAAGATTAGGGGGCCAGTCGAGAGCGGATAGACGTACGGCTGATCGAGCTGGTTCCGGGTGAGCAGCCCTGCCGCAGCTGCCCGCGAGTACGTGGGCTCATATCTCGTGCAGATCATCGGGTTGAAGTAGGTCGTGATCGCGTAGCCGAGATCGTGAAAGCCGGCGGTGAAGGGCGGCTGCTCGTTCTCACGGCCGCGCTGATCGCCACACGGGAGGTAGTGCAGGTAGGTGTTCACCGCCGAACCCGGCACGTCAGCGGCGCGCAATGCCCGGGCCTGGCCGATCTGGTCGGACCCGGTCGGCTGGTACCAGGGCCCGAACACCCACGGTGCGGCTGGCGGGGGCTGGCGACCGGTGACCTCGGTCAGCCGGCGCAGTGCATCGGACGGCGCGGGACCGCCGATGAAGCGGAGCTGGAGGCGGGTCGCCTGCGCCTCAACGCTCCAAGCTGACGGGTCGGAGCTGCCCAGCCGGAAGTAGCTCGTTTCGTGGTTCCCCACGAGGACCCCGTACCCGGCGGTCGAGAGCAGCCAGGGAACCGGGAAGTAGGTCGCGTCGTCGCGCGGGCGGAATCCCGGCGGCGGGATGAAATTCGAGATCAGGGCACGGTCGCTCGGCGTGTAGGGCCCGTCGGAGACGTAGTTCTCGACCTCACGGCCCCGCTGGTCGACGGCGTCGGAGCGCTCGCCGAAACCGAGGAAGCGCTCCGAGGGCCGGGAGTCGAAGCCAATGCCGACCGCGGTAACACCCGCCGTCGACCCAGTGACCGACGCACTGAGGCCGATGATTCCGTTGCGATCCGGATCGATCCGCAGATGGATTCCCCGCGTCGGGTCGGTTGTCTCGAGCTCCGCCCCGTAGGAGCCGCCCTGCATCCCACCTGAGGCCACCCGGGTTGCGTGGAACCAGCCGAGCGTCGTCCTGAAGCCGAGCGTTCCGGTCGGCCCGCTGCCATGCCCACGGTTTTCGTTCAGGACGAGACCGCCCGAGCCGTCCGTGATCGAGAGATGCCAGGGATCGGCGGTGACGCTTGCCCGCAGCGGCCCGGAGGCGATGTCGGCGCCCGCCGCGGCGGGTGCGATGAGGAGGGCCGCGGCAAGCGAAAGCCCAGCCGCGAGCAGGCTCCCCCGCCGACCCATCACCCGGCGATCAGCCGCCGGCGACCGCGGGGAGGATCGTCACCTCGTCGCCTGAGGAGACGGGGGTGTCGAGGCCGTCCTGAAAGCGGATGTCCTCGCCCGAGACGTAGACGTTTACGAAACGGCGCAGGTCACCGTCCTGGGTGATCCGCTCGCGCAGCCCGTCATGCTGGTCGAAGACCGCGTCGAGCGCCTCGCCGACCGTCGACCCCTCGACCTCGAGTTCCCCCTCACCGCCGGTCGCGGCGCGGAGCTGGGCCGGGATCTTCACTGTGACGCTCATCGTCGGGCGGGAATCTTAGTCATGGCCGCGAGCCGGCAACCGCGCTAGGCCGAGACCTCCGCCGCACCGAGCCCCTGCTCGAAGGCGTCGAGGGTCGGTTCGATCTCATGCATCCGAAAGGTCTCGCGGGCGGCGTCGAGGGTCTTCAACCCCTCGCCGGTGATGAAGGCGACGACGCGCTCGTCGGAGCCGATCTCACCGGCCGCGGCGAGCTTCGCCAGTACCCCGACGGTCACGCCGCCGGCCGTCTCGGTGAAGACGCCGGTCGTCTCGGCAAGCAGCCGGATTCCGTCGCGGATCTCGTCGTCGGTCACGGACTCGATCAGACCGCCGGTCCTCCGCGCCAGCTCGAGCGCGTAGGGACCGTCGGCGGGGTCTCCGATCGCGAGGCTCTTCGCGATCGTCTCCGGCGAGCGCTCGGGCTTGCAGACGTCCCAGCCCTCCGCGAAGGCCGTCGCCACGGGCGAGCAACCCAGGGCCTGGGCTCCGCAGAAGGTCGGCAGGCCGCCGTCAACTAGGCCGAGCTCGATCCAGTCCCGCATCCCCTTGGCGACCTTGGTGAACATCGAGCCGGAGGCGATCGGCGCGACCACGCGGTCCGGAAGCTTCCAGCCCAGCTGCTCGATCGTCTCGAAGGCGAGCGTCTTCGAGCCCTCCGAGTAATACGGGCGGAGGTTGACGTTGACGAACGCCCACGGACGCGTCTGGCTGAGCTCGGTGCAGAGCCGGTTGACGTCGTCGTAGGTCCCGCGGATGCCGACCAGGTTGGTGCCGTAGATGCCGGTGGCGAGCAGCTTCTGCTCCTCGAGATCGGCCGGCACGAAGACATAGGAGTCGAGACCCGCGGCCGCGGAGTGGGCAGCCACGGCATTGGCGAGGTTCCCGGTCGAGGCGCAGGCGACGGTCTCGAAGCCGAGCTCCTTCGCCTTGGCGACCGCCACCGCGACCACGCGGTCCTTGAAGGAGTGCGTCGGATTGGCCGCGTCGTTCTTGATCCAGAGCTCGCCCAGGCCGAGCCGCTCGGCAAGGCGATCGGCCCGGATTAGCGGGGTGAGGCCCGGCTCCAGCGGGTCGCCCGGGCGACCCTCGAAAGGCAGGAAATCCGAATAGCGCCAGATCCCCCGCGACCCGGCCTGGATCTTCCGCCGCGCCTCGGCCGGATCGAGGCCGGAGTAGTCGTAGGCGACCTCGAGTGGCCCGAAGCACTGCTCACAGACAAAGCGGGCGTCGAGCGGATAACTCGCCCCGCACTCCTTGCATTTCAGAGATTCGATCGCCATAGCTCCTCTAGGTAAAAACCTCCGCCTGGTCCTGAGTGGGCGGAGGTCCGATTCGGAGCTCTTCCCACATCTTCCAGGCCGCTTGATCTCTAAACCGCGACACCTGCTGGACTTGGCACCTTCCTCGGACCGAGATCCGAGGGGGTTGCCGGGGTTTCATCGGGCCAGTCCCTCCACCCCTCTTGATGTGGTGCTTATGTGCAGGGCAATATAGCAACGCCCCGTTGGCCGCAAATTCGGTCGCACGCCTGCGCCCGGGCCACGAGGCGTGGCGTAAAGTGGCGTCTGCCATGGAATTGGAAGCGACGAACGTCATGCGAGGGTGCTCCGAAGGGAGCAACCCGTCTGATGGAGCGGAAGATGCCGAACCTCCCTCGCCCCAGACTGCGCAGGACCCGCGCCGGCGAGTTCGTCGCGCCGCTTCCGCCTGAGCCCCAGGCCCCAAAGGTCGAGGAGATCGCGGCCGAGGGACTCCGCTGGGTGAAGATCGACCGGCCCGGCGCGCTCGAGCAGGCTTGGCTCGAGGAGAACTTCGACTTCCACGCACTCGACTACGAGGACGTCCTCTCCCGGAACCAGCGGCCGAAGATCGACGTCTACGACGAGTACCTGTTCATCGTCCTGCAGTTCCCTATCTTCGATCCGGCCGCGGGGCGCCTGGGCGCGGGCGAGCTCGACATCTTCGTGGGCGCGGGCTTCCTGATCACGGTCCCGAACCAGCCGCTTCAGCCAGTCGAGTACCTGTTCGAGCGCTGCCGCCAGAAGGAGGAGCTGCGCGATCAGCTCTTCAGCCGGGGGTCCGGCTATCTGCTCTATCGCCTGGTCGACGACGGGTTCGACTACTGCTTCCCGATGCTCCGCAAGATCGGCAACAAGCTGGACGTGCTCGAGGAGGAGATCTTCGAAGGCCGCTCCGACGAGATCGTGCGGGACATCTCCAACGTCAAGCAGGAGATCATCAACTTCCGCAAGGTGATCCGCCCACAGCGGCCCGTGCTGCGCGATCTCGAGCGGGTCAAGGAACGATATCTCTCCCCGGACATGGACCTCGAGATCTATTTCGACGACGTCGTCGACGCGCACGAGCGCATCTGGGACATGCTGGAGAACTACAAGGAGGTCGTCGAGGCGCTCGAGGACACGAACGAGTCGGTGCTCTCGCACCGCGTCAACGACATCCTCCGCGTGCTCACCTCGATCAGCGTCATCGTCCTGCCCCTCACCCTGCTCGCCAGCATCTGGGGCATGAACGTCGGCGTCCCCGGCGAGCAGGACCTGACGGCCTTCTGGGTCGTAGTTGGATCCATGGTGGTCCTGCTGGTCGGGATGGTCACGTACTTCCGCAAGCGCGGCTGGCTATAGCGGCCGCCCCACTTCAGAGCATCGAGTTCCGCTTCAGGATCGTGACGGCGCGTACCGTCGCGTGCCCGCGCCATTCGAGCGACCCGGCGGGCGAGTAGCTCGCGAAGTCGACCTCACAGCCGCCGTCATCCTGCTGTGCCGCCGCCAGACGCTCGAGATCGGCGGTGACGACCCCGGCTGAGAAGAGTTCGCGCGCCTGGCCGTCCGGGAACGGGGCGAAGTCGAGCGGCCGGGCATGTCCCGCGATGAACTCCGCGGCTGCCTGAAGGTCGGCCCCACCGCGGCACCCCGGTCTTGAACATTTCGGACGTACGATGGCGCCGTGGCCAACCAGCGGATCTGGGCCCCGTGGCGGCTCGAGTACGTGAAGGACGCCTCCAAGGACAAGGAAAGCGACTGCATCTTCTGCGCCGCGCTCGATGCCGGGAATGACGAGGCGAACCTGATCGTCAGGCGCGGCGAGCGCTGCTTCGTGATTCTCAACAAGTTCCCATACACGAACGGGCACCTGATGGTCGCCCCCTACGAGCACATCGCGGAGCTGCAGGGACTCGATGACGAGACGATGGCCGAGATCATGTCCCTGGCCCAGCGCGGGATGAACGCGCTGGAGACGAGCTACTCCCCGCACGGCTACAACGTCGGCTTCAACCAGGGCCGCGTGGCGGGCGCCGGCGTCGAGCATCACATCCACATGCACGTCGTCCCGCGCTGGGGAGGCGACACGAACTTCATGCCCGTCCTCGGCGACACCCGCGTGATGAATCAGACGCTCGAGGACAGCTACGCGACGGTGAAGGGAGCGTTCGACTGACGATGGCGATCACCGCTCCACCTGCCGAGATCTTCAAGGCCTACGACATCCGCGGCGTCTACGGCGAGGAGCTCGACGCCGAGACCGCCCACCTGATCGGCCGTGCCTACGCGCGCGTGCTCGGGCGCATCCGGGGAAAGGAGACCTCGGCGCTGCGGGTCGGCCTCGGTCACGACATGCGCCTCACCTCGCCCGAGATGGCGGACGGAGTGCGGAACGGCCTCCTGGAGGAAGGCGTCCACGTCGTCGACGCCGGTCAGATCGCCACGGAGATGAGCTACTACCTGGTCGGCGCACGCGAGCTCGATGGCGGGGCGATGGTGACCGCGTCCCACAATCCCAAGAAGTACACGGGGGTGAAGCTGCTGCGGGAGGGCGCCCTCGCCCTCTCCGGGGACGCTGGCATCCAGGACGTCCGCGCCGAGATCGAGGCCGGGCTGCCCGATCCTCCAGGGGGCGGGTCGGTCGAGGAGATCGACATCTACCCCGACTTCCACCAGCACATGCTCGCCTTCATCGAGACCGACGCGATCGGCCCGCTCCGGATCCTGGCCGACGGCAGCGACGGCATGGCCGGACCGATGGTCGGTCCCCTGCTCGACCCGCTCAATCTCGAGATGACCACGAGCCGCTGGCAGCCGAACGGCGACTTTCCCGAGGCGGGACCGAATCCCTTTCTCGAGGAGAACCGCCGCATGCTGGTCCAGCAGGTGAAGGACGAGGGCGTCGACCTGGCGATCGCGTGGGACGGCGACGCCGACCGCTGCTTCTTCATCGACGACGGAGGCACCTTCTGCGACGGCGACTTCGTCTGTGCCCTGCTCGCCCGCGCGACGCTCGTCAAGGAGCCGGGGGCGAGGATCCTCTATGACCCGCGTTCGAGCCGCGCGGTCCCCGACACTGTGGCCGCGGCGGGTGGGAAGTCGGACCTGAGCCGGGTCGGGCACGCCTTCTTCAAGATCCGGATGCGCGAGACCGGCGCGGCCTTCGGCGGCGAGGTCTCGGGCCACTACTACTTCCGCCACTTCTACTGCGCGGACTCCGGGACCCTCCCCGCCCTGCTCATGCTCGAGCTGGTCTCGCGCGAGGGCCGCTCGCTCTCCGACCTGATGTCGGAGTTCCGCTCCAAGTACTTCATCTCCGGCGAGATCAACTCCGAGGTGGCGGACCAGCGGGCGAAGATGGAGGAGATCGCCGAGCGCCACTCGGATGCCGAGATCACCCGGCTCGACGGGGTCTCGATCGACTATCCCGACTGGCACTTCAACGTGCGGCCCTCGAACACCGAGCCGCTGCTCCGCCTCAACCTCGAGTCGCTCGTTTCCCGGGAGGACATGGAGGCGAAGCGCGACGAGGTCCTGGCGCTGATCCGCTCGTGACGGACGAGACAGCGCCGGAGGTCTGGGAGCGCATCTCGGACACCGGGATCCGAGTGATGCGGATCCCGACCCCCTTCCAGGTCGGACGCGTCAACACATATCTGCTGGAGGACGAGCCCCTGACGTTGATCGACTCGGGTCCCAACTCGGGCAAGGCGCTCGACGAGCTCGAGCGCCAGCTCGACGCGCTCGGCCACCGGATCGAGGACCTCGATCTGGTGATCATCACGCACCAGCACATCGATCACCTGGGGCTGGTCGACATCGTCGCCCACCGCTCGGGCGCGGAGGTGGCTGCCCTCGACCTGCTCGCTCCGTTCGTTGAAAACTTCGGCGCGGATGCCGAGCGGGACGATGAGGAGGCCGCTGCACTGATGCTCCGGCACGGCATCTCGGAGGAGGTCGTCAGCGCCCTCCGTCAGGTGACCGGCAGCTTCCGCGCCTGGGGCTCCAAGGCGAAGGTCACCAGGCCCCTGAAAGACGGGGAGGTGCTCGAGCTCCGCGACCGCAGGCTCGAGGTCCAGCACCGGCCCGGGCACAGCCCGTCGGACACGCTGTTCTGGGATGAGGGCCGCCGGATCCTGATCGCCGCCGATCACCTGATCAAGCACATCTCCTCCAACCCGCTGATCTCCCGCCCGCTCGACGGATCAAGCGAGCGGACGCAGGCTCTGGTCGCATATCTCGAGTCACTGAAGAGAACACGCGTGCTGCCGGCGGAGATCGTGCTCTCCGGACACGGCGAGCCGATCACCGATCACGTCTCGCTGATCGACGAACGCTTCGCGCTGCATCAGCGCCGAGCCGAGAAGCTCTACCGGCTGATCGCTGAGCAACCCCGCACCGGGCACGAGCTCGCCCAGGCCCTCTGGGGGGACGTCGCCGTGACCCAGGCCTTCCTCACACTGTCGGAGGTGATCGGGCACGTCGACCTGCTCGTCAACGCGGGCTACGTCCGTGAGGTGGAGGATGGGGATGTCGTGCGCTACGAAGCGACTTCGGACACTCCCGCCGATCAGCTTGGCGATCTGATTCCCGGCGGTAACCCGGTGCTCAGCCGGGGTTAGGAGAAAGGCGTGGCCACGATCGCCCCTGCTCAGAGAGCGCCCGAGCCGGCCGCTCAGGCCGTCCCGCTCGAGCCCGACGCAGCCAAGAAGCGGATGCTGATCATCGTCAACCCGTACGCGACGACGGTCTCCGACCGGCTCAAGAACCTTGTCGTCTACGCCCTCCAGGCCCGCTACGAGGTCGAGGCGGTCGACACAGAGGCGGCCGAGCACGCGATCGAGATCGGGCGCGAGGCGCGCACCGGCGGCTACGACATCGTCGTCGCCTTCGGCGGCGACGGCACGCTGAACGAGGTCGTCAACGGGCTGGCGGGCACAAACGTCCCCGTCTCGGTTCTGCCGGGCGGCTCCACCAACGTCGTCTGCCGGACCCTCGGCATCCCGAACGACGTCGTTGACGCGACCGAGCATCTGATCGGCCTGGCCGACGATTTCCGGCCGCGCAGGGTCGATCTCGGCCGGTGCAACGGCCGGCACTTCGTCTTCGCCTGCGGCGTCGGCCTCGACGCCACGGTCGTCAAGCGGGTCGACGCCCACCCGCGCCTCAAGGCCCGCGCGCGGCAGTGGTACTACACCTGGGCCGCGATCTCGGGCTTCTACCGCCACTACCTGCGCGACCCGGTGCGCTTCTCGCTCGAGATCGAGGGCGAGAGGCTCGAGGGCGTCACGGCAATCGCACAGAACTCTGATCCCTTCACCTACTTCGCCAACATCCCGATCCGGATCTGCGAGGACATCGGCCTCGACGACGGCACGATCTCGATGGCGCTGCTGCGACGCGCCAAGCAGCGCGACATGCTGCCGATCGCCTCGCGCGTGCTCGGCAAGCGGCTGCACGTCTCCAAGCACCGGCAGATCGACGAGTTCGACGACGTCACCCGTGCGTCAGTGCGCTCCATCTCGATGGACGAGGACGGCCTCCCCCGCCCCTTCCCGGTGCAGGTCGACGGCGACTACATCGGGGAGTACACCGAGCTCGACTTCTCTGTCGAGCCCGGCGCTCTGACGATCGTCGCCTAGCGGCCCGCTGCCGCTACTTGTGCTTCGCGGTGAAGTTGACCCGCGCCCTGCCGCCGGAGCAGAGGTCCTGCGCAAAGAAGTGGTAGATCGCGAAGCCCTCGATCTCGTTCGGGCTCACGAAGCGACCTTGGATCTTGTCGACCTTTTTGCCGAAGAAGGGGCGCGTGAACGTGAAGGTCCCGTTCCTTCCGAGCTTCCGACTCGGCTTGCCATCCATCGTGAAGACCGATGTCGAGACGCAGGACTCGCGAGCGACCGACGGCTCAGTGGTCAGGATGATCTTCCCCTTCTTCACCTTGAACTGGATCTTGCGGAATGCATCGGTGACCGCCTGCTGGGTGGTCTTCCCCTTGTAGAGCCCGTTCTTCACGGCAACGCCGGCGTCCGCCACGCCCGGACCCAGAAGCACGAGACCCGCCAGCACGGCCGCGATGAGCAGCTTCCCTACCGCCTTGCGCGCCATACGCCCGCGACCCTACAGCTTCTAGGCTGCCCCGCCAATGGCCGCCGATCCGAACTGCCGCTTCTGCCAGGTCATCGCCGGTGACGAGACGTCCCACGTCGTCTTCGAGGACGAGCGCACCCTCGCCTTCCTCGACAACCGGCCCCTCTTCGCCGGCCACTCGCTGCTCGTGCCTCGCGACCACTATGAGACGCTGGCCGACCTACCGGACGACCTGGTCGGCCCACTCTTCGCGAACGCGAGATTGCTCTCCGCAGCCATCCCGAAGGCGATGAAGAAGCCCGGGTCGTTCGTCGCCTTGAACAACGTCGTCAGCCAGAGTGTTCCCCATCTGCACGTCCACGTGGTTCCGCGCAAGCCGAAGGACGGCCTGCGCGGTTTCTTTTGGCCGCGGACCAAATACGACTCGGAGGATCAGATGAGGGATGTGGCCGAGCGCGTGCGCCGGGCGGTGGCCCGCGCTACTTGAGCTTCGCCTTCGCCGTGGCGGGCGAGCCGAAGGGGATGTCGGCGCTGACCTTGACCGTGGCCTTTCCCTTGCCGCGCAGCTTGCTCTTGCCGGCCTTGGTCAGCTTGAGCTTCTTGGTCTGCGGGCCGGATGCCAGCGAGCCCGTCGTCTTGGCGATGGTGGCCTTGCCGAGCTTGGCCGTCAGGGTGGCGTCGTTGATGGCGGTGCTGGCGTCCACCGAGATCAAGAGTCCCTTCTTGACGGCCTTGGAGATCGTCTTGGTACGCACGGTCAGGGTCGCGGAGGGCCGGGCCTGAGGCGTGCCGGCGCCGGTCACATGGAGCGTCCCGTTCATCGTCGTCGGATGGACGGTGCAGAAGAACGGGTAGTCGCTGCTGGTCAGATACTGGGTGCCGTCCACCGGCACAGCGCCGCCGGAGGTCGTGGCGCTCCGGAAGAGGGCCTTGCCGTCCGGGCCGGGCTGCCGGGCAGTGACGTTGTGCGATCCGCCGTTGTTCTGGAACTGCACGAACGAGCCTTGGTCGGCGTTGTACGTCGACGCCGAGAAGGAGTCCGCGGGTCCCGCCACGATCGGGTCCGAGGCGGCAAGGGAGATGCCGGCACACACCATCGCGACGAGTGCGGCGGCCGCCACCGCCAGCCCGAAGCGTCTCCCTGTTGTCCCGCTCCTCAGCATCCTTGCCTTGATAACGGGATTCTGGCGAAAAAGGATTGGTTTTGCTCAGGCGGTCGGCGTGACCCGGTAGGCGTCGAAAACCGAGTCGACGTTCCGCAGCCGCGAGATGCACCCCTTGAGCTGCTCGGTGTCCCCGACCTCGACGACGAAGCGGTTCTTCACCATCGGATGCTTGGTCGCGCAACGGGCCTCGAGAATGTTGAGCCCCGCCTCGGCGAAGGTGCGGGAGAGGTCCTCGAGCAGGCGGGTGCGGTCCCAAGCGTCGACCTGGAGCTCGACCCGGTAGGAGGACTCGTTGTCCCCCTCCCAGTAGACCTCAGTGAAGCGCTCCGGCGCCTTCTTCAGGGCCACGACGTTCCGGCAGTCCTCGCGATGAACGGTGATCCCGCGGCCGAGCGAGACGTAACCGACCACCTGGTCGCCGGGGACCGGGCGGCAGCACTTGGCGAGCCGCACTGCGACGTCGTCGATCCCCTTCACCTTGATCCCGAAGCTGGTCGCCTCACGGGTCCGCCGCCGCGTGTCGTCGGTCCCCTTGATCAGCCCCTCGGCCGGCTCCTCCTCGACCGCCTCGCCGCGCTTCAGGCGCTGCATCACCTTGTTGGTGACGACCTTGGTGGAGATCTTCGAGTTGCCGAGTGCGATGTAGAAGTCGTCCGCCTTGCGGAAGCCCATCTCGCGGATCACGTCGACGAGCAGCGGCGAGCCGGCGAGCTTCTGGTAGGGCAGGCCGCGCTTCTTGAACGCCTGGGCGAGCTCCTCGCGGCCCTTGTGCTCGGCGTCCTCGCGTCCCTCCCGTGAGAACCAGGCCCGGATCTTGTTGCGCGCACGCGTCGTCCGCACCAGCTTGAGCCAGTCGCGCGAAGGGCCCCGCCCCTGCTTGGCGGTGAGGACCTCGACGATGTCGCCGCTGCGCAGCTGGTAGTGGAGCGGCACGATCTTGCCGTTGACCTTCGAGCCCACGCAGCGATGGCCGACGTCGGTGTGAATCGAGTAAGCGAAGTCGAGCGGCGTCGACCCGGCGGCGAGGTTCTTCACCTCCCCTTTCGGGGTGAAGACGAAGACCTCGTCCTCGAAGAGGTCGACCTTGAGCGCCTCGAGGAACGCCTTCGGCCCCTGGTGCTCCTCGTTCTCGAGCAGCTGGCGCAGCCAGGTCATCTTCTCCTTGCCCGGGTCGCCACCAGAGGCGCCCTCCTTGTAGATCACGTGCGCGGCGATTCCGTACTCCGCCAGTTCGTGCATCTCCGGGGTGCGGATCTGGATCTCGAGCGGCCGGCCCTCGGGCCCGATCACCGTGGTGTGGAGCGCCTGATAGGCGTTCGCCTTGGGCATTGCGACGAAGTCCTTGAAGCGCCCCGGCAGCGGTTTCCAGAGGGAATGGACGATGCCGATCGCGCCGTAGCAGTCCTTCACCGATCCGACCAGGACCCGCATGGCGGTCAGGTCGAAGATCTCGTTGAACTCCCGGCCCTTGCGGGTCATCTTGGTGTAGATCGAGTAGAAGTGCTTGGCTCGGCCTGAGATCTCGGCCTCGATGCCCACCCTCCCGAGCTCCTTGGCGAGGAACTCGCCGGCCTCCTCGACGTAGCGCTCGCGCTCGGCGCGCTGCTGCGCGACGAGCTCCTTGATCTCGTCGTACTTACGCGGGTGCAGAGTGGCGAAGGCGAGGTCCTCGAGCTCCCACTTGATCGCGTGGATCCCGAGGCGGTGGGCGAGGGGCGCGAAGATCTCAAGCGTCTCGCGGGCCTTCTCCTGCTGCTTCTGCTTGGGCAGCGCATCGATCGTGCGCATGTTGTGGAGGCGGTCGGCCAGCTTGATCAGGATCACCCTGACGTCGGTGGCCATCGCCACCATCATCTTGCGGTAGTTCTCCGCCTGCCGCTCGTCGCGGCTCTTGAAGGTGATGCCGGTGAGCTTGGTGACGCCGTCGACGAGCTGTGCGACCTCATCGCCGAAGTCCTCGCGGACCTGCTCCAGGCTGGCGCTGGTGTCCTCGACGGTGTCGTGGAGCAGCGCGGCACAGAGGGTCGCGGCGTCGAGCCGCATACCGGCGCAGATCCGCGCCACGCCGAGCGGATGGGTGATGAAGTCCTCACCCGACTTGCGCTCCTGGCCCGCGTGGCTCTCGCAGGCGAAGGCGAAGGCGCGCTCGATCTCCTGGCGGTCGATCGGTTCGGCGACGTCGGACTTGTGCTCCTCGATCACCGCGAAGAGGTCGCCGAGCAGGGCGCGCTGGTCGGCGGTGAGCTCGCGGGTGATCGCGTCCGCGCGGGGCGTTCGCGTCTTGTCGGGCGGCTCGCCGACGCGCGTGTGCCCGCGGCGGTCCACGCGCTGCGCGAGGCCGTCGGGGAGGGCCTCGGCCTTCGTGGTGTCCGCTACTTCGGTTGTGCTCTGCTTCGGAGGAATCCGATGGCCTCCTGGTGCCTGGCGACGCACGCTCCGTAGACGCGTGATCGCCCCAGTTCGGTCCTCTCCGAGGATAAGACCCGCAACACCTGAGCACCGCCATTGGTCCGCCACTCGCAGAGCCCGAGCTCGCTGAGCACACGCACGCAGCGGGCGGCGAGCTCGGGGGTCCGTGGGTAGGCGGATTCGCCTTGCAGCAAGGACCGGAGCTCAGCGTCGGAGGCCACTCCCCCGGCCGCGGCCAACCCGCGCCAGATCTCGCGGATCGCCGCGCGCAGGTTCCATTCCCAGTCGAGGAGGCGCTCCGCGAGGTCGGCCTCCGCCGGGCCCCAGGCGAGATGGATGTAGGAGCGGGCGCCGGCTCCGCTGGTGGCCGCCTCGCCCGTCGCCCAGGCCAGGTCCTCGAGGGGCTGGCTGGGCGGGGGATCGACCAGGACCACGTGGCGGAAGGCAGGGAGCGCTCCCGGGCGAAGTGCGACCGACGTCCAGTCCGCGAGCACGAGACCGGCGGATGCTCCCCCGAGGGCGGCATCAAGCTCCTTTGAGCCGCAACGGCAGCAGGCGATCCTCGGCCGGGACGCACCGAACCGCCGCGGATCCGCAGCCTCGAAGGCCAGCCCGGCCCGGCGCCCTGCGTCGGCGCAGATCGTGAGCACCGGCTCGCCACTCGAGATCAGCTCGGCGACCGAGGCGACGGTCGCCCCGCCGCGCCGGTCGATTGCCTCGCGCCGACCGGACTCGGCGGGCCGGACGTCGAGCAGGGCCCCCGGCCTGCCCTCGGCGACGCGGTCTGACTCGCGCTCGAGGCGCGCCCACCACTCGGAGTCGGGGCCCGGGCAATGCTCGCCGCAGGGTTCGGACTTCGGGTCCCGCGCGGCCGAGCTCGCGAGCGGATAGAGCTCGCGCACGACCACCCGCGGCTGCTCCGCCCCGTTCCAGCGGTCCACCTCCAGCTCGATCGAGAGATCGAGGGCCTGGTCCTCTCGCCGGGAGATCTCGCCGTTCATGCCGAAGGCGACGCCGAGTGCGCGCCCCGCGCCGCTCTGGAGCTGAAAGCGGGAGTGCTTGCCCTCCTCGCCGAGCGGGCGGACCTCGCGCAATCGGCCGGAAGGGACCAGCAGCCGCGGACCCGGGTTGCCCATCCCGAAGGGGCCGAGGCTCTCGAGCTGGCGGGCGAGGTCCATCCCGATGCCGTCGCGCCCGACGCCGACCAGCGCGTCGAGGCGCTCCATCCGGATCAGTTCCGCGGGATCGATCTCGGAGCCGGCATAGGCGATGAAGGACTCGCGGAAGGCTTCGAGGCGCTCCGCCTCGAGCTCGAGCCCCGCCGCGGCCCGGTGACCCCCGTAGCGGACCAGATGGCGGTCGCAGGCACCCAGCGCGGCGACCAGGTCGAAGCCGGGGATGCTGCGGGCGGAGCCCTTGGCCCGTCCGCCGTCGACCGTGAGCAGGATGGTGGGTCGGTAGTACCGCTCGACCATCCGGGAGGCCGCGATGCCGACGACTCCCGGGTGCCAGCCCTCGCCGGCCAGGACCAGCGCGGGGGCGTCGGCGAGTGAGGGCGGAAGCTCCCTGCGAGCTCGCTCGGCCCCCTCGACCACCTTCTGCTCCGTCCAGCGCCGCTCGCCGTTGGCCCGGTCGAGCTCCTCCGCGATCTGCGCGGCTCGGTCGGCATCTTCGGTGAGCATCAACTCGACTCCGGCGTCGGCTCGATAGAGGCGGCCCGCTGCGTTGATCCGAGGGGCGAGGCGGAAGCCGAGGGATCCCTCGTCGACCGACTCCGGGTCGACGGACGCGACGGCCATCAGCGCTCGCAGCCCGATCCTGGGTCCGTCGCGGAGCAGGCGGAGCCCCTCGCGGACGAGGCGGCGGTTCTCCCCCACCAGCGGGACCATGTCCGCGACGGTGGCGAGGGCTACGAGGTCGAGATCGCCGTCGCAGGGGTGGCGCCGCCCACCGACGGTCTCCACCGCCCCGTGGCCGGCGGCGTCGGAGAGGGCGATGGCGAGCTTGTGGGCCACGCCCGCGGCACAGAGACCCTCGAACGGGTACTCGGAGACGATCGGGTGGATGATCGGGCAGTCCGGAAGGCGCTCGCCGGGAAGGTGGTGGTCGGTGACCACGACGTCGATGCCGGCGCTACGGGCGGCCGCCACCTCGTCGACCGAACCGATGCCGCAGTCGACGGTGATGACGAGCTCCGTGCCGCGGCGGCGGAGCTTCTCGACGCTCGCCATAGTCAGGCCGTAGCCGTCGGCGAGCCGGTCCGGGATCAGCCACTCGCACTCCGCGCCGAGCGAGCGCAGTGTGGAGACGAGGATCGCGGTAGAGGAGACCCCGTCGACGTCGTAGTCGCCGTGGACGGTGATCCGGCCCCGGCGGCGGACGACCGAGAGGATGCGGCCACAGACCTCCTCCATGCCGGTGAACTCGGTCGGGTCGTGAGATTCGCGGGCTTCGAGGAAACGGCGGGCGGCGTCGACGGTCCGGTAGCCGCGGCGGACCAGGGTGATGGCGACGGGCTCCGCCAGCGACAGCTCGGTGGCCAGCCGGCGGACCTCCCCGTACTCATAGGGGTCAGCCTGGAAGGCGCGAGCCGGTTCTGTCGAGGCCATTCCGCCAAGCTAGGTTCGGTCCCAGACGGAACCGCTGGACGGGCCTAGGCCTCCTGGCAGTTCACCGTGCTGCGGTCGAGGGTGGTGCCGCCCTGATCGACGAAGGTGAGGACAGCGCTTCCGGGCTGCAGCGCGATCCGGAGCGCCCCGTGGTGGGTGTCGTCGAAGAAGGCGAGGCGAGCGTCGTCGCGATTGATGGGGTAGAGCTCATCGCCTCCGGCCCCGTCGACGTACTGCGTGATCCCCTCGATAGGTAGGACTCGCTGCATGTCGTGGTCATGCCCGGAAAGCGAGATCGTGGCGTGGCCGCTGAGCTCATCGAAGATGCCCTGGAGGGCGGTGAGGTCGCCGTGCGGACCGGCGCTGTAGCGCGGATGGTGCATGAAGGCGATTCGGCAGTTCCCGTAGTTCGGCGTTGCCTCGATCAGCGAATGCAGCCAGCCCTCCTGATCGCCGGAGGTCGGGAGATTCGAATTGAGGCTGATCAGCTGCCAGCCCGAGGCGGCGAAGGCATACCAGAGTGGCGGTGGCGTGCCACGGGCTGCTGTCCAGTAGGGCACATACCCGGTGGCGACGTTGGGCCACTCGTGGTTACCAATAGTCGGCGCGGTGATCCAAGCGAGGCCGCCGTAGATGGGGCGGTAGTTTCGGTCGTACTCAAGGGCGGTCCCCGAGTCGTAGACGTCTCCGAGATACAACAGGAGGTCGATCCGGTTCGAGCGGATCATCGAAGCGACCTTGCTGGCTGCGGTCCCTCCGTCCGCCGCGTCTCCGACCGCCCAGACGACCGAGTTGGGCTTGGCACGCGATGGCATCCAGCTGTGTCCGCCGCGGTAGGCGGACGGCGTCTCGGCGCCGGCGATGCTCCCATCGCTCCCGTTGTCGTTCCGCTCGTGGGCGATGGTGCCCGCGATGGCGGCTGCGGCGGCCAGGGCTCCGACGGCGAGGCGGACACTCAGAGGAACGCGCTCCACGGCGTCCAGGACCCGTCTGAGCCTCTCGCGCACCGCCGCAACATACGCGGTGCGGGTAGCCGGTTGGTTGGCCTAGCGATCGAGTACGGCCCGAACGGTTCTCGCCACCGTTGCGCCATCGTCTTCAATCTGTCGCCAGGTGAAGCGGAGCACATCGAAACCGAGGATCTTCAGGCGAGAGTCGCGGGCCCTGTCCTCTTAGAACGCCGACCGGGTGCCGTGCGACTCCCAGCCGTCGACCTCAACGATCAGTCGCCGATCCCGCCAGAGGAAGTCGCAAGTCCGCGAGGGTTCGAGACGGACGCGTCACCGGAATGCCGTCGCGGCGGATGCAGTCCGCCGGGGTAAGCGTCGAGGAACGATGAAGGGAGATGCCCCGATGCCTCTTCCGGCCTCCCCTGCTAGGCACGGTGACGTCGATGGGCGATCGCTTGCGGGACCCGCCGCTCTCCTGCCGGCGGGACCGGGGGCGCAGGATCCGCCAAAGCTCGCCCGCGCTCCGGTGGCTGAGAACGGCCCCTTCGCCACAGGCTAGGACAGCGGCCATCCGTCGACCCTCATCGCTGAGTCGGGCATGGCCAACGGCATACACGGCGCGATGAATGCGGTGGAGGCGGCCGGCGCGTACGCGATCCGAAATTCCGCTGGGGAGCAGGCCAACGGCTATGAGCTGCGAGCATGTGATCACTCCGTGTTGCCGTGCGGCGACCCGCGCGACCGCGACATCGCAGCTCTTGGCGCTTTTGTTCGGCATATCCGAACAAAGGCGCCAACACCGCCGATTTCGCCCCCTTCATTGCCGGTTTTCGTCCCGGCGCCCCTTAATCGCCGGATTTCGTGCCGGCGGGGACCTAGATGTGTTCGGCCTCCACGCCTGAGCGGAGGCCGATCAGGTAGACGACCCCGAGGCCGAGGAGGGCGCCGGGGATCGCGTAGACGGCGGTGGCGAGGTCGGTCTCGCCGATCCCCTGGCTGAGTGCGACCTGGGCGATCGCGCCGCTGACCATCGCGCCGGTCGCCGCTCCGATGAAGGCGCCGACGATGCCGCCCCAGAAGCGGTCCGGGACGAAGACCGTGAAGTGCCAGATGGCGACTCCCATCGTGAACCAGACGAGCGCGCTCATCGATTCCTCCCGTGCTTCTTGCGCCGCCTCTGACGTCGACCACCCGACTGCTGCTCGCGCACCCGCCGCAGCGCAGCGGCGCTCGCCTCGCTGAGCTCCGGGCGATCGCGCTCCGGTCTGTCGGCCCCGTCGCCCCCGGACTCGCCGGCGCCATCGCCGCCCCTCGCCTGGCCGTCACCCCCGTCGGTGCCGCTGTCGCGCGGCGCGCCGACGGGCGCCGGCGGCTCCGCGGGCTCGGACGGCTCCGGCTCCGCGGCGGGTGGCTCGGGGGGCTCCGCGACCGGTGGCTCGGCGGGCTCGGGCGCCGGCGGCGGTGCAACCGGGCCGGGCGGCTCCGGCACCACTCCCGGCACCTGCGAGCGGCTCGGAGCCGGCGCGGCGGGAACCGGCGTCTCGGCGCGGACCGGCTCCTCGGGCCCGCCCTCGACCCGCTGAACGACGTTCTCCTCCGGGAAGGCCGGAACGCGGCCCATCTGCTCCTCGATCCGCTCGCGCCGCCGGCGGTAGGCCGGTTCGCGCTCCTTCCAGTGCGTGAGCACCGGCGAGGCGATGAAGATCGAGGAATACGTACCGGACAGCAGCCCGATCATCATCGCGAAGGCGAAGTCCCTCAGGGTCGCGCCGCCGAAGATGTACAGGACCGTCACCAGGAAGACGCTCGAGAGGCCCGTGATCAGCGACCGGGTGAGGACCTCGCTCATCGAGCGGTTCACGATCTGGGAGAAAGTCGCCCGCGGCAGCCGCGGCACGTTCTCCCGGATTCGGTCGAAGACGATAACCGTGTCGTAGAGCGAGTAACCAAGGATGGTCAGGAACGCGGCGACGGTACCGCCGGTCACCTCCCTCCCCGTCAGCGAATAGACGCCTCCCGTGATCAGGATGTCGTGGATGACGGCGATGATCACCGGCACCGCGTACTTGGGCTCGAACCGGAACGCGACGTAGCCGCAGATCACCAGCAGCGAGAAGACAATCGCGTAGATCGCGCCCCTCGCGACCTGCTCACCGAAGCTCGGCCCGACGGTCGTCGCGTTGAACCCGTTGGGCACGATGCCGTACTCAGACTGCAGCGCGGGCTGAACGCTCTGCACCTCCTCAGGGCTGGCCTTCGAGTCGATCTCGAAAACGTTCGACCCGAGCTGCCTGTTGGACGCCTTCGTGATCTCGGCGTCGTCGATGCCCGCCGACTCGACGGTCGAGCGGACGTCGTCCACGGTCGTGGGCTTCTGCAGCCCGGCGGTGATCCGGCTGCCGCCCTCGAAGTCGATCCCGAGGTTGAGCTGCTTGGTCGCGAACGCGAGTGCCCCGACCAGCAGGATGCAGCCCGAGACGCTGAAGAAGTACTTGCTCGCCCGGCTGAAGTCGAAGTGCCAGCGAACCCGCTGCTCAGGCCTCGCTCCGAGCGCCGTCGGCGAGCGCATGAAGCGCGCCCGCCCGAACAGGCCCAGGAAAGCTTGTGTGAAGACGACCGCGGTGAACAGCGAGGCGATCGTCCCTACGCCCAGCGTGAAGGCGAAGCCCTTCACGTTCGACGTCGCGAGCGCGAACAGGATGAACGCCGTGATCAGAGTGATCACGTTCGCGTCGATGATCGTCGCGATGCCGCGGCGATAGCCGGCGGCGATCGCGCTGAGCATCGATTTGCCGCCCCTCGCCTCCTCCTTGATCCGCTCGAAGATGACGATGTTGGCGTCGGACGCCACCCCGATAGTCAGGATCAATCCCGCGATCCCCGGCAGGGTGAGCGTGATCGGGATCAGCTTGATCAGCGCGAAGAAGATCAGGCCGTAGATCGCCAGGCCGATCACGGCGACCAGGCCGAGGAAGCGGTAGTAGGCGAGCAGGAAGAGGCAGACGACGATCAGCCCGACGATCCCCGCCTTCAGGCCCTGGTCGAGCGCCTCCTGGCCGAGGGTGGCGGAGACGGTGGAGCTGGAGATCTGAGTCAGGTCGACAGGCAGTGCACCGATCTGGAGGATCTCCGCCAGGTCCTGCGACTCCTGGAGGTTGAGCCCGTTGATCTCGGCGCCATTGGAGCCGTCGATCCCGTCGGGGTTGTCGACGAAGTTGACGATCGGGCGCGACTTGATCTGCTGGTCGAGGACGATCGCGAAATGGCCCGAGTAGGCGTCGGCGGCCTGAGAGTTGCCGGCTACGCCGGGCGGGGCGTTCTGCAGCCCGCGCTGGGAGATCGCCCTGGTGGTTTCCGCGAACGCGTCCTGGCCCCCGCCCGTGAAGTTGAAGGTGACGTTGGGCTGATCGAACTGGTCGAAGCTCGCCTTCGGGTCCTTGATGTCGGTGCCGGAGAGGGACGGACGGTCGCGGAGCACGAACCACTCGGCGCCCGGATCGTTCGGGTTGTCAGGAGCCGGGGCCCCGTCCACGCCCTCCTTCTCCACCACGACCGTGCCCTGCGGCACGGAGAGGATCTCGGTGTTCGGCGGCTGCTTCTGGTCCGGTAGCTGCGCGAAGAGGTCCTTCTTCGTATCGGTCGGGCCCGCGATCCATGCGTGGGTCTGCGAGTTGAAGAGGTAGTACTGAGGCCCGGCGTGGGTGCACTTGTCCTCGAAGCAGTTCGGCTGCTGCTGGGACGCGAGCGTGACGGCGTCGTAGAGGCGGCTGAAGGACGACTCGCTGCGGGGCACGTTCGTCTTTGCCGGGTTCGGGATGACGTTGGGCTCCCAGTCGTAGAGCTGCAGCTGAGCGGTCCGCCCGACCTCGTCACTCGCGCGCGCCGCGTTGCTCACGTCTGGGAGTCCGACACGTATGGAGTCGGTGCCGATCCTCGAGATCTCAGGCTCCGCTACCCCGAAGGCATCTGTCCGCTCGCGGATGATCTCGATGGCCCGGTCCATGTCCGCCCCGTCGATGTCCGGGTTCTGCGGCGTCGGTCGCGCCTCGAAGATGAGCTCGGTGCCGCCCTTCAGATCCAGCCCGAGGGTGGTCTTCTTGGTCGCGACGACGATGCCCGAGCCGATGATCAGCAGGACGACGAATGCCAGGACGAAGATGTTGCGACGGCGATTGCTCACGGGTGTGAGGTGCTCACGCTAGCGGTCTGAGGCGCGGTTTCCGCCCTCATTGCAACACAGCCAGCGGTTGGCCAGACCTATTCAGGAGTCAGCACCAGCAGCAGGCCGCCGTCCTCGTCGTAGGCCGGGAAGAGGTCCGCGACCGCCTCGGTCGGCAGGTCCCCCTCGGCGTTGACGGCGACGCGCTTGCCGAGCGATCGTACGCCCCACTCCAAGGTCGTCTCGATGGGATCGGTGCTTCCGTCCCGGTCCGTATCGGCGGCCTCGCCCCCGTCCCCCTTGTCGATCCACTGCAACCCGAGCACCTCCTGCACCGGTCGCCCGATCACCTGCTCATCCTTGAGCCCGGTGAGCTCGAACGCCCCCTTGCCCGCATCGAGCACCCGCCCCTGCTGGTCGCAGGTGAAGAAGGCGGCGCCGGGCGCGGGCATGTAGTCGTCGAGCAGCTCGAAGAGGAAGCCGAAGCCGCACTTCGAGCAGCCCCTCGGGCGGGTGGAAAACCCGGCGGTGCGCTCCCCACTCAGCTCTCGGTTCCCGCAGTTCGGGCAGATGAAGTACGGCATTCCTGCTCGAAGGCTAGCCAACACGCGTTGGCTACTCGCGGCCGACTTGTGCCTAGAACAGGCTCGCCGTCCCCTCGGGGACGGGCAAGCCGAGATGCTCATAGGCCCGCTCGGTGAGCACCCGACCGCGCGGGGTTCGCTTGATCAGGCCCTGCTGGAGGAGGTAGGGCTCGAAGACGTCCTCGATCGTGTCGGCCTCCTCGCCGATCGCGACCGCGAGCGTCGACAGACCGACCGGCCCACCGGCGAACTTGGTCGCCATCAGCTCGAGTAGCTGGCGATCGTGGCGGTCGAGTCCAGCGCGGTCGACTTCGAGCATCTCGAGCGCATCCGCGGCGAGCTCGCGGTCGACCCGGCCGCGGTCCTTGACCTCGGCGAAGTCCCGGACCCGTCGCAACAGGCGATTCGCGACTCGGGGGGTGCCGCGGGCGCGGCCGGCGATCTCATCCGCCCCGTCCTCGTCGACATCGATGCCGAGAATCCCGGCGGAACGGAGGACGATCTGACGAAGGTCGGCGGCGTCGTAGTGTTCGAGCCGGTGGGAGACCCCGAAGCGGTCCCGGAGCGGAGTAGTGAGCAGGCCGGTTCTCGTGGTCGCCCCGATCAGCGTGAACGGCGGCAGGTCAAGGGTCACGGTGCGGGCGCCCGCACCCTGGCCGAGCACAACCGGTAGGCGGCGATCCTCCATCGCCGGGTAAAGCGTCTCCTCGACGGCCCGTCCGAGCCGATGGATCTCATCGATGAAGAAGACGCTGCCCGGTTCGAGCCCGGTCAGGAAGGCGGCGATGTCGGCCTTGCGCTCCAGCGCCGGGCCCGCGGTCTGGACCATCGGAACCTCGAGCTCGGCAGCGATGATGTATGCGAG
This sequence comes from Solirubrobacterales bacterium, assembly GCA_035265665.1. Taxonomy (GTDB): domain Bacteria; phylum Actinomycetota; class Thermoleophilia; order Solirubrobacterales; family 70-9; genus DASUPK01. Next base: position 39,075 of record DATFOK010000035.1, on the reverse strand, counting down.
CGAGGTCTTGCCGAGCCCCGGGGGGCCCGCCAGCAGGACGTGGTCGAGCGCCTCCTCCCTGCGCCGCGCCGCCTCAATGAAGATGCCGAGCTGCTCTGTGACCTGGATCTGGTTGACAAAGTCCGCGAGCTTCGGTGGCCGCAGGGACCGGTCGAAGTCATCGTCCGCGCCGAGGGCGCGGGCGTCGTGAATGACGATCTCCTCGTCATCGACCCCCGGGGTGCGAATCCCCTTGCCAGGTTCCACCGTCACGCCGCTTTCGCCCCCGCGGCGCTGCGCAGCGCGGACTGGACGATCTCCTCGGGGCTCTCGCCCTCGGCGGCTGAAAGCAGCTTCGCGGCTTCTTGCGGCGAGTAGCCAAGGTTGAGCAGGCCCTCGCGGGCAAGCGACCGCGGGTCTTCCTCGCCGGCGGGGCCCGGCGCGTCGGCGTCGGCCTCGATCTCACCGGCGACCTTCTCGCGGAGCTCGACGATGATCCGCTCCGCCGTCCGCTTGCCGATCCCGGGAACGGCCTGGAACCGCTTGGCGTCGCCGGCGGCTATCGCGCGCAGCAGTTCGCGCACCGGTCCGCCCGAGAGCGCCGCCATCGCCACCTTCGGACCGACCCCGCCGACGGAGATCAGGTGCAGGAAGAGGTCCCGCTCCTCCTCGCTCGCGAACCCGTAGAGGCTGAGCGCGTCATCGCGTACAACCAGATGCGAGTGCAGCGAGGCGCGCTTGCCGCGCGCCGGGACCGACTTGAGCGTCTCGGCGGAGACGGCCAGGCGATAGCCGACGCCGTCGGTGTCGATCACGACGTGGTCGGGACGGCGAACGAGCACCTCGCCGCTGACTGAGGCGATCATGGTTGTGGATTCTGCGCCCGAGACCGGATGCCTTTAACCAGCCAGCTGCTGGCGCGCCGCCACCGATGGAGCGCCCGCCGCTCTCCTGCGCCCGAAGTGCTCCGCGTGGCGGGCGGCGGCGGTACCCGCGTGGCAGATAGCCACGGCGAAGGCATCGGCGGCGTGGTCGGGAGCCGGAGGCTCAGGCAGGCCGAGCAGGTTCGCGACCATGCGCTGCACCTGGGCCTTGTCCGCCGAGCCCGAGCCGCAGACCGACTTCTTCACTTCCTGCGGCGTGTAGTCGAAGCAGGGCACCGCATTGCCGGCCGCGGCCAGCAAGGCGACGCCGCGGGCTTCCCCCACGCAGAGCGCCGAGGAGACGTTCTTGCCGAAGAAAAGGTCCTCAAGCGCCATCGCCTTCGGCTCGTGCCAGCGGATCAGCTCAGCGAGGGACTCATGCAGCCTCCCCAGGCGCTGTTCGATCCGCTCATCGCCGGCGGTCTCGATCACCCCGCCATCGAGAGCCACCATCCGCTCACCGACCATGCGAACCACACCGAACCCGGTGTTCGCGATCCCCGGATCGATGCCGATGACGATCACGCCCCTTGATTCTGCGATCGGGGGCGGATGTCCTTTACGTCCCCCCGATCAGGAGGCCGCCGCGGCCTTCTCGAGGATCTCCTCGGGGACGTCGAAGTTGGCCTGCACCGAGTCCACGTCGTCGTGTTCCTCGAGCGCGTCCATGAGGCGCAGCAGCGCTGGCGCGTCGCTCTCCCCCACCACTACAGTGGCCTTCGGCTCCATGGAGGGCTCGGCGGACTGGACCTCGACGCCCGCTTCCTCGAGGGTGGAGCGGACGGCTGCCAGGTCCGAAGCCGCGGTGGTGATCTTGAGCAGGTCGCCGTCCTCGGTGACGTCCTGGGCTCCGGCGTCGATCGCCGGCATCAGATCGTCCTCGGTGTAGCGCTCGCCGTCGATCAGGATGACCCCGCGGTTCTCGAACTGCCATGCGACCGACCCGGGCTCCCCGAGGCTGCCGCCGTGTCTCTCGAACGCGTGCCGGACCTCGGCACCGGTCCGGTTGCGATTGTCGGTCAGCGCCTCGGCCATGATCGCCGCGCCGCCCGGGCCGTACCCCTCATAGGTCACGCTCTCGATGGCCTGCGCGTCGCCGCCGGCCCCGGTCCCGCGGTCAATCGCCCGCTGGATGTTGTCCTTGGGCATCGAGGCGTCGCGAGCCTTCTGCACGGCCAGGGCGAGAGCCGGATTGGCGTCCGGGCTGCCGCCCCCGTCACGCGCGGCGACCGTGATCGCACGGGCGAGCTTGGTGAAGAGCTTGCCGCGCTTGGCGTCGGCGGCCCCCTTCTTGTGCTTGATCGAGGACCACTTGGAGTGACCGGACATCGCGTCGATTCTAGGAGCCCATCCCGAAACGAAACGAGGCGCCCGGAGGCGCCCCGTTCCTTCGCTCCCTGCCCGGCATAAACGGCGGCCACAAAAACCGCCGCCGGATCACTTCGGGTTGGTCGTCTTGATCTGCAGGAACCAGCAGGCGAGGAAGCCGGCCGGATGGGCGTTGTCGTCGTCTTCGACCAGCAGCGTCCAGGCGGCGTTCGTCGCCTTCTTGTCGCCGAGTCCGTTGAGCAGGCCGAGAGACTCGATCGGGGCGAAGAATCCCGCAAACGGAGCCTGCACCCCGGGCGTGTCGATCCGGGTCGGCGTGTTGCTGTCGAAGATCGTGAACGTCCCCGCGCAGCTCGCCGGTCCGGCGCCGTAGTTGTTGCCCTCGCCACCCACGTCATGCGCGAGGTTGATGACACCACGGGGGCTGGCGAGATAGAACTCGAGGTCCTTGGCGAAGGGATGCTGCGCCCGAACGCCGACGCTCACGTGCTTGATCTTCCCTCGCGGGTTGAGTCCCTTCACGTTGATCTTGGAGCGAGCCAGCTGCGTGGCCTGACCGGCCCCGTCGGGGATGGGAATTGCGAACCCACCCGTTGGTGCGCCGACCCCGAATGAGAAGGTCTTGGTCACGGTCTTCTTTCTGGCCTGCGCCGCCGGGACGGCCACGAGCAACCCCACGAGCAGAGCCGCCGTGGCCATCAGCGCCACCCGACCCAGCTTGCTTGCGTTCATCTTTGTCCCTCCTCTGTGCGGATCCCAGGGGACCCATCCGTGGAGGGCTCGTTCTCCCCAGCCGAGCGCCTACCGGTTTGTGCCCGCTCTAACCCGCCTGGTGCCGCCGGGTTGCGGCCCTAGACCACGAACTGGCCGTCGCGCTGGAGCGCCTCGCCGTCGACCTCGATCTGGCCCCCCTTGCGCAGGTCGCAGATCATGTCCCAGTGGATCGCCGACTCGTTGACTCCGCCGGTCTCCGGATATGAGCGGCCGACGGCAAGGTGAACGGTGCCGCCGATCTTCTCGTCGAGCAGGATCTCCCCGGTGCCGTCGGTGATTCCGTAGTTGGTGCCGATGCCGAGCTCACCGAGTCGGCGCGCCCCGTCGTCGGTATCGAGCATTTCGATCAGGAACTCCTCGCCCTTTTCCGCGCTCGCGTCGACGACCCTGCCGCCCTCGAACCGAAAGCGCACTCCCGATACCTCGCGACCCGCGTAGCTCGCGGGCAGGTGGAAGCTGATCTCACCCTCAGCTGAATCCTCGATCGGGCCGGTGAAGAACTCGCCGTCGGGCATGTTGTGCGTGCCATCGGCGGCGATGAACGTGCGGTCTGCGATTCCCAGTCGCAGGTCCGTCCCGTCGCCGGTGACATGCACCTCGGAGCGGCCCTGGATCCAATCGGCGAGCCGCTTGGTCTCCTCGGAGGTGCGCGCCCAGGCGTCCACCGGATCGTCGTCGGTCGCCAAGCAGGCGCCGTAATAGAAGTCCTCGTAGGCGGACAGGTTCATTCCGGCCTCCGAGGCATAGGCGTGGGTCGGAAACAGGGTGAGGGCCCACCGGTAGGTGCCCTCGGCGCTGCGCTCCATCGCCCGCTTCATCAACCGCTGGGTCGCCGCCTGGCGCTTCGCCTGCCGGTCCGGCGGGACCTGGGAGAGAGCGCGCGTGTTCTGGCTCGCCATCACCGCGATCCGCACGTCGGCGTTCTCCACCGCCCACTCGGCGACCGGCGAGATCCACTCGAGCTGGGACTCGGAGGCGTGCTCGAAGTAGGCCGCCGACTGCCCCTCGAGCGCCATGTTGACGATCGGGTTGCCGCCCGCACGGAGCACCTCCTCATAGACGGCTTGAAGCAGCGGCTCGGCCGCCGACTCACCCTCGATCGTGCAGACGTCGCCCTCCTTCACGCCCGTCGAGTGGCGGACGAGGATCTGGGCCAGCGCCGTTACCCTGGGATCCCTCATGGGCTCCGAAACCTAGCGATGCGCTCGCTCGCCCGACCTGGCCGAGGTGCACATCGCCATGAAGGCCGCGTGCAGTCGGCTGTCATCGGTGAGCTCCGCGTGGAAGGCGACGGCGAGGACATTGCGGTCCCGCACCGCGACGGGATGGCCCCATACCTCGGCCAGAACCTCGACCTCGGATCCGGCCTCCTCCACCCAGGGCGCGCGGATGAAGACGGCCCGCAGTGGCTCATCCCCGAGGCCCTGGATCACCAGATCCTCCTCGAAGCTCTGCAGCTGGCGGCCGAAGGCGTTGCGGCGGCAGAGATAGTCCGCCAGGCCGAGGTGAGCGCGGTCGCAGACGATCATCCCGGCGCAGCTGCCCAGGATTGGCAGGCCGGTGCCGTGGCTGACGCTGATCGCCTCATCAAGGCCATCGCGCTCCATACCCATCGAGATCGTGGTTGACTCGCCACCAGGGATGACCAGGCCGTCTAGGTCCTCGAGCGCGGCGGGTGCGCGAACCTCGCTCGCCTCCGCACCGAGCGACGCAAGCATCCGGCGATGGGCCTCGAAGTCGCCCTGGATCGCCAGGACACCGATCCGAAGATTGCTCAAGAGCCGCGGCCCTGCAGCAGGCCGCCGTCGGCCGCCAGCGCCTCGATCTCGAGCCCGGGCATCGCTTCACCCAACTCCATCGAGGCCTGCGCCACGCGCTCGGGATCGTTGAAGTGAGTCGTGGCATCGACGATCGCCCTCGCCCGCCGGGCGGGATCCTCGCTCTTGAAGATCCCCGAGCCGACGAAGTTCCCCTCGGCCCCGAGCTGCATCATCAGGGCGGCGTCCGCCGGAGTCGCGATCCCGCCGGCGCAGAAGAGCGGCACCGGGAGCGAGCCGCGCTCGGCAACGTCCTGGACGACGTCGAGAGATGCCCGATGCTCCTTCGCAGCCCCCGCGAGCTGCTCGCCGCGCAGTGAGGCCAGCCGCTTGATCCCGTCGGTGATCTCGCGCATGTGACGGACCGCCTCGATGATGTTCCCCGTGCCCGCCTCGCCCTTGGAGCGGATCATCGCCGCGCCCTCGCCGATCCGGCGGAGCGCCTCACCGAGGTTGGTCGCCCCGCAGACGAACGGCACATCGAAGGCGAACTTGTCGATGTGGTTGGACTCGTCCGCGGGCGTCAGCACCTCGGACTCGTCGATGTAGTCGACCTCCAGGGACTGGAGGACCTGGGCCTCGGCGAAGTGCCCGATCCGGGCCTTCGCCATCACAGGAATGGTCACTGCCTCCTGGATCTCCCTGATCTTGGTCGGGTTCGCCATCCGCGCGACGCCGCCCTGGGCGCGGATGTCCGCGGGGACGCGCTCGAGGGCCATCACCGCGCAGGCGCCGGCGTCCTCGGCGATCTTCGCCTGATCGGCCGTGGTGACGTCCATGATCACCCCGCCCTTGAGCATCTCGGCGAGACCCGTCTTCACCCGGAATGTCGCGCGCTCCGCCACAGCGAACCCCATAGTAGAAGGCGGCAGCCGTGCGCCGGATGCCAGGAGCGATGAATCGCAGTACGCGGGTTTGACACGTTGGAGGGTGGGGAAACCTAGATCTACTCGCCGCTTGGGGGCGGCCCCCGGGGGGCGAGTACAACTCAGAATTTGGCGTAACTACTTGGGGTCCACTCCCCCGGACCCCGGTATCAGCCACAGGTCCGGATCGCCCCCCGGGCCTGTGGCCTTTGTGCGGCCCCTAGTTCCTACTTCAGCTTGAAGGCGCGGATCCGGTCCCGGTGCGCCGCCTCGTCCCGGGAGTAGACCCCGTGGGCGAGGGCCTGGACCAGCCCCATCAGCGCCGCGTTCGAGCGGATGTAGGAGGGCCCGTTCGAGGAGTAGTAGAGCATCAGCTCGGAGTGCTCCGCCACGTCAGAGAGGGTCGCGTCGGTGATCGACATCGTCCGTGCGCGGCGGTGCCTGGCGAGCTTCAGGGCCCGCAGCACCAGCGGATGGGCCCGGCCGGCGGTCAGCACCACCAGCAGGGTGTCCTCGTCCATCCGCGAAAGCTTCTGGATGTTGTCCTGGCTCGGGGAGGCGACGATCTCCGCGCGGACGTCGAGCAGGCTGAGCAGGTGGCGGAGATAACTGGCGAAGAAGGCCATCTGCTCCACGCCGACGATCAGCACCCGCCGGGAGGTCGCGAGAGCCGAGACGGACGCCTCGATCTGCTCGCGCGTCAAATTGCGTGCCGTCTCCTCGATGTTCGAGTAGTCGGCCCCAAGGGAGGCCTCGAACTCCGAGTGATCGAAGTTGAAAAGGGCCGCCGCTCCGCTGCCGCCGTTCCCGTTTGGCGCTCCCTCTGACACCTTGTGACGGTACTCCTCGATGGCAGCCTGCTGCAGCTCGGGGTAGCCGTCGAAGCCGAGGGCCTGTGAGAAGCGAACCACGGTCGACGACGAGGTGTTGGCCCGGCGGGCGAGCTCCTCGGCGGTCTGAAAGGCCGCCTCGTCGAGGTGGTCGACGATGTAGCGGGCGACGTCCTTCTGCGAGCGCGAGAAGTCGTCGAAGCGCTCGGTGATGAAGCCCGAGAGGCTCTTGCGTGCGGGATGGGACTTGGTCGCTGTCCGGGCCACGGCGGCACATTTCGCCCTCCGACTGGGTTTCCCTTCTTGGGGAGGGCTTCTAGGGAGGGCCGAATGTGGTTGGATCGCGCGATGGCGCTGGAGCGGGAGCTGCGCAGGCTGAACCGGAACATGATCCTCTTCGACCTTGCGCTGGGATCGGGGGCCGTGCTCGCCCCCGCCCAGACCCTCCGGGTCCTCGGCCATGACGAGCCCTCCGACGACGCCCGTGAGCTCTTCCGCCGCTGTGGACCGATCTGGCTCACGTTCGCCGCGGCACACCTGGTCGCCTACCGCCGCAACCGCTCCCGGGACTGGTGGGCCCTTTCCTGGCTGCGGGGCACCGAGCTCGCGACGGACATCGTCTGGTCCCGATCGCCGGCGTTCTCTAGGCCCGGCGCGCGCGCCGGGCTCTGGTTCGCCGGCCTCGGCAACCTCGCGATGACGCTCGGATTCGGCCACCTCGCCCGACGGGGCGACTGAGTCGGGCGCTCAGGCTGTTCCGGTGCTGGAGCTGCAGACCTGCAGTCCAAGAGCCTGGGAGAGCTTGCGGCGCTGCGGGGCCTCACGGGCCACCGCGGCCTGTGCCGCGCCGTAAGCGGCGGAGTCCCGGTCCTGTGCGGCGTCCTTGCCGCGCTTCATCTGCTCGATGGCCCGGCCGCGCGCCTCAAGATAGCGGTCGTAGGCGGACTGGAGATCCTCGGGCGGCTTCAGGTCCCGGAGCTCGGAAGTCGCCTCCTGGGTCGCCTCGATCAGCTCGTCGGTCTGATCTGCCGCCACGGAGGCGTTGGGTGGCGGGTGGGCCTGGATGCGGGCGAAGCTGCTCCGTTCCTTGCCACAGATCGCATCGGCCTTCTGGACGAGTTCTGCTGCGCTGACCCGCTCCGAACCGCCGCCGCAACCGGCGAGCACCGTGCCGGTGGCCAGCAGAATGGCGAGCCGAGCTGTCCGTCGGGGCCACCGCATCGGCCCGGACTCTAGCCACGGCCGAGGCGCGTGCTTCAATAGGGCTACCGGAGAAAGGAGGTGGTCCTAACTTGAATTCCATGCTTGACGGGACGCCGGAGGTGCAGGGCCGCTAGGCCTGGGCACTGGGAGGCCCACCAATCGGACGGGTCTCCTTGTATAGGGCCCTTGGGGCCGGTGGACGGCACGCGGCCGTCCGGCGGAATCCAACCCGGGCACCGGCGAACAAGGGAGGTGGGAGCTGTCCCGCCCCACCGTCAATCCCGCGCTCGTTCCAGAACCGCGTAGCAAGCGAAGGGCCGCCTCCGGGCGGCCCTTCGTGATTTCGAGCCGTCATCAGAGCAGGCCGATGGCCAGGCTGACGACGATCGCGCCAAGGGTCCCGAACATGCTGAGCCGGGCGAAGAAGCGCTGGAAGGTGCCGTGGTAGTCGACGCTCTCGAAGAAGAAGATCCCCACCACATGGGCCATGTTGATCAGCAGCGCCCCTGTGGCGATCAGGATTCGGGCAATGGTGACAACGCCATAGTTGCCCGCGTCATGATCGGCCGTGATCACCGCGATCATGACCAAGGCTGCGGTGCCAAAGCCCGCCACAGCGATCCCGAGCACGTCCATCCGGCTGAGCGGCGGCCAGTTCTCAGAGGCGCGCCACTCGTGGTGGTGCATTGTGGGGTCCGCTCTTGGCATAGGCGCCCTCCTCGAATCGGGGTGCCCCCTTGGTCTACCCCCTGAGCGCCGGAGGGAATCCGTCTCGTCCGCCGCAACCCCTGGGGCGGAGGCGCGTTACCGAAACCGATGCGATCGAGACGGGGACGCCTGCTGCTCGTGGCCGCCTTCGCGGGCGTGCTCGCGGTGGCGATCGCGGGGCAGTCGTTGCTCGGGGCGAGCGCGACCGCGCAGTCCAGCGGCAAGCCGAACGTCGTGCTGCTGCTCACCGACGATCAGACCCTCGAGGAGATGAGCGGGCTGCCGCAGACCTCGAGCCTGATCGGCGGGCAGGGAACCACCTTCAGCCGGGCCTACGTCTCCTACCCCCTCTGCTGCCCCTCGCGCGCGGCGATGCTCACCGGCCAGTACATGCACGACAACGGAGTGCATGGCAACAGCCCTCCCGACGGTGGCTGGCAGCGCTTCCACGCGCAGGGGCTCGAGCAGCGTGATCTGCCGATCTGGCTGCGGGACGCGGGCTACTACAACGTCCAGGTTGGCAAGTACCTGAACGGCTACGGCGGCTCGCCGGCGCCGATCCCTCCCGGCTGGGATGAGTGGTACGGAAAGCTCTCCGAATACGACGCGTCCGTGCACGGCGGGCGGCTCTATTTCAACTACCAGATGCGGGAGGATCCCCCGGCCGACGGCGGCGTCCCCTGTCCCAGCGGCGACCCGCCCACCCCCGGACAGCCGTTCACCTGCCAGTACGGCGACGACCCGGACGACTACCAGACGGACGTCTTCCGGGACATGGCCGTCGAGGCGATCCACCGCGTCGGCGACGCGAGCGGCGGCGACACGCCGTTCTTCCTCAACGTGGACTTCAACGCGCCGCACTCGCCCTACGTGCCCGCGCCAAGGCACCAGGGCACGCTCGCGGGCGCTCCGCTGACACCCGCGCCGGGCCTGAACGAGAAGAACGTCGCCGACAAGCCGTTCTTCCTGCGCCGCCTGCCCAAGCTCGGCCTCGGCAAGCTCACTGGCATCGACAACCGCCGCCGCAGCCGGCTTGAGATGCTGCGGAGCGTCGACGATGCCGTGAGCGAGATCGTCCAGGCGCTCGCCGCCGAGGGGCAGCTCGACAACACCTATCTGATCTTCACCTCGGACAACGGCTACTTCAGCGGCGAGCACCGGATCCGCCAGGGGAAGTACCTGCCGCACGACCCGTCTAGCCACGTCCCGCTGATGATCCGGGGACCGGGCATCCCAGTGGGCGGCGTCTCCCCAGAGCTGGTCTCGAACGTCGACCTCGCGTCGACGATCGCTCAGATCGCGGGAGCCACCCCACGGCTGGCGCAGGACGGGCGCTCGCTGCTCCGCTACGCGCAGCAGCCGTCGCTCCGCACGACTCGGCCGATCCTGTTGGAGGGCGACACCGGTCCGGGAATCGACGACGAGGGCGCCGAGGGACCGATCGCTCAGAACCAGGCTGACTTCTCCCGCTTCCAGAAGAAGGTGCGGCGTCAGAAGAAGAAGCTGCGGCGCCGCTGCAAGAAGCTCAAGCGCGCGAGCCCGAGGCGAGCGATCCTCTGCTACCGCCAGGGGGTCCGGAACATCGAGCAGGAGCCGGTGGACACGATCTACAAGCTCCAGGCCCCCGCCTATCGCGGCGTTCGCACCGACCGCTACGCGCTCTTTCTCTACGGCACCGGCGAGGTCGAGCTATATGACATGTGGCGCGACCCCTACCAGCTCTCTTCGCTGGCGAAGAACCGCCGCTACCGCAAGGTGCGGAAGGCCCTCCTGGCGGAACTCGACCGGCTGGCACGATGCCAGGGCGCGAGCTGCTCGGCGGGACTCGGGCCCGATCCTCGCCCCGCGAAGAAGAAGAAAAAGAGGCGGAAGCGGCCGGCGAAGCACCGGAGCTAACGGCGCAGCTATCCCCTACTCGCCGTGTTCAGATAGATCCAAACGCCTAGTCCCGTCCAGGGAGGACGGGAGCGGGGGACCCGAGTTCCAGGGGCGAACCCAATGTTCGAGATGGGGGCGTGGCTCCTTCCACGCCAGCCCGGCAGCTAACCCCGCAGGCCTGAGAAGGAGGTTGGTGTGCGAAGCGATGCGTCGGCAGGGATCAGGCGCGCGATTGCCGCGCTTACCGCGCTCGTCCTGCTCGCGGTAGCCGCGAGCGCGAGCGCACAGACGGGCGGATCGCCGGCCCCGGGCGGGCCGGCGGGATCAGGTGCGCCACAGAGCGCGCCCGCCGTCGGGAAGGCCCGCAAGGCGAAGCTGATCCGCAAGAGTGGCAGGGCGATTGCGCCTCCAGGCGCGCCGGCAGCGGTCGTCAACGCGATCGCGGCGGGCAACGCGATCCGCAAGCGGCCCTACGTCTGGGGTGGCGGTCACGCCAGCTTCGAGTCGCGGGGCTACGACTGCTCCGGCGCCGTCAGCTACGTGCTGCATGCGGCCGGCCTGCTCCTACGGCAGCGGCGGCAGTGGGCCGCGCTGGCGGGCGACCAAGCGCCGACCGCGAGGCTTCGCGGTGAGGCACTGGACGGGCTACTGAGCTCTGTCAGCAAGCTGACATCGCGATTCGGCCGCCGAGTTTTGAGACGATGGGGTTGTGAGATTCGAGCGGCACCACGAGCCGCCTGAGGAGCTGCCGGGACGTTGAACGGGTTCGTGTCACGCGGCTTCACCCGCCGCCGCCGCGCCCCGGAGGAGGTAGCGGATCGGCTCCCGCCCGGCCAGTACCTGGAGTCCGGTTGGCCGGTGCTCACCGCGGGCCCCACCCCCGATGTCCCCACGGATGAGTGGAGCTTCCGGATCGACGGCATGGTGGGCCAGCCGAAGGAGTGGAGGTGGGATGAGTTCCACCAGCTCCCCTTCGAAACGATCACCAAGGACATTCACTGCGTCACGAAGTGGTCGAAGCTCGACGCAACCTTCGGCGGCGTCTCGATAGACGTGCTGCTCGATCAGGTCGAGCCGCTCGACGCGTACGCGATGTTCTACTCCTACGGCGGCTACACCACCAACCTCCCGATCGAGGAGATCAGCGACGGCAAGGCCTGGGTCGTCACCGAGTACGACGGCGAGCCGCTTCCCCGCGAGCACGGCGGCCCGGCGCGGATGCTGGTCCCCCACCTCTACTTCTGGAAGAGCGCCAAGTGGGTGCACGGCATGACCGTGATGGACCACGACGAGCCTGGGTTCTGGGAAGTCAACGGCTACAACAATCACGGCGACCCCTGGAAGGAGGAGCGCTATTGGGGCGACTGATGGAGTCGCCTCTCCCCCCCGTCGAGCAGCGCGCCCCGGGACGCTGGCAGATCGGGACCGTCAGCAAGATCAAGGTCGAGACTCCGCGAGTCAAGTCCTTCCGGATCGAGTTGCCGATGTGGATGCCGCACCTGCCGGGCCAGCACTACGACGTGCGTCTGACCGACCCGGACGGCTACCACGCCGAGCGCTCCTACTCGATCGCCTCCTCCCCTCTCGACGAGGGCGGGGTCGAGCTCACGATCGACAAGCTCGAGGACGGCGAGGTCTCGCCCTACTTCCATGACGTGGTCGTCGAGGGCGACCGGGTCGAGGTGCGAGGCCCCTTCACGTCGTACTTCGTCTGGCGCGGCGAGAAACCGGTGCTTTTGGTCGGCGGCGGCTCCGGCGTCGTGCCGCTGATGTGCATGCTGCGTCATCGGCGGCGGACGATGCCGGATCTGCCCATGCGTCTGATCTATTCCGTCCGCCACGCCGGCGATGTCATCTACGAGGAAGAGATGGGGGACGAGACGCTGCTCACCTTCACTCGCGAGCCACCGGAGGGCTGGAGCGGGCACACCGGTCACATCGATGCGGAGTTGATCTTCGAGGCGGGCATCGAGGATGGCATCGCCTTCGTCTGCGGCTCGAACGGATTCGTCGAGAGCGGTTCTCAGCTGCTGATGGATGCGGGATTCGACCCGCAGCAGATCCGCACCGAGCGCTTCGGCCCGACCGGCACCGGCTGACGGTGCCGTTCGGGGGACGAGCAGCGCGTCGCGCGACCTACTGGGGCAGGGACCCCTCAGCCACAACCTCGACCTCGTCCCTGACCTTGAGCGTGCCGAACAGCCCGGAGTACGGCTTGATGCCCCAGTCGGACTGCTTCACCATGGCCTTCCCGGACAGTGCGTCATCGGTTCCCACCTCCAGCTCGACGTCGAGCGCGTGTGTCTTGCCGTTCATGCTGAGCTCCCCCTGGAACTCGAGCAGCCGCCCATCCTCCCGCGCGGCAGACCCGGTCGATTTGAACTCGATCTGACCGGGCTTCAGGACCTCGTCCTCGAGTGTCTTCTTGATCTCGACTCTGTCCGCGTCGGTCAGGGCCATGATCCCGCCGGTCCCCTCGAGCACCTCCATGGACCCGCTGTCGGCGCTCAGCACCAGGCTGTTGTCGGCCGCGTCATCGCCGATCACGAGCGTCGCCCGCCAGGAGCGGACCTCGATCACCAGATCGTGCCCGGCCTTTGCCGCGGCGCCACCCCGCTTCGTCTCCACCCGGAGGCTGGCGTTCTCAGGTCCCAGCTCGCGCGTCCCTGGCATGATCGGCACGGTCACACGCTATCCCCGGGGAAAGGAGAGAAGTGATGGAGTTCGACAATTCGTTCACGGTCGAGAAGCCGGTGGAGGAGGTTTGGAGCACGATGATCGACCTCGAGCGGGTCGTGCCGTGCGTTCCGGGCGCGAGGGTCATCGAGAAGACGGGTGACCGGGCCGTGAACGCGGAGGTGAAGATCAAGCTCGGCGCGATGAACATGAACTACTCGGGACCGGCGGAGATCGTGGAGCAGGACGACTCCGAGCACCGCGCGGTGATGAACGCGCGCGCGAAGGAGGCGGGAGGGCAGGGCAACGCCGACGCGAAGGTGTCGATGCAGCTGACCGGCTCAGGCGACGCGACGGAGGTGGCGCTTCACTCGCAGATAGACGTCACGGGCAAGGCCGCCCAGATGGGCGAGGGCGTGATCGTCGCGGTGACCGAGGGGATGATCAAGGAATTCGCGGAGAACCTGGGCAAGCTCTGAGCGTCCCCGAGATTCCTTGGATGCTTGAGTCCGGTTGTAATACTCTCGCCACATGGTGGTTACCGCTGGCGTTGAGGCAACGGAATGCTGATCGGCGCTGATACCACCTCCTGGTACATCGGCCTGGGACTCGGTGCCGTCGTGGTGGTCGTCGCGGTGACCATCGTTACCACGATCCTCGTCCTCGCCAACCGGATCGCGGGGCAGGCGGAGACCGCCAAAGAGGCGGTCGAGACCCTCCGATCGCAGACCGACGGGCTCAGCGGCATCGCCAAGATCAACGATTCAGGCGTCCGGATCCTGCATGCGGCACGCGCGCTGAGGAAGGCGGCCGTCGGGCACTGATGGACGTCGTGGTCGCCCTGGCCAGCTCCGAGCGCACCCTCTGGTACGTGACGCTCGCGATTGGTCTGGTGGTGGCCCTGGTGGTGGCGGGGATGCTGATCACGCTGCTCAATCTGCTCGGCAGGATTCAGGCAGCCGTCACCGGCCTGCTCGGCTCCGCCGGCAAGGTCGCCGAGAACACGTCGAACATCCCCCAGCTCGAGGCCACGACCCCGGTGCTCGAGCAGATCGCCGCCGAGGGCGTTGTGCAGGACGGGTACATGAACGCGCTCTCGCAGGGCTACGGGGAGCCCGAATGAGCACCTCCCTGCTGATCGTCCTGAGCGTGGCCGAGGCGGTGGTGCTCGTGGTCGTGCTCGCGCTGGCGCTGATCGAGATCCGCCGCCGGCTCTCCTCGATCGCGAGCGACCTGAACGATCTCGGTGCGGCCCTGACGGGAGTCGAAGAGGAGCATCTGCGACCCCTTCGCCCCGCGGTGAAGGCGATCAACGCCCAGTTCGACGGGATCATCGCCCTGATGCCGTCGGTCGCCGCGAAGGCCGCGATCATCGCCGAGCACGCGGAGAAGCGATGACGCTCTGGTGGATCGGAAACGCCGTCCTGCTGCTCGTGATCGTGCCGGTCGTGGTGATCCTCCTGAGGGGTGTGCTCCACGCCGCTAGGGAGACCACCCAGGCCGTCGACGGGCTTCGGCCCGTCGCCGAAGCCGTCTCCAACGATCTGGACGCCGTCGAACTGCTCAACACGACCCAGGAACAGGTCAGCCAGACGGTCACCGTGGTCGCGAACTACGGCGGTTCGCTCGACACCATCCTCGAGGACGCCTGAGATGGAGCCCGCCGCAGTCGTCACCCTGATCGCGGTGGTGTTGGTGATCCTGGCACTGGTCGTCTACCTGGTCGCCGTCATCCTGGAGCTGCGGAAGATCACCGCCGGGCTCGACGCGGTGATCGAGTCGGTCGGCGGCATCCTCAAGAAGAGCGAGCCCGTGAACGGCGTGGTCGAGACGATCAACCAGGATCTCTCCGCCGGCACCGATCTCCTCGAAGGTCTGTTGGACAAGAAGGCCGGGCAGGATGATGCGGCTGGGCTGGTCGAGTCGCTTTACCCCGGATCCGGGGCGTCGGTGCTCGAGCGGCAGGGCAGGAGCGGCGAGGTGAAGAACATCGACGAGGTCTACACCAGAGGCGCGGTGCAGCTGGCGCGCCTGGGTCGCGAGAGCCCGCTCGGCGTCGGCGCGATGTCCGGCGCCGCTCTCAGGGATGCGACCTACTCGAGCGCGGCAGCCCGCTCGATCTACACGAATCCCAGTGGCCCGGTCGCCGATGAGCCGGGAGGGTCCAGGCATCGGCCCCGGTCCCCGGTGATCGGCACGGAGGCCGGCGCCGACGGCGGGACGCAGTCGGATGAGCCGAAGTCGTCGGACGGCTGAATAGAGGGCGGGGACTCTCCAGTGCAGACACCCGGGCCCATCGAGTACGAGCGGGCGACCAGCGTCCAGAACGCGATCCAGCTGCTCGAGAAGTACGGCCCCGAGACCCGCCTCCTCGCCGGCGGGCACAGCCTGCTGCCGATGATGAAGCTGCGGCTCGCCAACCCCGAGCGCCTGATCGACATCAACGAGCTCGACGAGCTCTCCTATATAAGGGAGGCGGAGAGCGAGGTGCGGATCGGTGCCATGACCCGTCACCGGGAGCTGCTCGAGTCCGAGCTCCTCGCCACGCACTTCCCGGTCTTCATTGATGCGGAGCAGGTGATCGCCGATCCTCCGGTGAGAAACCGCGGGACGATCGGCGGCTCGCTCGCGCAGGCCGACGCCGCCGAGGACCTTTCGGCCGTCTGCTCGGCGCTGAAGGCGAACGTCGTGATCGTCGGCTCGGAGGGCGAGCGCGTCGTCTCAATGGACGATTTCCACATCGGCCCCTACATGACCGCCATCCAGGACGGCGAGATCCTGACCGAGATCCGCCTCCCGGTGAGGCCAGGTGGAGGAAGCGCCCACGAGAAGGTCGAGCGCAGGGCCGGGGACTGGGCGATAGTCGCCGTCTCTGCCGCGCTCTGGCTAGAGGGCGGGAGGATTGCCGACGCCGGTGTGGCGCTCAGCGCCGCCGGACCGACCACGGTCCACGCGACCCGCTCAGAGGAGCTCCTGCGCGGCAAGGAGCCCGCCGAGGAGCTGTTCGCCGAGGCAGGCGGGCTGGCGTCCGAGGACTGCTCGCCGATCGCGGACGGGCGCGGCCCGGTCGACTACAAGCGCCACCTCGCCGATGTGCTCACCAGACGCGCTCTGAGCCGAGCCGCGGAACGTGCGTCGAGGCTGGAGGGCTGATGGAGGTCACCGTCACGGTCAACGGCGACCGGCTCACCCGGGAGATCGAGCCCGCTCTGCTCCTGGTTCACTTCCTCCGCGACACGCTCGGCTTGACGGGAACGCACTGGGGCTGCGACACGTCGAACTGCGGGGCTTGCGTGGTGCACCTCGACGGACGGCCGGTGAAGTCCTGCACCACGCTCGCCGCGAGCTGCGACGGGCATGAGATCCGCACGATCGAGTCGATGGAGGTCGACGGCCGGCTCGACTCCGTCCAGCAGGGATTCCAGGAGGAGCACGGCCTCCAGTGCGGCTTCTGCACGCCCGGGATGATCATGACCGCCAGGGCGCTGCTCGACGAGAACCCGGACCCGTCAGAGGCCGAGATACGAACCGCGATCTCCGGTGCGATCTGCCGGTGCACGGGCTATGCCAACATCGTCAGGGCCGTGCGCTGGGCTGCAGAGCACGAGTCCGCGGAAGCGAGGAGATGAGAATGGCGACCACAGCGGCGAAGGAGACGCCGATCGGCTACGGCAACATGAAGCGCAAGGAGGACGCGCGCTTCATCCGCGGCCAGGGCAAGTACCTCGACGACATCGTCCTCCCCGGGATGCTCTACGGCGCTGTGCTGCGCAGCCCTTACGCGCACGCCCGCATCGTCTCGATCGACACCTCAGCCGCGCTCGCGCACCCCAAGGTGCACCGGGTGATCACGGCGAAGGATCTGGAGACTCTCGGCCTCGCCTGGATGCCGACGATCTCCTACGACTCGCAGGCGGTCCTGGCCGGGGACAAGGTCCGCTTCCAGGGTCAGGAGGTCGCCTTCGTGATCGCCGAGGACCGCTATTCGGCACGCGACGCCCTGCCCATGATCGACGTCGAGTACGACCCGCTGCCGGCTGTCGTCAACGCCCGCAAGGCGCTCGATCCCGACGCGCCGGTGATCAGGGACGACAAGCCTGACCAGACCGACAACCTGGCGACCCCGCTCTGGGAGGCCGGCGACGCGGATGAGTGCGAGCGCGTCTTCGCCGAGGCCGACATCGTCGTCGAGCGGGACATGATCTACCCGCGCTGCCATCCGGCCCCGCTCGAGACCTGCGGGATGATCGCCGACATGAACCCGGAGACGGGTCAGCTCGACATCTACAACGGCAACCAGGCTCCGAACCTGCATCGCACTGTCTACGCGCAGGTCGCCGGGCTGCCCGAGCAGAAGATCCGGGTCATGACCAACGATATCGGCGGCGGGTTCGGGAACAAGGTGCCCGTCTATCCCGGCTACGTCTGCGCGATCGTCGGCTCGATCGTCACCGGCAAGCCAGTCAAGTGGGTGGAGGACCGCTCGGAGAACCTGATGTCCACCGGCTTCGCGCGCGACTACATCATGAGCGGCCGGATCTGTGCCAAGGACGGGAGGATTACGGGGGCGCAGGTCGACGTGATCGCGGACCATGGCGCGTTCGACAGCACGGCGCAGCCCTCGAAGTTCCCCGCCGGCTTCTTCCACGTGTTCGCCGGCTCCTATGACCTGGAGGCGGCGCACTGCAGCGTCAAGGCCGTCTATACGAACAAGGCGCCGGGCGGCGTGGCCTACCGCTGCTCGTTCCGGGTCACGGAGGGCATTTTCCTGATCGAGCGCCTCGTTGGCGAGCTGGCTCTGAAGATGGACGTCGACCCCACCGAGCTGCGGATGAATAGCTTCATCCAGCCCGAGCAGTTTCCCTACGAAAACAAGACCGGCTGGACCTACGACTCCGGCGAGTACGAGGAGACCATGCGTGAGGCGATGCGGATCGCCGGCTACGACGAGCTCCGCAGGGAGCAGGCAGAGAAGCGGGAGCGCGGCGAGCTGATGGGCATCGGCGTCGCCTTCTTCACCGAGGTGGTCGGCGCCGGGCCGAAGAAGCACATGGACATCCTCGGCCAGGGCATGGCCGACGGCTGCGACCTGCGCGTCCACGGCACCGGCAAGGCGACGCTCAGCATCAGCGCCCAGACCCAGGGACAGGGCCACGAAACGACCTTCGCCCAGATCGTCGCCGAGGAGCTCGGCATCTCCCCGGACGACATCCAGGTGCGCCACGGGGACACCGATCGCACGCCCTTCGGCCTCGGGACCTACGGCAGCCGCTCCACCCCCGTGTCCGGGGCCGCCGCGGCGGTCGCCGCGCGGAGGGTGCGCGACAAGGCCCGGCTGATCGCGGCCGGGATGCTCGAGACCTCGCCCGACGACCTCGTCTGGGAGAAGGGCCGCTGGTCCGTGCGGGGCGACCCTGAGAAGGGGGCGACCATCGACGAGATCGCGGAAGCCGCCTACGGCGAGGCGCCGCTGCCCGAGGGGGTTGAGGGCGGCCTCGACGGCCAGTCCGTCTACGACCCGCCGAACCTGACCTACCCGTGCGGCGCCTACATCTGTGTGGTCGACGTCGACCCGGATACCGCCGAGGTGAAGATCAGGCGGTTCATCGCGGTCGATGACTGCGGCACCAGGATCAACCCGATGATCGTCGACGGCCAGGTCATGGGCGGCCTCGCCGAGGGGGTCGGCATCGCCCTGATGGAGCTGATCAGCTTCGACGAGCAGGGCAACTGCCTGAACGGGTCGATGATGGACTACCTGATCCCGACGGCCCTCGAGTGCCCGGACTGGGAGCTCGGAGCCACGGTCACCCCGTCGCCGCACCACCCGATCGGGGCCAAGGGTGTCGGCGAGTCCGCCACCAACGGCTCTCCGCCCGCGATCGTGAACGCCGTCTGCGACGCGCTCTACCAGAGTCACGGCGTGGCACACGTCGACATGCCGCTGAACCCGGCCCGCGTCTGGGCGGCGATGCAGGGCAGGGCCGAGCCGCCGCAGTGAGCGGTCGTGCCTGAGCTCGGCACGATCGACCTGCCCGCCCTGTCCACCAGGCTGGGCCAGCGCCTGCGGGCCGCCGGGGTGCCGACCACTCCGGAGCGCGCATCCCGATTCGCCGAGGCGGTGGCGCTCGTCCGCCCGGTGAGGCGCTCGCAGCTCTACTGGACGGCCCGATCGGTGTTCGTCTCCTCGCAGACCCAGCTGCCGAACTTCGATCGTGTCTTCGCGGCGGTGTTCGATCCGGCCCTAGAGCCGGACGAGGAACGCGGCGACCCCTACTCCCCGACGCTGAGCGGCTTGCGGCCAAGCGAGCGACCGCCCGCCCCGCAGGCCCGCTCCGCCCCGGGGGAGCGGGGCAGCGATGAGGCCGGCATGCGTGTCTCGCTCTCAAGCCCCGGGGAGGACCGCACGGAGCTCGAGGTCAAGGTCCCGCTGGCGCCCGCCAGCGAAGAGGAGCGCCTCCGCAGGAAGAGCTTCGAGGCCCTCGATCCCGATGAGCTCGAACGGATCCGCCGCATGATGGCCGCCCTCGAGCTGGCCGCTCCGCGGCGCCGCGCCCGCAGGAGGCGCCGCGCCCGTCGGGGGGAGCACCTCGACCTGCGTCGCACTCTCCGGGGCAGCCTCCGCACGGGGGGTGATCCGATGACCCTCGCCAGGCGGACTCGGCGGACCCGGCCGCGGCGGCTTGTTCTGATCTGCGACGTCTCTGGCTCGATGGAGCCGTACGCGCGGGCGTATCTCCATCTCCTCACCTCCGCCGTCGCCAGCGGCGCTCCCGCGGAGGCGTTCGTGTTCGCCACCCGGCTGACGCGCCTGACGCGCGCCCTCGGCGGCCGCAACCCCGAGGCGGCGATCCAGCGGGCCGTAGCCGCCGCCCCGGACTGGTCGAGCGGCACGCGGATCGGCGAGGCACTGCAGAGCTTCAACGACCGCTACGGGCGCCGGGGGATGGCCCGGGGCGCGGTGCTGGTGGTCCTCTCCGATGGCTGGGAGCGCGCGGATCCCGCACTGGTCGGGCGCGAGATGGAGCGCCTCGGGCGACTCGCCCATCGGATCATCTGGGTCAACCCTCGGGCGGGCGCCGCCGGATTCTCCCCGGGGGCGGGCGGGATGGCGGCCGCGCTGCCACACTGCGATGCGCTCGTCAGCGGGCACTCGCTGGAAGCCATGTACGAGGTCGCCGAGGCGATCGCTGCCGATGACTCCTCTCGAGACAGGTTCAGGGCGGCCGACCAAAAGGGCGCCACGCCTGCCGACGCGTCATTGCCGAGTGCCGAGCGGACCGAGGCTCAGCGGCCGGTGCCGATGCCGAGCGGCTATGGGCCGAAGCGAGGAAGGACCACCCCCTGATGAAATTCGAGGAAAGGACTCGAGATGGCTGATGGGCCCACCTACCGGGCAGTGTTCATTCGAATGCACCCCACCGGCAAGACGGTTCTCAGCCTCAGCGAGGCTTCGCAGGGTGAGGAGGCGAAGCTCGCCGGGGTGGCGGCGAGCGAGCTTGGCATTCCGCCGGAGGACATCAAGGTGGTGCACGAGGACACGGATCGCTTCGGCGAGGGAAACACCTTCAACAACGAGCCGAGTGACGCCGTCGGCGAGAACGTCGCGATCACCGCCCGGAAGCTGCGCGACAAGGCCCAGATCGTGGCCGCCTCCATGCTCGACGCCGCCCCGGACGCCCTCCGGTTCGACAACGGCCGCTGGACGGCGGAGCAGGGCGATCCCAAGGGGGTGAGGATCCAGGAGGTAGCGCTCCACACCTTCGGGGGATTCGAGCTGCCCGAGGGAATCGAGGGCTCGCTGGACGCCCAGACGACCTACCGGGTCGGCGCCGTGCAGGCGGCCGGATAGGTCCAGGCCCGGAATGACCCCCGGAGTACCCTTGCCCCGAGGGATTCCAGTGCCCGCAGGAAACGGAGAAGGCGCAGCGCAGGCGCCGTTCGTGGCGGCCACGGTCGTCCGCGCGCAGAGCCCGACCAGCGTCAGGGCCGGTGACTCGGCGATCGTGCGCCCCGACGGCGTAATCGAGGGCTTCGTCGGGGGCACCTGCGCGGAGGCTTCGGTCCGCCTCTACTCGCTTCGCGCCATGGAATCCGGAGACCCGTTGCTGCTCCGGATCCTGCCCGCCGCCGCGGAGGGGGAACCGGAGGCCGCTGATGGGGCGGTGACCGTCAAGAACCCCTGTCTCAGCGGCGGTGCGCTCGAGATCTTCCTCGAACCGCATCTCCCACCGCCCACAATGCGAGTTGTCGGTGCCGCGCCGATCGCGGCCGCCCTGGCGGATCTCGCGCAGCGACTGGGGTATGCCGTGGAGTCCGGCCCGGCGGAGCTCGCCCGGACCAGTCCCGATGACACCGCGGTCGTCGTGGCGTCGCACGGTCACGATGAGGAGCGGGTGCTCACCGAGGCGCTCCTGTCCGACGTCCCGTACGTGGCCCTGGTCGCCAGCGAGGTCAGGGGCCGCGCCGTGCGGGAGTCGCTCGATCTTCCGGACGAACAACGTGCGCGGCTGCACACGCCGGCCGGGCTCGAGATCGGCGCCGAGACCCCGGAGGAGATCGCGCTGGCGATCCTCGCGGAGATCGTCTCGCTGCGGCCCGAGGGCGAGCCGGGCCCAGCGCCGACGCCGCGGAACGTCGGCATGGAGGCGCCGCGGACCGAGGCTCCTCAGCCGACATCCCCCGAGCTGGCCCCGGTCGCCGTCTCGACGGAGACCGCCATCGACCCGATCTGCGGCATGGAGGTGGCCGTCAGCGAGGCGAGCATCCACCTCGAGCGGGACGGCGATCTCTACTACTTCTGCTCCGAGGGGTGTCGTGACACCTTCAGCGCCCAGGGCGTTCCCGATGGCGCGGCCCGCTGAGCGGTTCGTCACCGGGCTCGTGCTCGCCGCCGGGGGCTCGCGGCGGCTCGGCGAGCCCAAGCAGCTCCTGCCCTTTGGCTCCGGCACGCTGCTCGATCACGCTCTGGAGACCGCGCGGGCGAGCGCGTTCGATCAGTTGATCGTGGCGCTCGGCGGCAGCTCGGGAGAGGTTCGGCGCAAGGTCGATCTGTCGGGTGCCGACGTGGTGGAGAACCCGGACTTCGGACAGGGTTGCTCCTCGTCGATCGCCGCGGGACTGAGCGCGATCGACCCACGTTCGGAGCTGATGGTTCTGATGCTGGGTGATCAGCCCGGCGTGACACCCGCCACCGTCCGTGCCTTGATCGCGGCCTGTGATGAGGACACCGCGCTGGCCGCGTGTCTCTACGACGACGGGCGCGGCCATCCCATCGCCTTCGGCAGGGCGCTGTTCGGAGACCTGCGGGAGCTGCACGGCGACAAGGCGGTCTGGAAGCTGATGGAGCACCGGTCCGGCGAGGTGGTCGAGGCGAGGGTCCCCGGCCCGATCCCACGGGACGTCGATACGCGGGCGGATTACGAGGCCGTCCTCGCGGAGTCAGGGAGCTCTGCATGAGCCACGCCGTCCGCCCGGGTGCCGAGACCTCCGTGAGCGAAGCCGTTCCGGACATCGAGTCCCTCAAGCAACGGCTCGACGCCGTTGACTACCTGGCCGACGACGGGCTCGCCACGGCGCTTTTCCTCTCGCTGCGGCTGCCTCAGCCGCTCCTGCTCGAGGGCGAGGCGGGAGTCGGCAAGACGGAGGCGGCCAAGGCGCTGGCGGCGTCGCTGGACACCGAGCTGATCCGCCTGCAGTGCTACGAGGGCATCGACTCCTCGGAGGCGCTGTACGAGTGGAACTACCCGCGCCAGCTGCTCAGGATCCGCTCGTCCGAGGCGACCGGCGGCCGATTCGACGAGGAGGAGCTCTTCGGCAGGGAGTTCCTGACGCCGCGCCCGCTGCTGCAGGCGATCGAGCACGAGGGGCCGTTGCCCGCCGTCCTCCTGATCGACGAGCTGGATCGAGCCGACGACGACTTCGAGGCGTTCCTCTTCGAGATGCTCGCGGAGTCGAGCGTCACGATCCCCGAGATCGGCACGATCCGCGCGACCCATCCGCCGGCGGTGATCCTGACCTCGAACCGCACCCGCGACCTGCACGATGCGCTCAAGCGCCGCTGCCTGTACCACTGGATCGACTATCCGAGCCCGGCACGCGAGGTCGAGATCGTTCGCCGCCGTGTGCCGGGCACCGCGGAGCGGCTTGCGACCGAGGCGGCTGACGCGGTCCGCCACCTGCGCTCGAGCGACGTCCAGAAGCCACCCGGGATCGCCGAGACCATCGACTGGGTCGCCGCACTCGAGCTGCTCGGGGTCGATCACCTCGACGCCCCGGCCGCTGAACGGACCCTGGGCTCGGTGCTGAAGTACCGTGACGATCAGGAGCAGGTCGTGGAGCAGGGACTCGATCGGCTGGTGGGCTCGGATGCCCGAGGAGGCTGAACGCGCATGAAGGACGTCATGGAGATCGTCGGGGATTGGGTCGGCGTCGGCGATCCCGTCGCGCTGGCGACCGTCGTCGACACGAAGAAGTCGGCACCGCAGCCGCCGGGGACCAAGATGGCGATCAATGAGGCCGGCAAGATGGCGGGGGCGGTCTCCGGGGGATGCGTGGAGGGGCAGGTCGTCCAGGTGGCCGAGGGGATCCTGAGGGGTGACGCGCCGCAGCTCCTCGAGTACGGGATCGCCGACGAAGACGCCTGGGACGTCGGGCTGCCCTGCGGCGGCGAGATCTCGATCTGGGTGGAGACCTATGACGACGGCGGTCTGGAGGGCCGATTCAGGGAGCTCGGTCTTCAGGGGGGGCGCGGAGCCCTGACCACCATTCTCGAGGGCGCCGACGTCGGGGCAAAGCTGTTGCTGCTGGAGGATGGGACGCACGACGGCTCCCTCGGGGAAACCGAGCTGGACGAGGCCGCGGTGACCAGGGCGGCGTCCGCGATCTGGTCCGAGCGCAGCGAGCTCTACGAGCACGATGGTCAGACCCTGTTCGTCGATGTGGTCGCGCCACCGCCCCGGTTGATCATCTTCGGCGCGGTGGACTTCGCGGCCCAGCTGGCTGCCGCTGCGAAATTGGCGGGCTGGCGCGCCTTCGTGGTCGATCCGCGCAAGCGCTTCGCGACTGCCGACCGCTTCCCGGAGGCAGAGCGGGTGATCGTGGCATGGCCCGACAAGGCCCTGGACGAGCTCGGCGGAATCGACCGTGCCACCTCGATCGCGGTGCTCACCCACGACCCCAAGCTCGACGACGCCGTGCTCAAGATCGCCCTCCGCTCCGACGCCCAGTACATCGGAGCCATGGGCAGCCGCCGGGCGCAGGAGAAACGTCGCGAGCGCCTGCTCGCCGATGGCCTGACCGACGGGGAGCTGGGGCGCCTGGCGGCTCCGATCGGGCTCGACATCGGCGCCCTGTCGGCGGCCGAGACCGCGATTTCGATCATGGGCGAGGTCACGGCCGTCCGCCGGGGACGCGAGGGCGGCCGGCTGAAGACCGTCAAGGGCCGAATCCACGACGCGGCACGCGATCCCGAAGCCGCACCCGCGGGGTGACCGAAATGCCACATTGGACTGGACACCCCTTCTTCTCGACCGCTGGGACCGGGAGGCGTTCCCCGTGACCCGGAAAGAGCCGCTCCAAGACGGGCACGGCCGGCTGATCGGCGACCTGCGTCTCTCGGTCGTGGATCGATGCAACTTCCGCTGCCAGTACTGCATGCCGGCCGACGGACTTCCCTGGCTCGACCGCTCAGAGATCCTCACCTTCGAGGAAAACCAGCGGCTCGTCGCGCTGCTTGCCTCGCTGGGCGTCTCCGATCTGCGGCTGACGGGGGGCGAGCCGCTGGTTCGCCGGGAGTTCCCGAAGCTCGTTGGAATGCTGCGCGGCGTCGAGGACCTCCGTGAGATCTCGGTCACCACGAACGGCTACCTGCTCGAACGCGACGCGGAGGCCCTGGTGCGGGCGGGCGTCGACAGGTTCAACGTATCGGTGGACTCGCTGGCGCGAGACGCCTTCTTCAAGGTCACGCGCCGCGACGCCCTGGTCCAGGTGATGCGCGGCCTCGATGCAATCGCCGCGTTCCCGGAGGTGAGGCCGATCAAGGTGAACGCGATCGCAATGCGCGACTTCACCGAGCGCGAGGTGCTGCGCTTCTGCGAGCTCGCCAGATCGACGGACTACCAGGTGCGGTTCATCGAGTTCATGCCGCTGGACGCGGATGGCAAGTGGGAGCCGGAGGCCGTGCTCACCGGGGCGGAGATCAGGGAGATCGCGGAGACGGCCTACGAGCTTGAGCCGCTCCCGCGTGAGCCGCACTCGACCGCTCGCGTGTATCGCTTCGCCGACGGGGCCGGGGAGATCGGGTTCGTGAATCCCGTGTCCGAGCCGTTCTGCGCCGACTGCAACCGCATCCGGATCACCTCTGACGGCAAGCTGCGCACCTGTCTGTTCTCGATCGACGAGACCGATCTGCGCGATCCGCTGCGCTCGGGCGCGAGCGACGACGAGCTGGAGGAGCTGATCCGCGACGCGGTCTGGCGCAAGGAGCTCAAGCACCGCATCAACGAGCCCGGCTTCCGCCGGCCACCGCGGTCGATGAGCCAGATCGGCGGTTAGCTAGCGCGCGACGAGCCGGGTCCCGGTTGCCTTCCAGCTGGCGGTGACCCGGGCCCCCGGACGCAGGGCCAGCGAGCGGATCGATTCGACGGTCACCTCCGCCACCAGCGGCTGCGGCGAGGACAATCCGATCCGGGCGCGGTTGCCGATCTCGGTCACCGATACGACCTCGACCGCGAGGCGGTTGAGGGCCGAGCTCTCGTGCTCGGCCGCGCTCGGTTCGAGGCTGATCTCCCAGGGAAAGACGAGGGCGGCGACCGGCCCATGGATCGAGTCGATGCTGTGCACGACGCCTCCGCCATCCAGCTCGACCTGCGTCAACCCGTCCGCGTCCGGGTGTGCCGTGCCGCTCAGCACCACCGAGCCCGCGAAGTCGGCGACGAAGGCACTCGCGGGCCGGGCCGAGAGGTCAGCAGCGGTCCCGCGCTGCACGACGCTTCCCTCGTCCATGACGAAGATCTCGTCGGCCAGCATGGCCGCCTCGGAGAAGTCGTGGGTGACCACGATCGCGAGTGCACGCGTCCCTCTCAGTGCGTGGACGAGCTCGCGGCCGGCGTGCGCACGGGTGCGCGTGTCGAGGGCGGCCAGGGGTTCATCGAGGAGCAGGACGCTCGGGTCTCGCGCCAGCGATCTCGCCAGCGCCACCCGCTGGCGCTCGCCACCCGAAAGGGAGGTCGGGCGGGCGTCGGCAAGCCTCTCGACACCGAAGCGCCTGAGCTGCTCCAGCGCGCGCCCCCGGCGATCATGGCGCGGCCCGGGCATTCCGAAGGCGACGTTCCTCCACGCGCTCAGATGCGGAAACAGCGCGTAGTCTTGGAACATGAATCCGCAGGCGCGCTCCTCGGGCCGGAGATCGATCCCGCGGCCCGAGTCGAGCCAAACCTCCTCTCCCATCACGACGCGGCCCGGATCTGGACGTTGCAGCCCGGCGATGATGCGGAGCACGGTCGACTTGCCGGCGCCGGAGGGACCGACGATCGCCGCGCAGCCGTCCCCATCGACGTGCAGCTCGACGTCGAGCTCCAGGTCGCGAAGCTGATCGCGCGCTCTGACCTCGAGGCCTCTCATGGCGCGCCACCGCCGAGAATCGGCGACCGCCCCAGGACCTTGACCGAGAGCAGCAGGGCAGCGGAGACGATGACGAGCACACCCGAGAGCGCCAGGGCGGCGGTGAAATCCTCACTGAAGCGGGCGAAGATGGCGAGCGGCACCGTCTGGGTGATCCCCTGGAACGATCCGGCGAACATCAGCGTCGCTCCGAACTCGCCCAGGGCCCGCCCCCAGGCCAGCGCGATCCCCGATGCGATGCCCTGACCCGCGGATGGCACGGCCACCC
Source organism: Solirubrobacterales bacterium (assembly GCA_035265665.1). Classification (GTDB taxonomy): domain Bacteria; phylum Actinomycetota; class Thermoleophilia; order Solirubrobacterales; family 70-9; genus DASUPK01. The sequence goes on along the minus strand of DATFOK010000035.1, from coordinate 12,201 downwards.
GGACGAAGGCCCGCGCCTCGGTTGCCCCCAGCGTGCGCGCGGCGTCCAGCAGGTTGCGATCCACAGCGGCGAAGGCCTCCTGCGCCTGACGCAGGTAGAAAGGAGCCGCGACGAAGGTGAGTGCGACGATCACCCCCGCGGTCTGCAGCACCAGCTGGATTCCCGCGTCATCGAGCGCGCTGCCGAACAGTCCCTCTGGACCGAAGGCGGCGAGCAGGGCGATGCCGGCGACGGCCGGCGGGAGCACCAGCGGGAGCTCGATCAGCGTCACCACCACCGAGCGGCCGCGGAAGTCCCGCGTGGCGAGGAGATAGGCGGCGGGCGTTCCGACGATCACGATGATCGCGAGCGCCGCGAGGGAAGTCTTCAGGCTGAGCCAGAGAGCGTCCCTTGCGTCCTGTTCCCCGAGGCTGCTGATCAGATCGCCTGGAGAGGTGTGAACGAAGATCGCGACGATCGGCAGCGTCAGGAAGGCGAGCACCACGAAGAGGGCGAGGAACAGCCCAATGGCGAATGCCGCCCTGCGCATCAGCCGGTCGGCGGCTTGAAGCCGGCCTCCTCGAGCGCCGTGGCCCCGTCCCCGCTGAGCAACCCTTCGATGAACTTGCGGGCGCCATCGGGGTTCTCAGCGCCGGTGACCACCGCGGCGGCATACGCGACATTCGGCTGGAGCTCCGCCGGCAGCCGGATCGCCTTCAGCTGGCCGTCGCTTGCGGTCACATCGGTGACGTAGACGAAGCCTGCGTCGGCCGCTCCCTGGGTGAGCTTGCCGGAGATGCTGCTCACGTCGGGCTCCTCCGATCGAACGTTGGCCAGGATCGCGTTCCGCTGGTCGGGGGGAAGCCTTCCCAACACCTCATGGGTGTAGGAGCCCACGGGTACCGCCGGGTCTCCCATCACGATCGTGGTCCCCGGCGTGGCCAGGTCGCCAAGGGATGAGATTTGCGAGTCCTTCGGGACCGCCAGCACCAGCGTGTTGGTTGCGAAGACCGTCGGATTGCCGACGAGCCCTGCTGTGTGGAGCTGGTCGGGTAGCGCCATATTGGCCGCGGCGTAGACGTCAGGTTTCACCCCCTGGCGGATCTGGGCGGCGAGTTCGTCCGATCCCGCGAAGGACATCTTGGCGTCGATTCCCACGGCATCGACGTACTGGTTGAACGCGGTATCCAGAGACGAGGCGGCCGACACGACCACTTGGTTAGAGCCGCCATCGCCTCCGCAGCCCGCTGTGCCCACCAGACAGGCGCCCGCCACGGCGAGCACGGTCGCAATGCGGGTCGTTCGGCAGGCGTCGGGGCCCATTCCCGGGCGATCATACATATGCACTACATAGGTAGAACCGGACCTAGCCGTCCCGGTCGATCATCACGGAGGTGGCCTTGACGGTGGCCGTGGCACGAGTGCCCTGTACTAGTCCCAGCTCCTCCACCGCGTCCCGGGTGATCGCGGCAGTGATCCGGTGCGGTCCGGCTTCGATCTCGACCAGTGCCATGACCCCAGCGACCTCCACGGAGGTGACCGTCCCGGGGAACCGGTTTCGTGCTGAGAATGCGTTGTTCGTGCGGTGGCGGGCCGGAGTGCCACGGAGCCGCTCCACTTCGCTGGCCGGCACCCGACGGCGATTGCGGGCGTCGCGCGTGGTCTTGAGCCTTCCGGCGCGGTCCCAACGGCGCAAGGTGTCGACGCTGACCCCGATCACCCGCGCCGCCTCACCCAGGCTGAGCTCATTCATCGGCGGCCAGTATGGCAGCCAACGGTTCTGCCTATGCAAAGTGCCTGACGGCCCCTTGCAAGTGCGGCGAAGCGGATGATCTAGCCTCGAAGTCGAGACTCGAACCAGCCGCAAACCGAAGGAGGAAACCTTGCAGATAAGCGCCCGAAACAAGCTTCCGGGTGAGGTCAAGAACGTCACTGAGGGGGAAGCGATCGCGAACGTCGAGCTGGAGGTCAACGGCATGCGGCTGGTCGCATCGGTGACCGTCGAAGCGGTTCGCGAACTCGGGATCGCGCCGGGTAAAAAGGTGAGCGCGCTGATCAAGGCAAGCGACGTGATGCTGGCAGTCGACTGAGGGCGGTCTGACGCCGGCGACGGCCGACAAGCCGATCGATCTCGAGGACGCCCGGCGCCTCGTGCTCGAGCGCGTCAGTCCGCTGGGACCGGAATCCGTTCCGCTTCGCGAGGCACTTGGCCGGATCCTGTCCCACGACGTCAAAAGCGTCTACTCGGTCCCCGGCTTTGACAACTCCTCGATGGACGGCTTCGCGGTGCGGGCGGCGGACACCAGCGGTGCGAATCCCGAGTCCCCGGCGAGCCTGCTCGTCGTCGACGAGTCACGAGCGGGGCGTCCGGCCGGCTCGGCGCTTGACGAGGGGCAGGCGATCGGGATCTCCACGGGCGCGGTGATTCCCGAGGGCGCGGATTCTGTCGTCCGGGTCGAGGACACGAGCCTGCGGGGCGGACGGGTCACGATCGCTGTGGAAGTCGAGCCGGGGAACAACGTGCGTCACGCCGGCGACGACATCGAGCCGGAGGCCACCGTGCTCCGGCGGGGTGCTCGCCTCGGTGCCGCGGAACTCGGGGTGCTGGCATCCGTGGGTGTCACGGAGGTCGCCTGCGTTCGCCGACCCCGGCTCGGGGTCTTGACCACCGGCGACGAGCTGCAGGAGCCTGGGGACGTGCCGCGACCGGGCGGCGTCCGCAACTCGAACACTTACACGATCTCCTCGCTCGCCCTGAGCTCCGGTGCCGAGGTGGTTGCGACCGAGACCGTCACGGACGATCCCGAACCGACCCGCGCCGCGATCGAGCGCATGCTCGGCGCCGAGATCGCCGTGATCTGCGGCGGCGTCTCAGTCGGCGAACACGATCATGTCAAGGGCGCGCTCGACTCGCTCGGCGTCGAAGAGGTCTTCTGGAGGGTTGCCCTGAAGCCCGGTAAGCCGACCTGGTTCGGAGTCGGGCCCCGTGGAACGCTTGTCTTCGGCCTACCGGGAAACCCGGTATCGGCGATGGTCACCTTCCTGCTCTTCGTCCACCCCGCGCTCCGGGGTCTGCTCGGGGTCGAGGACAGGGTCGCTAGCTCCTCGGCGATCCTCGATGAGGATCTGCAGGCGGCACCTGGGCGCGACCACGCCGTGCGCTGCTCCCTCGAGCTTCGCGAAGACGGGTGGCACGCCCGGCCGACCGGGAACCAGGACTCGCACGTGCTCACCTCGATGCTTGGCGCCGACGCACTCGTGATCGTGCCAGCCAACGCCGATGCCCCCGTGGCCGGCAGCCACGTCAAGGTCGAGCTCCTGGAGGGTGTCCGCCCCGTAGCATCGCCGTGATGACCGTCACCGTCCGACTGTTCGCCGTCTTGCGCGAGCGTGTGGGCAGCGACTCGATCGAGGTGGAGCTGGACGACGGCGCCACGGTGGCCGAGGCGCTGACCAGGCTCGCCGAGCGCCCCGAGCTCGGTGACCTGCTCGAGCGGATGCCGGTGAGGATGGCGGTCAACCGGGACTACGCGGACGCCGAAACCTCCCTGGCCTCCGGCGACGAGCTGGCGCTGGTACCTCCGGTCAGCGGGGGAAGCGCCGATTCGAACGTGCATGCGCGTGTCACCGACGAGCCGCTTTCGCTCGGGACGCTCTCGCGCCTCGTATCCAGACCGGCCGCAGGCGCGATCGTCTGCTTCCAGGGGACAACTCGGGACGTCTACAGGCTCGAGTACGAGGCCTACAGGGAGATGGCGGAGGAGCGGATCGCAGTGATCCTTGCCGAGTGCGCCGATCGCCACGGCCTGGAGGCCGCGGCGGCCGAGCACCGAGTCGGCTCGGTCCCGCTTGGCGAGGCGAGCGTGGTGGTCGCCGCGTCGGCAGCCCATCGCGAGGCCGCATTCGCGGCGGCCCGGGAGGCGATCGACCGAATCAAGGCCGAGGCGCCGATCTGGAAGCGCGAGGTCGACGCTTCCGGGGCGCGCTGGGTGGAAGGCAAGGTCCCGTGAACGAGGACCCGCACCTCACCCACGTCTCACGCGAGGGCAGCGCCCACATGGTCGACGTCGGCGGCAAGCCGGAGAGCGAGCGCCGCGCGGTGGCGCAGGCGATCGTGCGTATGGATCCGGAGACCGCCGCAGCTTTGGCGCGCGGCGACGCGCCCAAGGGAGACGTGATCGGTGCCGCGCGCCTCGCGGGCATCCAGGCAGCAAAGCGAACTGCCGAGCTGATCCCGCTCGCCCACCCGCTTCCGCTCGCCTACGCGGACGTCCGGGCCGACGTCGATCCCGCCGAGGGAGCGATACGCATCGAGGCGGAGGCGCGCGTCTTCGGGCGAACCGGCGTTGAGATGGAGGCGATGACGGCAGCCGCGATCGCGGCACTCACGGTCTACGACATGGTCAAGGGGATCGAGCGCGGCGTGCGCATCGAGGCGATCGAGCTGATCGAGAAGAGCGGCGGGCGGAGCGGCCCATGGCGCCGCGACGGCTCGGCGACCGCGGATCGCTAGGCGCGATGCGGGTCGCCGTACTGACCATCTCGACGTCGAGGGCTGGCGGCGAGGGCCAGGACCAGGGCGGGTCGAAGCTTGCCGATCTGGCGCGCCGGCTCGGCGGTGACGCCGTCGAGCGCGAGGTTCTCGTCGATGACCGTGCTCTGATCGAGAGCCGCCTGCGGCACTGGGCCGATGAGGAGCACTGCGAGCTCATTCTGACCACGGGCGGAACCGGCCTGGCGCCCACCGACGTCACGCCCGAGGCGACCGCCGCGGTGATCGATCGGCCCGCACCGGGCATTGCGGAGGCGATCCGTCAGGCCTCTCAGACTCACACCGATCTCTGGATGCTCTCGCGCGGGCTAGCCGGTGCCCGCGGATCGACGCTGATCGTGAACCTCCCAGGCAACCCGGCGAGCATCGACGAGACGGCACCCGTCCTCGAGACGGCTCTCCCCCACGCCCTCGCCCTGCTGCGCGGTGAGCGCGCGGGCCACTGATTTCCAGGTCAGCCGCACCCCAAGCCTGAAAGGATTATCCCGTGGGATTCGACCAGTACCACGAGCCCGCGGCGGAGCTTCCGGAGGAAGCGCGGACCTTCGCGAGAATGTGCGCGAACCTGATCGAGGAGGCGGAGGCGATCGATTGGTACGAACAGCGCCTCGCCATCGAGCGCGACCCCGTGGCCCGGGAGATCATGCTGGACGCCGAAGGTGAGGAGTTCAAGCACTTCGCCATGAACCTCGAGTTCCTCCTTCGCCGCCTTCCGCTGTGGCGCGAGATCGCGCAGGGAATCCTCTTCCAGGACGGCGACATCGTCGAGCACGGCGAGGAGTCGGAGGAGGAAGCGACGGAGGGCGAGGCCGCGAAGGGAGCGCCACTCGCCGGCAGCGAATCGCTCGGCATCGGCAGCCTCCGGGGGAGCGTGAGTTGAGCCACCTGCTCCGAGAGCATGCGCCGATCACGGAGGCGGGCTGGCGGCTGCTCGACGACGAGGCGCGCGAACGGCTCACACCGGCTCTGGCTGCACGAAAGCTCGTCGACTTCTCCGGGCCCCATGGATGGGAGTACTCAGCGACGAACCTGGGGCGCGCCGAGGAGGTCGCAGACGTGCCAGGGGATGGTGTCGCGGCCAGCCAGCGACGGGTCCTCGGACTGGTGGAGCTCCGCGCTCACTTCGCGATCAGCCGGGTCCAGCTGGACGATGCCGAGCGCGGCGCGCCCGACGTCGATCTCGAGACGCTCGACCAGGCCGCTCGCAGGATCGCGAGAGCGGAGAACGCCGTCGTCTTCGGCGGCTGGAGCTCAGCCGGCATCAAGGGAATCGGCGAGTCCTCCCCACACGAGAAGATCAATCTCGGCGAGGACTGCGAGGTCTACCCCCGCCACGTCGCGAAATCGGTCGATGCGCTGCGCGGCGTGGGTATCGACGGCCCCTACGGGCTCGCGCTCAGTCCCGAGGGCCACACGCACGTGCTCGAGACCGCGGAGCACGGGGGCTATCCGCTGCTGCAGCATCTGCAGGAGATCCTCGGCGGGCCGATCGTCTGGGCGCCCGGGATGAACGGCGGCGTGGTGGTGAGCCTGCGGGGCGGTGACTTCCTGTTCGACTCGGGGCAGGATCTCTCGATCGGGTACGAGGGTCACGACGCCGACTCAGTCCAGCTCTATCTCGAGGAGAGCTTCAGCTTCCGGGTCGCAACCCCGGAGGCGGCCGTACCGCTCCCAGCCTGAACTCGGTCAGGCGCCGGGCAGCTCCGCCAGGCGGCGCACGAGGAATCGCCGCTCCGCCTCCGAAGGACCCAGCTCGAGCGCGCGGTCATAGGCGGCGCGCGCCTCCTCAGCGCGATCGAGCCGGCGAAGCAGCTCGGCGCGGGTGGAGTCCAGGTAGTTGTACTGGTCGAGCTCGAGCCTGTCGATGGCTCGAGGGCCACTGCCGCGTCCCCGGCCTCGGCGATGGCGGCCGCCCGGTTGAGCTCCACCACCGGCGAGTCCGTAAGCCGACCGAGCTCGCCATAGAGAGCGGCGATCTGTTGCCAATCCGGAGGGTCCTCGGTGTGCAGGACCGCGATCGCGGCCTGCAGCACGTAGGGGCCGCGGCCACCGAGCGCGAGCGCCCGGTCGGTCGCGGCCTTCGCCTTCTCGATCCGCTCGACGTCCCACAGCGATCGATCCTGATCGCGCAGCAGCACCACCTCCCCCTCCGCGAACCGCGCGTTCCGCCGCGCATCGTTTACGAGCATGAGCGCGAGGAGCCCGTGGGCCTCGGGTTCGTCGGGCATCAGCTCGACGAGTGCAGCGCCCAGCCAGATCGCCTCATCCGCGAGGTCCCCTCGCCCGCCGTAGCCCTCGTTGAAGATCAGGTAGATGACGCCGAGCACCGCGCCGAGGCGGTCGGGCAGCTGGTGCGTCGGGGGAACCCGGAACGGGATGCCGGCCTCCTCGATCTTGCGCTTTGCCCGAATCAGCCGCTTCGCCATCGTCTCGCGTGGCACCAGGAACGCCCGGGCGATCTCCTCGGTGCTCAGCCCGCCCAGCGCCCGAAGCGTGAGCGCGACCTGGCCCTCGAGCGCCAGCGCCGGGTGGCAGCAGGTGAAGAGCAGCTCGAGGCGCTCATCGGGAATCGTCGTCTCCTCCATCTCATCCTCGGTGGCTTCCGGCACCTCGAGCAGCCTGGTCTTCTCGGCGAGGGTCTGGATGCGGCGGATCCGATCGATCGCGCGGTTCCTCGCTGTCGTCACCAGCCAGGCGCGGGGGTTGTCCGGCGTCCCGTCGCGGGGCCAGCGCTCGGCGGCGATCGCGAAGGCCTCCTGAGCGGCCTCCTCGGCGAGGTCGAAGTCGCCGAGGAAGCCGATCAGGTTGGCGAGGACGCGGCCCCACTCGTCGCGGAAGACCCGGTCGAGAATGGCCTAGCTCCCTGCGAACGGCCGGATCTCGACCGCACCGCCCATGCGGGCGGCCGGGATCCTCGACGCGAGCTCGATCGCGGCGTCCAGGTCGTCGGCCTCGTAGAAGAGCCAACCGCCCAGCGCCTCCTTGACGGAGACGAGGGGACCGTCGGTGGTCAGCGTCTTCTCATCCTGCACGCGAACCGTGGTCGCCGCCTCGGGCGGCTGCAGGCGCTCGCCGGGCGTCACGCCCGAAGTCTGGTTGATCGCCTGGTAGTCGGCGGCGACCTGCTTCTGCTCTTCCTCGGAGAGCTTGCTCCACGTCTCGGGATCGTCTGGCTGATTGATCAGCAGCATGTACTTCATCGGGGAGCCTCCTTGAGTGGATGTTCGCCTCTGAGACGAATCGAGGACGGGGAAATGGACAACCCAATTCAATGAATCGGCGGCGGCTTGCCCTTCCCGCTGTCGGCGAGGACTGGATCCCAGGCACACACATCGCACGCGTGGTCGAAGACCGACTGGGCGAACTCGAGCGCGAGTGCGTGGGGGTCGTCGGCCGAGCGGATGTCCTCCCAATCGAGGATGAACTCGCCGATGTCCGGGTCCCAGTGCGCCGCGTCGGGCGAGAGGTCTCCGGCGGAGAAGCCCTCCGGCGCAGGGTGGGCGTAGCCGAAGAACGCCGCTCGATCATATTTCTGGTCGCCAGGCCACCAACCAACCTGGATCAGCTCCGCATCGCCGGCATTGCGCAGGATGAAGTCGTCCCCCGGAGGGTCGGCCGGCTTCCCGGAGAAGAGCTGGACCGCGAGATCGAAGGTGCCCCACCAGGCGTTCACGGGCGTCGCGCGCCCCCGGAACGGCGCGCGGAACTCCGCCAGGACCAGCGCCGCCTGAGTGGCGGCCGTGAAGTAGGTGTCGACCTGGTCCGGTTCGTAGGTGGCGTGCTCGCGATCCTCGTCAAGCGAGACCGTCCACGGGACCTCCTGCGGGTTCGGGTTGATCTCGACCTTTCCCGCCAGGCGGCCGACGGCATCCAGGACCTCGCGGGTCACCTCGGCGACCGGCCGGTTCGGGGTCAGCGCGACTCGGATTTCTCGCCCAGTCGTGTGCTCCACGAACGCCTCGTGGGTGCGCAGGTCGAGGCCGGCGACGATCGCCCCGGAACCATCTGGGGCCGGGAGTGGGTTGGTCTCCCAGCCGCGCGGCGAGAGACGGAGCGCGGCGTGCTGAAGCTGCCGCTCGAGCGGCGCGAGTTCGACCGCGAGCTTGCCGAGGACCTGCGTGTGGGCGTGGAGCGTGTCGCAGGTCTCGCTCCAGGGCTCGTAGGAGAGCGCGGGCCAGGCGGGCGGCATGCTGAGACGCTACTTACCCGGCAGCCGCTCGCGGCGGATCTCCTCCATGTATCTGCCGTCCTCCTGGCTCACTTCGCGGGCTCCGGCGAGGACCTCGTCGATCTGGGCATCGGGGACCATCACCGCCCCGGAGTTGTCGGCGAAGACGTATTGCCCCGGCATCACCCCCACACCGGACAGGACGACCGGCACGTTCGCCTGAAAGGGCGTCACCTCGCCTCCGCCCCATTTCGTCGCCTCGCCCGAGCAGTACGCGGCGAAGTCATAGCCGGCGAGGTCCTTGAAACCGCAACCGCCCATCGGTGATCACCCCCGTGCAGCCGTGGTTCTGCAATCGCGAGAGCTTCGTGCCCCCTCCCATCGAGGCGTCCGTGTACCCGTTGCTCGCCAATATGACGACCTTGCCCTCCGGTTCGTCGCCGACGGCCTCTAGAAGAGGTTGCCGAGGTTGTAGCGCTCGGGGTCGAGCGAAGCCGAGCAGCTCGGGAAATAGGAGATCGTCACAGCCGGGCCGAAGAGCACGCGTCCAGGCGTCGGGCTGACCAGGTCGAGGATGTGGCAACGGTGGCGGTGCAGGCGCCCCATTGCATCGACGAGGTCGGCTGTGGTGAGGCCCTCGACCGACGGCATCCACCCAAGATACGACCTAGCCCCAGGAGGACTCGATCATCGGCCGGAAGCTGGTTGTCAGCATCCGCAGGCGCCTGGGGCGGGTGACCGTGAAGAGGACGACGTCGGCGACCTCGTCCGGGGTCAGCATTCCCTCGAGTTCGGGGTCGCCCTCGGTCCGCCCGGCCCCGATCGCGAAGTCGGTGTTGACGCCGCCGGGGCAGATGCAGGTGGCGCGCACGCCGCGCTCGCGCAGCTCGTGGTCCAGCGAGCGCGTGAAGCCGATCTGCCCGAACTTCGAGGCGTTGTAGACGGACTCGCCTGGGAAGGCGCGAAGGCCGGCCACGCTCGCCAGCGAGATGAAGTCGCCCTCGCCCGATGCGATCAGGTGAGGCAGCGCCGCGGCCGCCGTGTAGAGCGTGCCCTTCAGGTTCACGTCGATCATCGCCTCGAGCAGGTCGGGGTCGAGGTCAAGGAAGTCCCCGTACGCCCCGACGCCGGCGTTCGCGATGACGATGTCGAGGCGCTCGAATCGCTCGACGACCGCGTCCGTGGCCTCGGCCACCGCGGCGCGATCGCGGACGTCGCAGCTCAGGCCGAGGCCGCGCTCGAGTCCCAGGTCCGCTCCCCGGCGGGAGAGCAAGCCGACCGAGGCTCCGGCGTCGTGCAGCTTGTGCGCCACCGCCGCGCCGATCCCGACACTGGCACCGGTGACGAGCGCGACCTTGCCGTCCAGTTCCATGAGGCCCTCCTCCGTTCGCTGGTCATGGCGAGCCTACGCCCGCCGTGCGGCTGGGGCTGGTTCCCGGACGCCGTCAGGTTCCCCGGTACCTCGGTCAGCCGGCTGACGGCGTCGTAAGGTGGCGGCACAACCAACGGAAGTGTGATGTGTTTCACGGGTTGGGCAATGGAATGCCCAGTGGACACAAGGGAAGGGAGCGGTATGCGTAACAGCAAATATCTGATTGGCGTCTTGGTGGGCGTGATCGGGGCCCTGGCGTTCTCGAGCGTCGCCTCGGCCGCGCCTCTATCGCAGACGCTGCAGACGACGCTGGCGCCGGCGAAGCAGGACAAGAAGATCTTTGGCGGCGTGTCGCTGCACAACATCATCGGCACCACGATCGACAACCCCGCTGCGACGCAGTCGCCGCGGCAGACCGTGTTCACGATCGATCCGAACGTGAAGTTCGTGAACGGCAACATCCCGCCCTGCCAGCTGAGCCAGATTCAGGGCAAGTTCGACGCCCAGGCGCGGGCTGCCTGTCCGCAGAGCATCACCGGCCAGGGAACCGTCGAGGTCAATAACGGGGCGATCAGGGGCATCGTGACGTTCTTCAGCGGTGGTCCCTCCACGATCTACGTGCAGACCGATATCGGACCGGGAGCCACGTCCCTGACCATCATCGGTCAGATCCAGGGCAAGACCCTGACGTTCAGCAACATCCCGAACACGCCGGGCCTGGTGCTGACGAAGTTCGACACCACCTTCAACAAGCGCAAGACCGGCAAGATGAAGGTCAAGGTCAAGGGCAAGACGAAGAAGGTGCCGACCTACTACGTGATGGCCCGCTGCAAGGCCAAGAACAGAACGTGGTCGACCACCGAGACGACCACCTTCTACAGCGGCGAAGTGCTGAGCGCGTCATCCAGCGGGAAGTGCAAGGTGAAGGGGTCCAAGAAGAAGTAGCTCGAGGACACTCCTTTTTCCGTGACGAGGGGACGGCCGCGAGGCCGTCCCCTCGTTGTTTGCGACCTCAGGCCCCCGCTCCTCCAGCTCGGGACAAAGGGAGGTGCCCCTAGAACGCCGAGTCGCCGGCTCCGTGGATCAGGTCGTAGGTGGCCACTGGCGTTCGATGTCGCGCAGCATCTGCGGATAGACGATCAGGTGGCGGAACGGCCTGATCGCGGCCATGTAGGCGGTGCCAAGCAGGCCGTTTCGCTTCACGAGCACGGCCAGCTGGCCGCGGGAGCCGCCGGCGCCGTCACCCAGCCGAGGCGGAGGACGCCGCCCGTGTCCGCCTTGTCCCAGCCGAGCAGCTCGCCGACCTTCCAGCGGATCGCGAAGAGCACTCGAACGGGGGCCGACCCGCTCTGCGAGGGGTCGCCGGAACCCCTCGGCCAGATAATGGAAATCGTCCGGGCCGCCGGGCGTCTGCAGAGCCCAGACGTCCTCCAGCTCGAAGTCGCCCGTAAGCTCATGGATTCGCCAAGGCCGTGCGGTATGCGCTGATTCGGGGAGCTTGCTAGCTGCGATTAAGTCATTGTGCCCGCGATGGGAAAGATCGTCATCAGCGAGAACGTCACGCTCGACGGGGTCATTGAGGACCCTTCCGGTGACGAGGGCTTCAGGCTCGGCGGTTGGGTCGGCAAGATCACCGACCGCGAGACCGTCGGCAAGGCCGTGCTCGACGAGGCGCTGGGCGCCGAGGCCCTGCTGTTTGGCCGGCGGACTTACGAGTTCTTCGCCGCGCGGTGGCCATCCCGTGGCGGCGCGCTGGCGGAGAGGCTGAATAGCCTGCCCAAGTACGTCGTCTCCTCGACCCTCGAGGATCCCGAGTGGAACAACTCGACGGTACTGAGGGGCGACGTGGTGAGTGAGGTCTCGAAGCTGAAGCAGGAGGTTGACGGGGAGATCGTCGTCGCCGGCAGCATTCAGCTGGCGCGCACGCTGATGGAGCACGACCTCGTCGACGAGTTGCGGCTGATGGTCTACCCGGTCGTGATCGGGGCCGGCCAGCGCCTCTTCGGTGAGACCGGCGAGAAGAAGCCGTTTCGCCTCGTCGACAGCCGGAGCGGCGACGACGTCGCCTTCCTCACCTACGAGTCCGTCCGAGACGCCACTGTGAACGCCGACGCGACGAATCGCTAAGCA